>JAGORY010000012.1 GCA_018062585.1 Candidatus Peribacteraceae bacterium | reverse complement strand
GATGCGGATCTCATAGCGATCTCGGAGATGGATGTTTCGGAGTTCATGGAGACGAGTGGCTTCCGAATCGGCTCTGATGCGGTCCAGCAGCCGCCGAGTGGCGAACACGCAGTCGGCCTCACGTACCTCAGGAGAGTGTCGTCGTTTGTTTTCATGCAACTGCTCTTCAATATCATCGTGATGTTCTGTGCTGCAGTATTCTTTTTGTTGCTCTTCAGCGGCGGATCGCAGTCGGCGTACGAAACCGCGCGCAGACTCCCGATGTACATTTTCCCGATGTGCGGACTCGTGATCTGGATGCTCGTGCGCTCCCTCATTTGGATCCCGCTTGTCGGCCCTGCGATCGCTCTCTACATGCTTCCGCGTCTGTCACTGGCACCTGTCTTTCTTGCGAGTGGTGAAGCCGGCGTCTTTCAGAGTTTGCACCTTAGTATGCGCCGCACGTCTGGCCATTGGATCTCGATGTTTCTTCGACTCGCACTCATCGGCATCGTTGCTGTTCTCATCCTGTGGCCAATGCTCATCTTTGTCGTCGGGGCATCACTACTCTCCGTGAAACTCGGTTACATCCTGTTCCTGCTCGCGATTATCTTTATCGTGGCGTTCCAGTGCGCTGGGCTTACGGTACTGGCGGTGATGATGGCATAGATCCGAAGACGATCTATACTTCAGGCCATGCGTATTTTCGAAAAAGAGTACGAACGGCTGAATGCAGGTCAAAAGCAGGCCGTTGATACGGTGGAAGGTCCTGTCATGGTCATTGCGGGCCCCGGTACCGGCAAGACGCAGGTTCTTGGCATGCGGGTCGCGAACATCCTCAAGAAGACGCAGGCGAGGCCCAGCAATATTCTGTGTCTGACGTTCTCGACCTCCGGAGCTACCGCCATGCGTGAGCGTCTCCGCGAACTCATCGGGCCCGATGCGTACGGTGTCACCGTCAGTACGGTCCACGGATTTTGTGATTCTATTATCAGCCGCAACGCACCGACGTTCTCGGACTGGTCGGCTCGCAAGCAAATTTCGGATCTCCAAAAATATCAGGCGATGCAGACGATCATCGATTCGGTGAGTGGAGGATCCGAGCTCATCAACCCCAAGAATCCGTACGAAAAGATTCCGGCACTGCTCGGGCGCATCAGTGACTGTAAGCGCGAAGGCAAGACGCTGCCGGATCTTCTCAAAGTCGCCGACGAATACGACACGGTGATGGCCGAGAAAAGTAAGCCGGGGACGAAGGTGCATGAAAAAAATCTGCTCGCTGCCCGCAAGTTCCGCGAATTTATCCGCATCTCTAAGACCTACGCTGAGTACTTGGAGGAAAAAGGCCTCTACGACTACGATGACATGATCCTTACGGTGCTCAAAGTCCTGAATGTCGAAGATTGGCTTCTTTCCGGCCTGCAGGAGCGGTATCAGTACATTCTCGTCGATGAAGCGCAGGACTTAAATGGTGCCCAGTGGGCGGTGATCGATAGGCTTACGACGTACGAGACACTACCGCATGATCCGAACTTCTTCGTCGTCGGTGACGATGATCAGGCGATCTACCGATTTCAGGGCGCGAATATCGCACACATGGTGTCATTCCATGAACGGTTTCCGAAAGCGCCCATCGTCGTGCTCACGGAAAACTACCGCTCGACGCAGAAAATCTTGGACGCCGCAGGTCGCCTGATTTCCAAAAATGACGAGCGTTTGGTCGGCAAACTTCCTGGGCTTAAGAAAGACCTGAAAGCACACACCAAAGAAACAGGTGACGACCCGACGTTACTGCGCGCCGCATCGGACTCAGCAGAACCGTGGCTCATCGCAGACATCATCGAGGACCGCATGAAGAAAGGCGTTCCCGCCGAAGAGCTTTGTGTTTTGGTGCAAACGAACGGCGAACTCCGGCCGATCTACGATGTGCTTCGGGCCCGTAACATTCCGGTCGTGCTCCACGGCAAAGCTGATCTCCTCGCGCATCCGGTTGTCCGTCAGGCGCTCACGATCCTGAAGAGCACAGACGGAAGAGGGGATGACCCGTTCCTCCACGCGCTTGCGTGCGAATGCTTTGGCTGTCATCCGGCTGATATCGCTCGTCTCATCGCCGCCTCCAGAGAGGAGAAGATTCCGATTTCTGATCTACTCCTCGAGCTCGAGACCTACGAACTGCCGTTTCTCGATCGCGAGGTGCTCATCTCCGCGAGGGACATGCTCTACGACTTCCGTCAGAAGCAGGAGTCACGCACGGTCCTCGAAACCGTGGAGCACGTGCTGCGGCAGTCCGGCATCGCTGATGCTGCCAAGGATTTGGATCCGGTGGACCTTGCGGTTGTCGAAGAATTTTTCCGGTACGTGAAAGAACGAAGTTTTGACTCCCCGCTTCTGACGCTCAAGCAGTTTCTCCACGACTTGAAGTTCTACGATGACGACGACTTCAGGCAAGTGCGACTCACGTACCAGATCCCGCATCTCGTGACCGAAGGTGTGCAACTTCTCACAGCGCACCAGAGCAAAGGCCTGGAGTTCCACACCGTCATTCTCAGTAGTTTCCGTGACGGGCACTGGGATCAGCGCCGCAATCCATCGTCTCTCTCGCTTCCGGAAGATTTGCTTTTCGGCTGGGAAACCGAGCAGAAGCGATTTGAGAAACATCAGGACGAACGTCGTGTTGCCTATGTCGCGATGACGCGCGCCAAGCGTGAGCTCCTCTTCATCTGCCCCCGCGAATTCGCGGTAGGGGAGCGGGCGAGAGCGGTCTCCCCTTCTGCCTTTTTCGCCGAAGCAGGCCCGCTTCCCGAAACCGACGGAGTGCTCAAGTCCCCCGAAACGTCGTCTCTCATCCTACTGCAACCGAAGCGTGATCCGGATGCCGAGCTTGATGCGTATCTCTTGGAGCGTCTTAAGAACTTTTCGCTGTCGCCGACTTCCTTAAGCCGTTTTCTCGAGGACCCCGTAACGTTCAGGCGTGTCGATCTTTTGGGTCAGCCCGAAGAGCTCACTGAGTCGTCGCAGCGCTCGCTTGGCTATGGTTCCGCTGTGCACTGGGCGCTCAAAGAATGGGCCGGAGCGAAGAAGTCCAAGAAAGATTTTTCATCGGAAGATTTTGTGAAGGCGTTTGCGTGGCACTTGAGCGAGCGAAACATCCTCACTGCCAAGCAGAGAAGTGACCTCATGGCTCAGGGCGAAGTGGCGCTGCCCAAATATTTCGCGGCGAGACTGCAGAACGCGTCGCCGGTGCTGCATGCCGTGGAGCGTGATCATCGCGGACGTCTGAGTGACCCCGCGACTCCGCTCGGTGAGGGCATTCCGCTGAAAGGAAAGATCGACCGTATCGACACAGTTTCAGCGACGTCAGCGGACGCGGTCGTCATCGACTACAAGACCGGTGCACCGAAAGCCCCGTCTGCCATCCGCGGAGGCACGGAGGTAGGAAAAGTGTCGCGTTCGGGTCGTGAAGGCGCCAACTTCCGCCAGCTCGTGTTCTACGCTCTCCTTCTCGAGATCGCCGATCCGTTGCTCGTGCCGCAGGTCTTCACGCTTGAGTTCATCGGCGAGAGAGGAGAGGACCCCGCTGCCCGAGAATTTACGGTAACGCAGGCCGAAAAAGATGATCTGAAAACACTCATTCGTGAGGTATGGGCCAAGATCATCGCGCTCGATTTCACCAGGCTCTAAGTCCATGACTCATGGTAAGAGGACTTTCAAGGCATCTTGCAATAAAACTGTTCCAGTCTGTCGCAGAACCGTTTTCTTCTCTCTAGGAAGCCGTTTTCTGATTGCCTCTCCGGTGGGACCGTCATGCTGTAATTCCCATCCCCGGCTGCCGGGTTAATACTGTGAGTATGCTTAGGTCAGTATGCATCATCGCCGCCGTTCTCGCAGTCTCGGTTTCTGCCATGCCTAGTGCGTATGCCACCAGTCACGTCGGCATCGGCGGCGGCGCCAGCATCCAAGGCAACGGAGGTCACCGCGGCCATGGCACTGACACTTTTAGCGCCAAGGCCAACTTTCTTGCCTCATTCTTTACAACGGATGTCGCTCCCGGAGCGTTCGGAGGTGGACCCGAGATTCCTCTTTCCAAAGATGAGATTGCCTATATTTGTTCGATGCAAAAGGCTATTCCATTTGATGCTGCTCCGTCCTTCATCGAGTGGCTCGGCAGTTTCATGGCGGGCGTCATGAACCGTGATGACACGATGATCCTCTCGGCTCTCAAGGACCCGGCATTCTGCGCACCGAAGCAGGCAGCCGCTCCGGTGAAGAAAGCGGACGTCATCATCCACCTCAATCCCAAGGGCATCGTGGTCTCATCAAACCCGGTCTGGAATGCATGCGTCAGCGGAGAGAATCTCACACTTGCGCTCATCAAGAGCAACCTGGACACGTACATGCATCGCCAAGGATCGGTAGAGAAGTTGTTCCCGATGACGTGTCGCGACTACCACCGTGGAGTGGTCAGCATGTGGCAGCACCCCGATCATCCGGGTCTCGAGATCGAACTCGATACGAAGGGACGCCTCGTCGGAGGTCTGCCCGTCGGGTACATCGCGAAGCGCGACATCAAGGACAACGTGGCGGCCAAATAATCCGCATCGATGAACGAATAAAGACGGCTCCCGCTCGGGGGCCGTTTTTTTATTGCTCGCCGTTTCTGTACTTTGTTATGAATGAGATCGGATGCACCATGTCCAATGCAGCATCACCGCCTTCAACGAAAGGTATGTGATGACCTCCCGCTATTCCGCGGTCCACTTGCAGGTGAAGATGCGGAGCGGACGTATTGCCGGTCATGCCAACATTCCCTATCTGCTGACCTGGCTTCACCTCTTGTCCGACACTCACGGACGTGGAATCAAAATGACCATAGACTGAGTAGTACGTTTCGCCGTTTCTCAGCCGATGCTCGATGACGACGTGTAGTCCGAGCGTCTCTGTCGTTGCTACCGAGGACACTCTGCCACCTGCGATCGCGCCGATAGGAGTGCCGCGCGCGAGCTTGAGGTCGATGCCTGCGTGTCCACCGGTATGCTCACCTGCATCCAGGTCGTAGGAGCCGAGATACCGTGTCGAGTAGAAGAGCTTGGCGGTGATAATCGGAATGTTTTCGTCCCTGATAGGATTCGTCAGTTCCGACATCGGGATCGTGAGCGTCGACATGTCGTACCGCGGCAGTGACACAAAATCGGCGGCGGTCATCTCGGCATGACTGCGGTTCCATTCCTGTGGCGTACGCATCGCTCCCCAGTTTGGGGTTCTGCTGACCGGAAACGACGTGTGATCAAACGCCGGAAAGTCGCTGGTGCTTGCGGCCTCGGATGCAACCGACGGCGAAGAGGATGACACTGGTTTAGGTTCGGAAATTGCAGACGACGAAGATTCAGGCGCCGCAGGCTTCAGTAGAGTTGCTGCTATCGGCGCCGGTTTCTGCGCTTTTGGTGAAGAGGGGAGTTTGGCGGCAACACTGGACAATGAAGACTCAGAGGACGAAGACGACTCAAGTAAAAGCTCAGGAGTCGATACTGATTCCGGCGAGGCGGCTGACGACATGACCTGCACCATCTTCGTGCCGCGCGGAATGACGGAGGCCTGCTTCGCCTCGAATTCACCGAGGTAGGTCAGAAACAAAGCACCCATCACGAGACCACATGATGTCGATGCAACAATATCAGAGTGCTGTCGAATATGTTTCTTCAAAGCCTCAAAGGCCTGCCGGAGTTGGAATTGGTATTTGTTCAATCATATTATTGTACTCTAAAAACGATAGTTTGTCTATATAAAACTGCTTACGACCCAAAAATATCAATGGTGTTTCTCGTCTGCTGCACCACGTACGGCCCCCACCCCGGCGCTGAGGCGCCACCCCTCCCCCCGGCTCCTAAAAAGGAGCAGCCGGGTGAGGGGGAAACTGTGTTAATAGTGTGACAGAGCTTCCCTCACCCGGCTGTTCCGCAGAACCCGGGGGAGGGACCGAGGGTGGGGGCCGTAACAAGGAGTAGCGAGCGGTTACCAAAGTGACGTTCCGCTAAATCGTGCGCACCAGAAAATCCCGAAATTTCTTCAATGCCCGCCCACGGTGACTTGTACTATTTTTTTGTTCAATACTCATGGCTGAATACACGACTTCGTAGCCATTCGGCTTGAAGCAGGCTGAGATCGGAAGGCCCGGTAGATAGGTGGCTTCCAACGTTGTCGTGATCTCGCCGTCACACGTGCCTTCAAACACGTGTGTTTCGCCTGTTTCATCGATGAATGCGAGGGCGCAGACAAACGTCGCCTTGCGGTTCGTTTCTGATTCCATCCGCTTGAGAAAAAATTCTATCCACTCCTGATCCGTCGCGTCCGGTCCTGCACCCCAGCGTCTTGTTTGCACTCCGAGTTCGTCCTTGAGAGCGTGGACCACGATCCCAGAGTCATCGGCGAGTGTCGGAATCCTTGCGATCTCAAAGTAGTGCGCTGCCTTGATGATGGCATTGTCACGGTAGGTTTCGCCGTGCTCGTGCGGGGAGGCCGTGAAGCGGAAGTCGGCCGGAACTTTTATCGTTATTGGCAGATCCGAAAGTACGTCGCCGATCTCGACGATCTTGCCTTTGTTTGTGGTGGCAAGCAGGAGCTCCATGTCTACTGTACCGTTTCGGGTTCCGCCAGCTTATCAATGTACACCTTCCTCGCCTTCGCTCCGTCCGACGGACCGATGATGTTCTTCTCTTCCATGATATCGAGGAGACGCGCAGCCCGAGCGTAACCGACTTTTAGCTGACGCTGCAGAAGGGACGCTGATGCTTTGCCGGTTTCCTGTACCACGCGCACGGCCTCGAAGAACAGGTCGTCACCACCGTTGTCGTCGGCATCGAGGTTGATCGTGCCGGTTGCTCCGTTCACCGCGCCGTTCTCGTCTTGCTCGCCGTTACCGAGCGTGATCTCTTCCGTGAACATGCCGCCTCCCGCGATCTTGATGACGTTGATGACGCGCTCGATTTCCTTCGTCGAGACGTAGATGCCCTGAATGCGCACGGGCTTGGGAGTGGATGCTGTCATGTAAAGCATGTCTCCTTTACCAAGTAGGTCCTCGGCGCCGATGGAATCCAGGATCGTGCGGGAGTCCACTTGCGAGACAACGCGGAATGCGATGCGCGTCGGGATATTAGCTTTGATGAGACCGGTGATGACATCGACGCTCGGACGCTGGGTGGCGATGACGAGATGCATGCCGACGGCGCGGGCCATCTGCGCGATGCGTGCGATCATCGTCTCGGTATCTTTGCGGTGCTGACGCATCATGAGGTCTGCGAGCTCATCGATGACGATGACGATGCGCGGCAACTTCTTCTCTTCTTCAGTCTGCTTGTCATTGAATTCCGCGAGGTTACGGACGCCGGTTTCAGAGAAGCGGTGCAGTCGTCGTCCCATTTCCGCAATCGCCCAGCGCAGTGCTTGCAGTGCTTTCTCGGACTCGGTAATGACAGGGGTCAGGAGGTGAGGGATGCCGTTATACGGCATGAGCTCCACGCGCTTCGGGTCGATGAGAATGAACTTCAGTTCGTGCGGCGCGTTCTGGAACAGCAGCGAAATGAGGAACGTGTTCATCGCGACGGACTTACCGGCACCGGTTGCTCCGGCGATGAGAAGGTGAGGCATGTCCTCAATGGTCGCCACGTACGCATCGCCGCTGACACCACGTCCAAGCGGGATCGTGAGCGGAGAAGCCGACTGTTTAAACTGCGGCGACTCGAGCATCTCGCGGAGATACACCGTGGACCTGATCTCGTTCGGCATTTCGATACCGACCAAGGCCTTGCCTGGAATCGGCGCTTCGATACGGAGGCTCTGCGCTGCGAGCGCGAGCGCGAGGTCATTCTTGAGACCCTCGATCTTGCTGAGCTTGATGCCTTCGGCCGGCTGCAACGTGAACTGTGTGACGGTCGGACCGGGGTGAGCGTCTTTCATCGTGACCTCGACTTCGAACTCCCCGAGCTTCTCCTTAATGCGCGCGGCCTGACGCTTCAGCTCCTTGTCGTCCACCGTGAGCTCGCTTCGTTTGTCATCGAGAAGCTCCATCTCCGGAAACTTCCATTCCTCGAAGCGCGTGTCTTTCATCTCAAGGAGTTCGCGGGTCTTGGCTTTCGTGACGGCTTGTACCGCGGCCTTACCCGACGGTTTTGGCTGCTCGACGGCAAATGCGGGACGAACGATATTGATATCCGGAGCGTCCGTGCTGTCACGCTCGATGAGATCGATCGCTGCTTGGGCCAGTTCCTGCTCGAGATCGTCATCATCCTCCTCTTGTTGCTCGGCCTTCTGCATTCTCTTTTGCTTTACTTCTTTTACCGCGGTGAGACTCCGGAAAATCGCTGGGAGATCGGGCTCGAACGTGATGAAGAGTCCCGCAATGAACATCGCCGAGAGCATAATGTAACCGGCGCTCGCACTTAAAAATGCAGCGAAGGGAAACGCCATCATGAAGCCGATGGCACCGCCGAGTTCGTTCCTACGGTCCGCGAGGTCGCTCATCGGAGCCGTGAGCTGCACGATGCCGAGAAAAGCGGCAAGACACATGGAGAGACCTACCGATCGCTTGAGCTCAATGTTTGGCGAATTGCCGATCATGAGCAGACATCCGAAGAGAATGAGCACCGTCGGGAACAGCGTGTGCCAGCTTCCCATGAAGAAGGTGAGACCTTTCGTCACCATGAGTCCCATTGGGCCAGGCGCTAGGAAAAGAACCATGCCGATTCCAATCGCGATCACTGCTTTCACCTGCCGCCGCGTGTGGTCCTCCAAATCAAGATCCAGATTCAGGTCGCTCTTTTTGGAGCGGCGCTTGGTCCGTCTTGCCTTGGTCTTTCTACGGCGCTTGGGCATCGGTGGGAATTATAGGGTAGGGGCTCCTCAGACGCACCACTATTTTTCCACCTTTCAGACTGCCTATGACTATAGTAGACGGCTCAATCGAGCTTGAAGCCCATAGCTGAAAGCTTTCTCTCGATCTCTGCTTTTGCCGCAGTGAATTGTTCCTCGTCGCTTGGCATGCTGCGCACTGTGATCGTCACTTCGTGCGTACTCTCGTTCGGAGCAGGTATTGTGATTGTCTTGCGGGTTTGTTGCGTCAACTCTGTGCGTTTGGCAGCAAGCTCTTTCGGACTCAGGCAGTCTGGGGGAGCAATCGCTTTGATTTCGAGTGAGGCCATGAGGATGAGGGAGGATGCTACTCCATTACATACGTTCCGGTAGCAAAGTCAATTTTTCATCGCCTCAGGCCGACGGTAACTTGTACCCAAGCAGTAATTTTCGTGTCGCTTTGTAATCGGGAGAATATTTGGTGACGTGCGACCAGAATGATTTCGAGTGGTCCGGATGTCGGATGTGTGCGAGTTCGTGGATGATGACGTATCGTAGAATGTCAGGTGTCGTGAGGAGGAGTGGTGTGGAGAGAGCGATGACGCGTGCGGTCGAGCAGCTTCCCCAGCGTGAGCGCATGTACTTGAGTGCAACTCTATCGATGCGTTCGTTGACAGTTTCGGCGTTGATGCGCCGTACGAGTGACTCGGTTTCTTCGTGAGCCGAGGCTGAGAGAAGTTTCCAGAGATAGCGCTGAAACGTACGGTTGTCGGTCGCGAGTCCACGCAGGACTGACCATCCACCTGCGACCCGCATGGCTTTGGTGCGCCGTCCGTCGGCTACGCGGATACTCACGATAGATCCGGTCGCGAGATCGATATTCACGGTGTCCTCACCACGAAAGAGTGGACCAAAAGGATCGATACTGATTTTCTTGAGGTCTCGTGCATAGACCTTCGCCATCCGCCCAAGAAGCGACTCGATGTGTCTTCGTTCTTCGGCTTGATGAAGCCCTCGAGCGAGTCTGATATGGATGAGCCCGTCACGAAGCACCGCGCGCGACGTCCGGTTCCTCGTTCGCTCGATGGAATATCGCATTCCGTTCATGCGAACATTGTAGCTACTCAAAACTCGTGCGCCATTCTATGATGTGGACCCCATGACGAAAGTCCTCATTTTCGGCGGAGGCGGTTATCTCGGTGGCAAGCTCTGCGAGATGTATCCCGATGCAGCGGCCCCAAAGGTTGACATCGCAGATCCCGTTGCCGTGCGCAAAGCGTTGGATGACGAGAAGCCCGATACCGTCATCAATGCTGCCGGAAAAACAGGCAAGCCCAATGTCGACTGGTGTGAGGATCATAAAGAGGAGACCCTGAGGGCCAACGTCACAGGTCCGCTCGTCCTTCTCGAAGAATGCATGAAGCGCGGCATCTACTTTGTGCACGTCGGTTCCGGCTGCATCTTCACGGGTGCGAGAAAAGGCGGAGGCGGATACACCGAAGAGGACGAGCCGAATTTTACGGGAAGCTTTTATTCGCTCACGAAAGCCATGAGTGACCGACTCCTGAAACCGTTTCCTGTGTTACAGCTTCGGATTCGCATGCCCTTCGATGGCACGAACAGTCCACGCAATTTGCTGACGAAACTCCGTGGCTACAAGCGCGTGCTCGATGCCAAGAATTCGATCACGTACATGCCGGATTTCTTCGAAGCTTTGAAAACACTCGTCGCCAAACGCGCTACCGGTATCTACAACGTCGTGAATCCGAGAGCCGTCTCACCGTACGACATCATGGTGCGCTATAAAAATGAGGTCGACCCCTCTCACGAGTTCGAGAGAATTTCGGTCGAAGAATTGTCGCAGATTGTCGTAGCCGGACGTAGTAACTGCGAGCTTGATGTCTCGAAGCTCGAAAAAGAGGGGATCGTCATGCGTCCCTCGTCAGATGCTATTTCCGAAGCATTCGCGTCTTTGCGGAAGACCTAGTTCCGATGCCAGTGTAACGGTCTAGGATTGAGTGATGGAGCGTGAAGGCGTCTACTTGTTGGCGGTTGTCCACGAATTCGGTGGCGATGTGACTATGTCCATCATGGGCCTCGTACACCATGCCAGTTGGCACGCCAGCTTTTTGCATGCAGGCGGCGTCATGACTCGGTTGCGACGGCATCGTAAGTGTCTGTTGCCCGAGTGCCCACGCTTCTTCTTCTGCAATCCTTACGACGTCTGTATCAAGTGGAATATGCTCCGTCACAGCAGCCTTCGCCAAAAAAAGTGCTTCTGTGTCTATTCCGCATGCGAACATTTGCGTCCGGATAGCGTCAAGGAGCTGGTCTCGTTTGCGGGGATTGATGTCGCGTGTATTGAGGTTCATGCGGATGCCACATGTGTCAAGCGTCGCATCCGTCACGGTTGCTCGGACCTTGCCCCCGAAGAGTGACGCCACCTCCCGCGAAATGACGCGTGCATTTTGTTCAACGATGAGCGGAATGCTGACGTGTTTCAAGACGCTATTGCGGTCAAGGACGGTGACAGGGGTCGACGATTCGATGCCTCGTGTCACGCTGAAGTTCAAATCTTTCAATCGGCAGATTTTATTAGCGACTTTTTGGATGACGTCGTTTGCCCGATCTTCTTGGCCCGCCGGAGCGTGAATTGTGAGATGCTGCTCGGCGGGCACAGTCGTGAAACCCGTCTCTCTCGGAACTGTGAGTGATGAAACGGAAATATTACAATCAGGTTGAGTGAGAAGTTCTTGCACGAACGCACAAGCCCCAACGAGTGCATCCCGACGATGCCATTCGGTCGTGGACCCATTCTTGTTTTCTGCCCCATTATGAGGCGTTCCGCCCGTGTGAGCTTCTTGGCCTTTGAAGACGAGGTTCCAAACGGCGCACGGACTCGTGTGTGTTTCTAGTGTGTTCGACGGAAGGTGCGAGCTATCAAGCGTAAATTTACGGTTCGTCGATCCGCCGATATGTGAAACGATTCCTGCGTGGTAGCCGCCCGTCTGCAGAACGGCGCTTTGCTCGATATGAACTTCGTTAAAGACAGTCACTTTCATGTCGCTTGGACCACCACTGCCGTCGTGATCATGTCTTTTCGGAAGATAGAGCGTTCCGTCTCGGATCCACGGTGTGTCTCGGAGTTTCATGATGTCCTCCCATTGCCGAGGACCAAAGACGTCTTGGAGCAGTCGACGTTCTTCCTTTCTGAGCCCGTACGTTACAGCCGCAAGACGTTCCTCTGTAATCATGCCCGTCAGAACCTTGCTTCCAAGACACGCCTCGCCGGTCATCGGGCTAGATTCCTCAGCCCGGAAAACGACAAACGTGTAGTTCGGTCCTTCCTTTTCGCTCTTCACGAAACTCTCGAGGTATGCGAGTGCGGACGCAACACCGTCCACGCCATCATGTTTTCCGCCGTTCAACACAGAGTCTAGGTGTGAACCGGCCATCACTGTTTTCGAACGGTCTTGTCCGAACACCGTCACAAGCAGGTTACCGATCGCGTCTTTGTCGATACGGAAATCGCGGCCTTCTACGAGGTTTACTTGCTTCAAGTGCAGCCTCGCTTCCTTTTCTGCGAATGTAAAAGCTTGGTTCTCGAGATCCGAAAAGGCGTGGGCCTGCCTTCCAGCGTTGTCACTGGTGATTCTGGCTATGTCTTGGATGAACCCCTGCGCTGTGGAGATCGAATCTATGGCCATAGGGAAAGTTTGCGTTATTTAAGACATTTTGCTATAATTTGTCAATGGTTCTCCGCATAGACAAGCTTATCGTGCTTTGCACCGACAAGGATCTTCCGTATGGTATTTTCCCCCTATGAAAGCATTCTTCGTCCTCATCGTCGCCCGCGTGAAACAGGTGTACCGGTATCTCCGGGGCCACTTGAAGTCCACGATTGCTGTTATCGTCCTGCTACTTGTCGGATGGGCGGTGTACGCCGTGACCCGTCCGGTGCAGCCCGTGTACGTGACGGATACCGCACGCAAGGGTGACTTGAGGCAGGCCGTGGAAGCGGTCGGTACTGTTGTGTCCGAGAAAGATCTGCAACTGCAGTTCTCCTCCATCGATGTCGTTACGCAAGTGCTCGTCAAAGAAGGGGACACTGTGAAGGCAGGTCAGAGACTTGCAGCCCTTCGTTCCGGAACACTTTCAGCCGGCATCGCGAGCGCGAGCGCAAGCGTACAGTCGGCACAAGCCGCACTGACGGCACTCGAGCAGGGCAGCCGTCCTGAGGACATTGCCATCGCTGAAGCGGGTGTGAATAACAAGCGCGCGTCGTTGCAGGTTGCGGAGCAGACTGTCACGAGCGCCGAAGCAAACTTGAAGATTGCTGATAGTCAGTTGCAGACTCTGAAGAACGAAGTTGATATTAATCTCGCGGGACAAGTGTCTGCAGTCGGCAGTACGATTTCGCAGCAGCTTGCGACTTCCAAGACCGTCGTTCTCGCGATTCGTGGTGTCTACAGCGCCAACGATGTGAGTGATGCGGTCACCAAATCCCAGAACACGAGCTACGAAACGTTGGTCCTCAACATGCGCACGCTCGAGGCTGATATCACCACCGCGCAAAACGTCGGTGCGGTCCAGAACTATCAGGATGCGCTTCTGAAGCTGACCCGCGCACGCACTCTTGTCTCCCAGACGACGGACGTCGCGAACCGCGCGTACGACATTATGGCCAGTTTGCCGCTCACCGAGTACTTTACGAATACGTCGCGCGAAACGAACAAATCCACGATCGCCACCCAGAAGTCCTTGGCGCAGACTGCTTTCACGACCATCGATACGGCCATCAAGTCCTTACAGGACGCATCCGCTGGCTATGACAGCAAGATCGCCGCACAACAGGCTCAGATCGTGAGTCTCACCGGCACGCGTGACCGTGCGAAGGCTGACATCGTCACGTACCAGACCCTGCTCGCCATCGAAGAGGCACAGCTCGCACTCAAGAAAGCTCCCGCCCGTCAGACCGATATCGACGCCGCTCGCGCCCGCGTGCGTCAGGCGCAGGCTGATCTCGCTCGTGCTGGAGCCCAATTCCGCGACACCGTCCTCACGTCACCAGTCGACGGCATCATCACGCAGGTGAACGTCAAAGTCGGCGAAATTCGTCCGTCTGCCGAGCCTTCCATCACGATGCTCGGAAGCTCACCGTACCGAGTGGAAATGTTTGTATCGGAAATAGATATTCCCAAAGTTTTGCTGACGCAAACCGGCTCCATTGAGCTGGATGCGTTTCCTGGGGTGGAGTATGACCTTCGGGTCGGCGAGATCGACCCTGCGTCTACCGCCGTGGATGGCGTCACGAAGTATCGCGTGAAACTCGACTTCGTCTATCTCCATGACAATCTCAAGATCGGCATGACGGGTGATGCTGAAATTCTCACTGGTATTCGTCATGACGTCGTGAGTGTCCAGCAGCGAGCGATACTGGAGCGAGATGACGGAACGCAGTATGTTCGCATCCAAAACTCGGACGGTACGACGGAGGAACGCACGGTGACAACTGGCATGGAGGGTTCTGCCGGTGATATCGAAGTGACGGGAGTGGAAGAAGGCGAAACGGTTATCGTACTCATCAAAGAATGACGAAGAACGCTGCGCCGCTCATCGAAGTGAGGAAACTGTGCAAATCGTACTACAATGACGAGCTGGAGACTCCGGTGCTATTCCACATCGACCTCACGATCGAGAAGGGCTCGTTCGTCGCCATCATGGGTCCGTCCGGATCCGGCAAATCCACGTTGATGCATATTCTGGGTTTTCTCGATCATCATACGAAGGGGGAGTATTTGTTTCAGGGTGAGCCTGCGGTGTCCATGAGCGATGACGAGCTGGCTCGTATTCGTGCGACGCGCGTGAGCTTCGTATTTCAGGCATTCAATCTGCTGCCGCGAACGACCGTGCTGGACAATGTTTTGCTGCCGCTTCTCTATCATCCGACGATCCGCGCATCCGAGCGCATGGATCGCGCGCTTGCCGCCATAGAATCCGTGGGGCTGACGGAACGAAAGGATTACCTCAGCAGTCAGTTGTCCGGTGGTCAGAAACAGCGCGTCGCCATCGCGAGATCTCTCGTGACCGAACCCGAGGTTATCTTCGCTGATGAGCCGACAGGCAACCTGGATTCCGCTTCCGGTCTACAGGTGATGGGCGCGCTCCAAACGCTCCATGACGGCGGACATACCATCATCCTTGTCACACATGAGAGTGAAACGGCCAAGCACGCCGAGCGCATCATCCGTCTGCGTGATGGGCGTATCGAGAGTGATACGCGGGATTTCGAGCGCATCCGTGTGCAGAACGGTCAGCAGTTGAAATAAACATTTTCATTTTTTTCTTCAACACGTGTTATCAAGAGACCTCTTCCAAACGGCGTTTCGCGGCGTTACCCGCAATGTGACCCGAGCGCTTCTGACGATGCTCGGCATCATCATCGGTGTCGCGTCGGTGGTGCTCATGAGTTCGGTCGGCGCCTCGATGGAAGGCGTGATTCTCGGTCAAATCAGCAGCCTCGGCGCCAAAAGTATGGTGATCTTCCCAGGCACAGAAGAAGGAGGGCAGGGGGCGTTCACGGCAGGTTTCGACAGTCTCACCTTCGAGGATCTTCGGGAGCTGCAAAAACTCCCGAGTATCACGAGTGTTGCCCCGCTCATCTTCATCACCGGACGCACAGTGTATGGCAATGAAGAGGGTGAGCCGCAGATTTTCGGTGTGACCGAGGAGTTTTTTCAGAATCAAAGCGTAGAGGCCGATGAAGGAAGGCTCATCGACGCATCCGATGTCGAAGCGGCTCGCCATGTCGCGCTCATTGGTCCCGAGCCGCGTGACAAATTTTTCGGTTCGGTGAATCCCATCGGGAAGCGCATCAAAATCGGTGACAATCACTACACCGTGATCGGCGTGACGAAGGCGCTGGGAGCCCAGTTTTTCCAAAGTGCCGATGATCGGATCTATGTTCCGTTTTCCGTGGCGCGCAACGTGACGGGTCAGAAGTACCTGAACCAGATCACTCTGGAGGCGACAGAAAGTTTCGAGCTTGCATTCGCAGACATCAGGTACTTGCTTCGGAAGCGTCATGGCATTTCCAATCCGGAGGACGATGAAACGAAGGATGATTTCATCGTGCATTCATCCGAAGAAGCGAACCAGATACTTGGTTCGGTATCGCTCGGCCTCACTCTGTTCATCACGACGATCGCTGCCATCTCGCTGGTCGTGGGCGGCATCGGCATCATGAATATCATGTTGGTGTCCGTCAAAGAGCGCACACGGGAGATTGGTTTGCGTAAAGCTCTCGGCGCGCGCTACCGCGATATTCTCTTCCAGTTTTTGGTGGAAGCCGTTTTGCTCACATTCTTCGGTGGTCTCATTGGCCTCGCTCTCGGCGTTGGTCTCGCGTGGTTCATCGCTGCGATCGTCACGAAGCTGCTCTCCACGTACGTCTTCGCCGTGTCTCTGTCGTCATCGGTCGCGGCACTCTTGATGGCTGCCGTCACCGGCCTCGTCTTCGGCATAACGCCCGCCAGAACAGCCGCGGCATTGGCCCCGATGGAAGCTCTTCGCTACGAATAAACTCATGCTAACCCCCGACCTCCTTCACACGGCATTTGCAGGCATCACGGTGAACAAAACCCGTGCATCACTCACGATGCTCGGCATCATCATCGGCGTCGGATCCGTCATCCTCATGGTCTCGCTCGGCAACAGTTTTCAGGCGTACATTTTGGAACAAATCGAAAGTGTCGGAACCAATATTATTGAGGTCTATCCGAAAGGATTTGAAAAATTCGGAGGCAATCTGAACTCACTGACCGTCGAGGATTACGAAGCGTTGTCGCGACTTTCCACGGTGGAACTGAGTACGCCCATCATCATCGCAGGAAAGCCCGTGCACTACGGCAATGAAGAGATCACGCCGTTTATCATGGGTGCGTACGACGTATTCTTTCCGAACTACGGACAGAAACTGGACCGTGGACGCCTGCTCGATAAAAACGACGAAGAGGGGAGCAAGAATGTCGTAGTCATCGGCTCGGGAGTGGCGGAGGATCTCTTCGGCAATCGTGATCCGCTCGGCGAGCGCATTACCGTCGGAGACAGAAACTTCACCGTGGTTGGTACGCTGCAGCCGGCTGCGTCCGCACTCCTGCAGCAACTGGATAACCTCGTCGTCATGCCGTTTTCCAGTGCGCGGGCACTCACGGGGCAGAGGTATCTCTCGTACATGGTGTTCCGTTCCGTCGGCGACCCGGAACTTTCCAAACTCGATATCACGACGCTGCTTCGCCAGCGCCATCGCATAACCAATCCGGAGGATGATCCGGACAAGGATGATTTCCTCGCTCGCGGTTCGGATCAGATCACGGGCATCATCGGTACCGTCACATTGGGTCTCACGGTATTTCTCTCACTCGTTGCGGGTATCTCGCTGCTTGTCGGTGGCATCGGCATCATGAATATCATGCTCGTATCGGTGACGGAGCGCACCCGCGAGATCGGCCTCCGCAAAGCCGTGGGAGCACGCCGTCGTGATGTGCTTCTGCAGTTTCTGCTCGAAGCGGTTTTCCTGACGCTGTCCGGGGGCATGATCGGCATTGTGGGCGGCGCGTTTCTCGGGTGGATGATCGCACAAGTTGCTGCCAAAGTCCTTGGGCCCTTCTCATTTGTATTATCCTTCTCGGCAGTCGCACTCGCAGTCGGCATGGCCGTGGGTACGGGTCTTCTCTTCGGTCTGTATCCTGCCAAGCGCGCAGCAGACCTGAGCCCGATGGAGGCGCTGAGGTATGAGTAACATTTGCCTTTTTCTTTGAGGGATCTTTGTCTTTGCGAGGCTTTTGTGGTGGGCCAGAGAAGTGCTTCTTAGCGTCTCGCTCTCACCTGCATCGTATGTCTCTCAGCTTCCACCTGCCGTTGCAGTTCCTCTCTTGTTCTATTGAAATTTCCTTCAGGTAGTGCGAGTTCGCGCTTGTACTTATCCAGTGCATCGAGAATGCGCTGCTGTGCGGCATCGGGCATAGCATCCATCTCAGGGAGGCGAATGTTACATTGCGTATTCAGTAACTGTAGATCCTCGAAGATGTCGGATGCTTCGCTCATACTGAGAGTGGAAGGAAGAAAGTAGTGTCCGGATGTTATCGTTCTTGACGTTGCTGCAATACACATACGTATGGTCCAAACGGTTTTCTGCTCTCACCACCGGAAACCTGTACCGTTGTCTTGGCGAGAACCCCTGTGCCATCCGGTAGCGGCTGGATGGAAATGGAAGCGTGGAAATTGTCCGTGCCAAGTGAAGAATCGGCCTGCATGGCTTTGACCGCTTCTCTGATTGCATGTCCGACAATGGATGTTTTCGCGTTATCCGACAAGCGCAATGGCGACACAACGGCAACTGCATAATTGCCTTCCTGAAGGATACGATCCGCGAAATCTCCGCTTGCAGCTGCTATTCCCTCAGCTTTCAATGCCCGAAGGAGTTTTGCAAGGGTATCTCCTTTCAGAATATTGATTGGTCTTCCAACGTCCAGTTGACGTTTCAGGAAGGCCTGAAGTGGGTTAGTTCTCACATCTGCTGTCTCTGTTAGCGTTAGTAAATCATCAACCATTTCCTGTACTGCGCCCATAGCTGGCATTCCAGCTTCTTTCAGGGCTGCCTTGTAGTCGGCTTCAAATGAATCTTGCATATACAAATACTATTACATAGCAGGTAGAAAAGTCAAGTTTAGCGACTAATCCAAGTTGTAATGAAGCTATGGCAAGCCTCGGACGCCCATCAAGGTATGATCAAGAAATGCTCACGAAGGCACAGGCCTACGTCCAGCATTGCCAACTTTCATATTAAAGAATCTTGCTCCTCCATAAAATCTAAAGTTGGACCGAAAATCTCAGCCTCTCCCTTGGAAGTTGTCGGAATGTAACCTAGTAGCCTGAGTCGGCATTGCCCTTCCACCCATTTTTTCTGAAAAAAGAATACCGAGTCGGGTTTAGACTTTTTTCCTGGAAGACGGCGTCCCATTTCATCCATTGTGGCTGCCCAAACTTCTGGCGAGATGTTTCCTAGTAATAATAATGCAACAATTCGTGTAGCAATCGCTGTTTTCGTTTGGCGGTTCTCGTCGTCAATTTTTTTTAAAAGGCGTTCTGCCAATGAAAGTCTAGGCCGCTTATCAACCTGATAAACGGCTGACCTTTTGTCTGACCTTCGTACAATTTCAACTGAAACGTTTGTTGTTTCAATAATTTCTTTTTTAGTAAATTTGGCTAAAAGTTCCTTGTTCGCATCAAGGAGTGCCTCAATTTCGTGTATTGTCACTTCTTCTGTTTTTAGAATTATGTTTGCATCCATTCCCATCGAACAATAATTGCTTAGTTTATTGCTTAGCACCATGAATGCACGTTCGTTAAAAGGCGGAGGAGGCAGGAGGGCTTTCTCTGAACACTCAACGTAGAGCACCTCCCCTGACTGAGTGGCCATAAAATCAGCTTTACCATTAAGGCTTGGGTTTTCGAGGGCAATGCTCCAACCCGCTCTGAAAAACTGGTACGCCAGCATTAGGTGAAAAAGAGTTTGATGGTAGTCCTCTGGGTTCTTTAGATTCCGAATTAGGGTTCCAATTTCTCGGTCTGTACTAAACATTGAAAGTAATTTAGCTACGAGTATAACTTCAGAATAATTTTCTTCAGAATGCGAAAAAACCTTCCACCCTAAAGGGTGATAGTCTTTGTTCCATCTAACACCGATACACTTTTTAACATTTTCAATTAGCCATTGCTCGCCTAAAGCATTTGCAAGAACCCCATACTCCGTCGGGTGATTTTGCTGCCACCATATAATGTCTTCGAGAACGTCCATGCGTTAAATTTGGTGGTGGGCCGGGAAGGATTCGAACCTTCGAAGGCATAAGCCGTCAGATTTACAGTCTGATGCGTTTGGCCACTTCGCTACCGACCCATGTGTAGCTATGAATACCGTTGTAGGAAGTGTAACAGCAGAGTTACCCGCCGGCCGAAGCTCCGTAGAGCGAAGGCTGGCCGACCCACGTATATTGAAAGAGCCCGAAGATCATACGTGTGTGATGAGCCTCGGGCAATAAGTAGAGGACTCTCAAACATGGTGTTTTCCTTCCAAAAACCCGCATTTTTCATGTCTAGCAATTCACTCGTTCCGGCTTCTTTGTCAATTCCGGACGCAATACGGCCTTGTGCTGGTTCACGAGACCACTCTAGAATCTCGTCCATCTACTACTTCTTCCCCATTTTCCCATGATCGTTCAGTCCCACGTTAAAGAAGTTCTTTCCAAGATGGACCTCCGCTGCGGCGGCGACTTCTGCGATGCTCTCG
>JAGORY010000011.1:1800-20197 GCA_018062585.1 Candidatus Peribacteraceae bacterium | reverse complement strand
CGTGCTCAAAATTTGTCGGAAGTGTGTCGAGGAAGTCTTGGATTTTGATGGGCGTGTTCAAGCGCTTGAGAATTATAAGCTCGGCAGATGTGAAGCCGTCCATGCGAGGAGTATAGCTTTCTCAAGGTCGAACCGCTTTCTGCTTTATGACGTCGACTCCCTTTGGTGTGATGACGAGATGCGACATGTCGTTACCTCCGGCTGCGATGTCATCCGTGAGCTCATGTCCGTATCCGACGATAAAGTGCACGATGTCGCGCGTGCTACTGCGTACGAGTTTCACGAAGTGCTTGTCCCGTTCATCCTTCACCCATTTCTGGTACTCAGCCTCTGTTCCGTATTTCTCAGCCCACTCGGCTTTGGCGTCGATTGCCGGATCTTCCGCGGGCAGCAGCATCACTGGTTTCTGCGTGGAGAGAATGTAGCCCGCTCCGAGCCTGCCGAGTGGGGACATCAGTAGCTGTGTGGGAGCATTGTTGGGATAGATGACTTGATTGACCGGCCTCCGGAGATTTTCTTCGACATTCAGTTCACGTCGCACGGTTGCCGGTTGGGGTGGACGGTCCTGCACGCCGAACAGGTTATGCGTCGTGAAGAGATGTGTAATCAGTTGGCGCTGCACCCGACGAGACCGCTCGATCTGTGTGTCTATGATGCCGTCCACCAATCCTTCGACCATGAGTTCATCAAGCCCGTTGCCTTCGGTTTCGTAGACCGAAAGCATCGCGGTGAGGAGTTCCTGATTCACTCGTTCGACATCCGGATAGAGTGTCGGATCGATATCGCTACGGAAGTGAGCCCAGCGCCATTGCACGAGCGCATTCGTCGGCGAGTCCACGAGGTGGTCGTCTACCCTCGCGATTTCCGGCATTCTCCGAAGCAGCTCCGCGATCTTCGTGAGTCTCTCATTGATCCCAAGAGCCGGTGTCATCCGTGTCTGCCCCAAGACTCGCGGGGCGACGAGTGTCGCTCCAAGTGCCACCGCCGAGGTCAGGAATTCTCTCCTGTTCTGCATTGGCAACTGAGCGTACTCCGAGGAGGGTGGGGGAAGGCAAGGGAATGCCGATGTTCGATGGATTTTTGGCTTTTCATAGCGCATCACATGGTATGCTTGTCTTTATGAAGAAAGCTGAAGTGTTGAAATTCGTTTTGGGCAGGGTGGCTTCATTTTTATTTTTTTACGGGATCGCAGGATTATTTTTGATCCATCATGAAATTGGTGGAATAAAGGCAGTAACTGATTTCGGATGGCAAATTATCCAGCTCTCTTTAGTTTTGGCTGCCCTATCTTGGGCTAGCAATGCTGCTTTTTTAGGTAAAAATCAGGAAGAGCTCATGTCGTACTGCGGTCTTCTGTTTCTTTTTTGTGCAGTCGTGATGTTATTGAGCTGTGGTTTTTTCGGTTTAGCTGTAGCTTTAAAACAGATAAATTTAGCCGTAGTAGGCGGAGTAATTGGTGGCTCTGGAGTAATATGTCTCTCGGTTTCCATAGCATTCATGACCGTAGAAATGTTTGATCTTCTTTTTCAGAGAATCCGTTCAAGCAAACGATCGAAGAAACATGCCCGAAGGTAAGAGGAAGGCCGTGAGAGTGTTTAGGTCGACACGGTGTACAATGCCCACTATCCCCCCCCTCATGTTTATGAAAATCCTTCACAACGTCATGCGTACGCTTTTTGCGCTCGTGCTCGTCACGCCGATCCTTGGTGCACTCGGCGTTTTCCCGTCCCCGACGGCCGATTTGTACACGCCAGCAGGCTGGGCCTTCATGTCCGCTCTCATGGCCACGGGCTACATGATGCCGCTTCTCGGCATTCTCTGTGCCGCCGGTTTGATTCTCGTGGTCCTCAATAAGACCGCCCTCGCCGCGATCGTTATGCTTCCGATGACGGTGAATGTCGTGCTCTTCCATGCAGTCGTCGATACCGGATTGTTCACCGTGAATGCGAGCCTCGGTTGGGTGCTCCTCATCTGCAACGCGTACTTCCTCTATGAGAACACCGAGAAGTATAAGAAGTTGTGGTAGGTGAGATGGTGGGTCTCACCTGCAAAAAGACGCGATGTAGCTTTGGTGTATCAAATAAGTGATAAACTAGTTTACATGCGCATCCTTCCACTCCTCGTTCTGCTGATTGTGGTTCCTCAATTAGCGAGCGCTCATCCAGGAAATACTGCAGCCGATGGTTGTCACTACTGTCGTACCAATTGCGACAAATGGGGTGTGCCTTGGAATGAGAGGCATTGTCACAATGCAAAACCAGTGAAAACAGTTCCGAAAGCAGTATCGTCTTCCAAAAAGGCGATTGTTCCTAAGGTTGATGAATGCAGTGTCGATGGACTTCTGAAAGTGTATAAAGATCGCAAAGCCAAAGGAGAGCTTATGGGAAACGTGAGTACCAAGGCATGGTGGAAAAAGTGTCCGGAAAATGTTCGGAAAGCTGTGTATAACAAAATAAAATAAAGCGGGGTTTCCGTGTTTTCATTCGCAGATTACCTAAACATCTACCCCGACATCGCAAACATTTCCGCACAGAAATCATCACATCCCCTTAAACCATTTCTTCGCCTTTGGCCTACGATGCGGACAGCCCGGCCAACAACACGGTCGGCGCTTTCCTTCCAGAAGCTCTTCACTGAGTCTCACGATATGAGCCTTTCTCGTTTCCGACTGCTTCACAATCGTCGTCCAACAGATCCACTCGTTGCGGGCGAGGGGGGTAAGATCGTTCCACTTTTCCAAAAGCGTCGCATCGGAGGTTAGCACCTTCCGAAGATCCGTGGGAACGGTATGGACAACGCCGGTAGCGACGGAGGTTTTGGGCATACAGGTGAGACGCTGGAGGGTGAAGTATACAAGTATACAAAAGATAAAATATAAGCTATAATATCTTTATGTCTAAACCCCTTCCACCTGAGTCGGAACAGCCTGAAAAAGACGTTTCTCCACCCGATTCCACAAGAGATCCTACCGTGCAGGAAGCCGCGGGGGCGCTTGTGCATAAAACGACTGCCGATATTTTTGCGAATCTGTTACGCGAAGAGAAGATTGATGCGCTGTTTGATAAGCCAATCAATGAAGAAGATTTAAAACCGCTACGGGATCAACTGAACCAGCACCCCGAAATCCTTGAGCTCGTGAGTATAAATAGGGAACTCGCTAAGGCGAAAGGGAAGGATGAGGCAGAGGTTGCTGACCTAGTTCAGAAACACATCGAGGGCTTGGCTCGCGTCAGTCAGGTTTTCCTGAGATTAGCGGAAGCACAGTGCGCGTCGCCGGAGATGGACCTCGCACAGACGAGAGTGATGATTCATCTGGCGCATTCGAACGCGAAGGCGCTTTCCGCAGGTGGGCATAAAAATCCCGTCGCGCTCAATGCACTGAAAGAGTGGCAGACGAAACTCGTGCAAGAATATCCTGAGGCAGCTAAGAAACTGGTCGACTCATATGTACGGTCAGTTGAAGCGGGAACCGCGGCTGAAAAACCGGACTTCATTTGGCTAAAGCAGTGGATCGACCTCTGTAACGGTTTTGCCCCCGAACGTACGCCGGAGTTGATGGAAAAATTCCACGCGGCCGCAGAGAGACGGTGTGATTTCTTCATCGCGAAGATCGAGCAGGAGCTTGCGAAACGGGACCCTGACATGTCGGTGATCAAGGACAGCATGGTAATTCCCCCGAACTATTACGTGCACCTGAAGCAGGGAAGCACGGTGCCGGAGCGGGTAGAGGCACTGAAGAGCGAGGTCGATGCTTTGAAGAGGGCGGTAGCGGGAAATTGATGGAAAGGGTTTGAAATTGGTGGAATCTGCTTCGCTCGATAATTCGCGACTTTTCATATTGGCCCGCATCGGTACGACTAGCCATGCATATGCACCGTCTCTTTCACTTCCTTGAAGGTGAATGTGCTCAGCGTCGACCATATCCAGACGTAACCGATGATAGAAGCCACGATGTTGCCCGTGATGATCGCGATCCACACGCCCATGATCGGCAGATGAAGAATGACTGTGAGCACGTACGCGAGCGGCAGCGAAACGACGAGGAAGCGTACGCACATAATCCAGAATCCCGGCCATGATTTGCCGACCGCCTGGAAGGCGCTGGCTTCCACCATCGTTGCGGCGAGGAACACGTAGCTGAGCGGCGCGACCGTGCGAAAGTACTGGAGCGCGTAACTGGTGACTGCCGGATCGTCCGTGAAAATCGTGACGATCAGATGCGCAAAGATCGCGATCGCGATGCCCATGGCAAGAGCGATGCCGCACGCGTACATCAATGCCGCCCGCAGCACGTCTTTGGCGCGCGCCAGTTTCTCCGCGCCGATGCTCTGTCCCATCATCGCCATTGCGGCGAATCCGTAGCCGACGGCGGGAAGGTAGGCGAAGAATTCGATGCGGAACCCAAGGCTGAAGGCGATTGCTCCCGGCTCTTGGAACGCTTGCGCCGTGATGATGGTGAGAGCGGAGAGGCCGATGGGATTGATCACCTGCGTGAGAGCGGCGGGAATGCCGATCTTGAGGACTTTCTTCACCGATTCCCACCGGAAGCTGAGATTACGGAAGTGGAACGGAACGCTGCGCGACGGGCGCGAGAGCGAAGTGAGTGCGAGGACGATGAAGAGTGCCTGGGAGATGAGCGTCGCCACGGCCGCGCCGCGGATGCCGAGCGGTGGCGCGCCGTACCAGCCGAAAATGAGAATAGGATCCAGTATGCCGTTCACGAGCGTGGATACTGCGAATAATTTCGTGAGCGTGAACGTATCACCCTGCGCGTTGAAGGCGAACATGATCGAGATCATCGTGAAAAACAGCAGCGATCCCGCCGCGTTTACGGTGAAATACTCGAGCGCCGGTTCGAAGATCGCGCCGCTTGCGCCTGTGAGCGTAAGGAGCTGCGTACGAAAGACCAGTGCGATAATCGTGAAGAACACGCCCATGATCGCCGTCAGCACGAACGACTGCCCGAGGACGCGCTCGGCTTCGGGCTGGTTCTTGGCGCCGATATCCATCGACATCACCACGCCCGAGCCCGCTGTGATGCCAAATCCGAGTGCCATCATCAAAAACAGGGTGATCTGTGAAATACTGACTGCCGCGATCGATTCCGGAGATAACTTACTCACCCAAAACGCGTCGACGAGGTTGTAGAGCGTATGGAAAAACATCGTCAGCATCATCGGCCATGCCAACTGCCACAGCTGCTTGCCGAGAGGGCCTGTCGTCAAATCGTGTCGTGCCGGCTTGTCGTGAGATTGCTGCGCCATAAACTGCGGAACGCTACAGAGCGCCGGACTCTTTGTAAAGGAAGTGTGGTGGAGATTACGATAAAGTTTGCACGCCTTGAAGAGATGATTCTGCGTTGTGCGCACTGCTGAAATCACTCGGCAGTTGCATTTGATGCTACCATGCAAGCATGGAGACTTTCACATGGTATCAACAGCTCATCAAACCCTCTTGGGCTCCTCCGGCTTCTATCTTCGGACCCGTGTGGACGGTGCTCTATATCGCCATCATCATCTCTTTTGGCACTGTTTTTGTCATGGCGGGACAGAAGAAGATCGGCTGGATGATTGCATTGCCCTTTGCACTGAATCTCATTTTCAATCTTGCATTCACGCCTCTGCAGTTCGGTCTTCGAAGCAACCTGCTCGCAAGTATCGATATTTTTCTGGTTCTCGGAACATTGATCTGGGCTATGCGAAATATTTTCCCATACGCTCCTTGGATTACCTACGCTCAAATTCCGTACCTGTTGTGGGTTGCATTTGCCACTGTGTTGCAGCTCACGATAACGTATTTGAATTTTAAATAACAAAAAACATCGAACGCGAAACAAATCTTAATGAATGACAAAAAAACTTTTGGCTTTGATAAGATATTGGTGGACATCCTGCGAAAAAGTTTACACCGGCTTGAGGAGCTGATTCTAGGCTGGGCGGAGCAGATAGGGATGCTCACATCTTAACGTTTTCTCAATCTTCCTCTTCGGTACTCATCGATGGCTTCTTGCGTTGTGTACCATATCCTCCCACGCTTTACCGCGAAGATACGCCCCGTACGGGCGAGAAGATTGATGTATTTTTGGCTGTATGGAGTCTTTTTGCTGACCTCAGCGAGAGTGAGGAGAGAATCAGATTTCTCTTTGGCAAATGTACGCAGATAGAGATCAAGAGTTCTTTCAACAGCTTGTGCAAGGAAAAGTACAAGAGGTATAAGGTCACCGCCATCTGCTTTTTGCAGGACATCATAGTATTTCCTCCGATCATTTTTGAGAATAATAGCGAGCGGGAATCCTTTGCGCATCAGAACGACGTTCATCACAAGGCGAGACGTCCGTCCGTTACCATCGAAGAAAGGGTGAATAAAAGCGAGCTTGTGATGCAAAATGGCGGCCAGTTCAACGGTATGCAGTTTCCCATCGTTTTTCTTGAGCCAATGAATGAGATTCTCCATCTGTCTCGGCACATCGAGAGCATCCGGTGGCATATGCTTGGCTCCTCCGATGATAACCGTGCCATTCCTGTATTTTCCTGCCCACTCCTTTTCGGTTTCCCGAACGACAAGCTGATGGAATTGTCGAATGAGATACTCGGAAATCGTACAATGTTGACCTGAAATAAGCTCATAGAGAAAATCGAGTGCTTCCTGGTGATCTTTTGCTTCGAGGTGATCTTTGAGCGGTTTCCCCTTGATGGTGATGCCTTCATTCAGCACGAGCCACGTCTCGCGTAGCGTGAGGCTGTTTCCTTCAATGGCATTGGAGTTATACGTCATTTCGATCTCCAGTTGTCCGCGTAATTTCTGTACGTGCGATACACTGAGTGGTCGAAGTTTGTTGAGCTTCGCAAGTTTCTCATCGAGCCGTTTGCGAATGCGTGGGTCCAGAAGCTTGCCCTGAGCAGGGTCGAAGGGTGTCATGTTCTTATTATGGCATGACTGCATTATTAATGCCATACCATATTAAGAAGATTGCAATAGAAACCTCTGGATACGGGAGAGGTGTGGTGGAAAGGATTCGAAATGAATGGAACCAATTGCAGCAGATATTTATGAATTGGAACCAGTTTCTAAAATCCGCCTATCCAATACTCTGACCGAACTGATAAAAGCCTAGGAGAAAGTTTATTCCGAGACCAACAAATATACCCAATCGGTAGTGATTTTCTTTTTGAAGAGTCCACGCGACCAAAACTGACAAGGCTGGAGCAATTAAGAAGATGGGGAATGAAAGTGAGTTTGCCGCATCTCGACTTACAAAGTTATAAACGTAGAGTTCGAGAAAATTTAGCAAGAAGCGAATGAATTGGTTTGCACCAAAATATGCAAAAGCGCCCAATACATAAGGCGAAATGTTACGTGACTGTATTGATTGCTTCATGAAGATTGGGAATCTTTAACGCATCATAACAGGGATTAACATGACCCCGCTAGTTAAGGTGGTGGAGATGCCGGGAGTTGAACCCGGGTCCAACGTGTACGCCGAAGGTCTGTACGATCATGTTGTTCTCAGTTCTTCCACCCAATAGGAGAACAACAGAGAAAAGGGCGGAAGTGATGACGCTTTAGTCAGGAGTCCGTCACGTCAGTCGGAATCCAACCTCGCTAGTGACGTTTCATCTCTCCAGCGAGGATCAAGAGAGAAACGCGGTCCGAACTGAATCAGACCTTAGGCCGCAACGAGGGAAGGCAAACGAACAGAGTTCGCTACCTCCTTCACGCGAGCCATGAAATTGCTTTTGGCAATTATGTGGTGCAACGGTGGGTAACGGGAACCAGAGCAATCCCGGATCGAGACACAAACAACGCAGATTCACGCTGTCGAAGCCTGTCATCCCCAATGGTGTTAATGAGCAGAGGATTTGAAAGAAAGGATACATCCCTCCTCCCGCCCCTCGAAGCTCGCCGTAGCGAGCGCAGTGGGGTCATCCCCAATGATGCGTAAGAACGAGAAACTATTATACCACGAAATACTAGCGAGATTTGATTTTGTGAGGGAATTTCAGAACACGTGCTTCATGATCCAGTTCGCGAGTCCCAAGATACAGCTCACAATGAGCCAGCCCGTGAGCCCGCCGGTGATGGCCATGGCCACGACAGCGGGGTCCATCTTCAGCGTTATTTCATAGATGACAAAGACGAAGAACGCGTTGACGCCGATAGTCGTAAACAGCGTGAAGAGCAGATGCAGCGGGAATGTCACGATTGCGAGGAGCGGACGCAGGAACATGTTCATGAGCGTCAGCAGGCTTCCAATGATGACGTACGCGGGAAGGCCTCCGAAGACGGAGAAGTAGCTCGGGAGAAACGCATTCATGCCCCAGACGAGCAGTACGTTCACGACGGCTTTGAGAGCCAACTTGAGAGCCGGAGACATGGAGGAGGATGTTTCGGACATGAGAAGGATTGTATCACGAGATGATTCTCTTGTTGCCGTTTTTTGTAGAGACGCAACATGTTGCGTCTCTACAAAAAACGGCTCAGTGTCACTACAAAAAGCTCGGCAATGTCACCCCTACTTCTTCTCAATCGCAATCGTGACCTTCGCTCCTCCCACATCCGCAGTGTCTGGTTTGCCGTTATTTTCACCGAGGACGGATCGCGTTTCCTCGAGGACCAGCTCTCCGTGCGTCTCCATGATTGTCTCGGCGCCTTTGAGGTGTAGCTTCACGGTGTCCGTGAATTCCAGTCCTGCATCTTTGCGCATTTGCTGGATGGCGCGGATGAGTTCTCGGGCTTGACCTTCGAGTTCGAGAGCCGGCGTGAGTGTCGTATCGATCGTGACGACGATGCCGTTTCCTGCGGCGACCGCTTTGCCTTCTTTGCTTTGGTAGACGATCTTCGCTTCGTCGTACGTGAACGCTTCGCCGAGGATCACGATCGTGCCGTCCTTCTCCTCGAACTGTCCTGCTTTGCCGGCTTTGATCACGTCCTGCACGCGAGCCCCGAGGCGCTTGCCGGTTTTGCGCGCGTCGACCATGACGATGGCTGAGCCCAAAGACGCAGCGTCGATGACATCGATAACCTGCTTCACGTTCAGTTCTTCCATGATGAGCTCCTTGATGACGCCGGCGGTATCGGATGGTGGCAGTGCGAAAGTGACGGACGTGAGTGGCTGCCTGACGCCGAGCTTGGCATCAGAACGAAGTGAGAGGCCGAGTGTGACGACGGCGCGCGTGGAGTCCATGAGCGAGATCACTTTCCGATCCTCATCCGTGAGCTCGGTCGTGACCGGCCAATCCGTGAAGTGGATCGAGCCGTGGTCTTCGGGCGAGAGATTCAGGTAGATGTCTTCGGTAATGAACGGACAGAATGGCGCGAGCAGCTGATTTGTGGCAAGGAGGACGCGGTACAGAGTATCGAGCGCTTCTGTTTGTCCTTCTTCTTTTCCCGCGAGACGCCGGCGGCTCAGGCGTACGTACCAGTTCGTGAGGTCGTCGATGGAATCCGAGAGGTGGGCGCACGTTGCAGACAGGTCGTAGCGCTCGAGCTCGGCGGTCATTTTATTGACGAGTTCCTGTGTCTTCAGGATCATCCAGCGGTCGAGCACGTTCTTGGACTGAGCGTTATGGAGAGAGAAATCGATGCTCGGTTTCCAGTCCACGGCATTCGCGTATGTGACAAACAACCTATATGCATTCCAGAGCGGGAGTAACACGGACCTCACAGCCTCGGCGACAAATTTTTCAGAGAACCTGAGGTCCTCGGCGCGGACGGCGGGGGAGCTCATGAGTGCGAAGCGCACCGCGTCGGCGCCGTGCTTCTTCATGATCTCCGTGGGTTCGGGGTAGTTCTTGAGGCGCTTGCTCATCTTCTTGCCGTCTTCGGCGAGCACCGTCCCGTTCACGATGCAGTTCTTGAATGCCGGGCAGTCAAAAAGTGCAGCCGAGAGAACCGTCAGTGTATAAAACCAGCCGCGGGTTTGATCTAACCCCTCGGCGATGAAGTCAGCCGGAAACCCAGGCGGTACGTCGGCACCGGTCTTGAATGGGAAATGTTCTTGGGCGTAGGGCATCGAACCGGATTCGAACCAACAGTCCAAGACTTCCTCAATGCGTCGCATTTGCGGCACGAGTGTGAAAGTCTGGGCGTGACCGTTCTTCGGTTCAGCGAGCGCGGCCTCCTCGTACGACGCTCCCGTGACAAAGTTCATCGCTCGCGTGACGCCCCCGTGCCCGATGAGGAGCACCTTCTTCCCGGCGAATTCTTTGAGTAGGAAATCGTGCCCTCTCTGGATTCTGCGGATGAATTGGTCGAAGGATTCTCCTCCCTCGGGTGTGATCTTGAGCCAGACGGGGCTTAAGCCTTTCATCGGTTTTGTCGGTCCATGGTCGGCCATGATGTCCTCGGCCGGCTTTCCCCCTAGTGCGCCGTAGTACCGTTCGTTGAAGACGTCATAACCTCCGTTGTACCTGAGGCCCAATTCTTTGCAGATGATGGTGGCGGTTTCGGACGCGCGCTTCAGATTCGATGAGATCACGACGTCGAACTCTTGATCCTTCAGGTTCGCGGCGGCGGCTTTGGCCTGCTCTTTACCGACTTTGTTGAGTGGCATGTCGACGTCGCCGCCCTGCATGATCTTCTGTTTATTGAGATCCGTTTCGCCGTGCCGAACAAGCGTCAGCTCTACCCGCTTCCCGCTACCCGCTTCCCGCTCACTACCCCACAGAATCTCATCCACCGTCTCTTTATGAAGATCCATCTGCGCCTTGCGTTCGTGGTCCCAGTAGAAGGTCTGCATCCCCGCGAGTTCGGGGTACGGCTGATGCACGATCTTATGCGGATCTTCTCCGGTGAAGATGTGCTTCATGTTCATGACGAGATCGGCGTGTGTCACAATCGCGATCGCTTCGCCTTTGTGATTCGAGAGTACTTCATCCAAGAAATCGCGGACACGCAGTTCGATACTGCTCCACGTTTCCATTCCTTCGAAGTGGTAGATACTCTCAAGATGGCCTTTTTCCAGTTTGTGCGCACGGCGTTCGCGGATGAATGTGAGGTCATCGAAGTCGATGTGTTTGCCTTCGTACTCCCCAAAGCTCACTTCGCGCAATCTCTCATCGATGAAGATTGGCGCGTCGCATTCTTCGGCAATCGCCTGCGCCGTGCCGTGCGTACGCATCAGGGGCGAACAGTAGATCGCAGTCACCTTCAGGTTCTTGGTCGTATCGACGACTTTTTCAGCGAGCGCCTTGGCCTGCCTCTTGCCGGTCTCCGTAAGTTCAGTGCCCGGAGCTTTGCCCTGGTAGATACGCTCGACGTTGCCTTTGCTTTCGGCGTGGCGTGCGACGATGAGCTTCGTAAATCTCTCGGGAGCCTTCGCCATGAGTTCATCACGTGAGCCGATGACTTCGATCTCACCGGTGATGGTATTTCGCCAGATCGGCAGCGGCGTTCCCCAGAAACGGTTTCGTGAGATCGCCCAGTCTCTGGCACCTTCGAGCCATTTGCCGAAGCGGCCGTCCCGGAGGTGCGACGGTACCCAGGCAGTCTTCGAGTTTGCCGAGAGCATCTTCGGTTTCACTTTTTCGACTGCGACGAACCACGAACTCGTGGCGTAGTTGAGGAGCGGCGTGTCGCAACGCCAGCAGTGCGCGTAGCTGTGGTTGAAGCTCTCGGCTTTGAACAGTTTCTTGTGATCTTTCAGCCACTTTGCGATCATCTTGTCTCCGCTCTGGTGATCATCTTTCGGCTTGGCCTGCTTTCCCGCGAAATCAGTCACTTCTTTTTTGAAAGAACCGTCGATGCCCACGTGTTGAAGCATCGCGATTTTTTCACGTTGCCCAAGCAGGAAGTCATCTTCGCCGTAACCGGGAGCGATGTGCACGATGCCTGTTCCATCCGTCGTCGTCACAAAGTCCGCACTAACGACGTGGAAGGCATTCGTCTCTTTGTACGTATCTGCAAAGTAGGGGAAGAGTGGTGTATATTTCTTGCCAACGAGTGTTCGACCCTTCACTTCTCCTGCAACAGCATATTCTTTGTCATGAAAAACTTTTTCGACAAGATCTTTTGCGACCGTATAACGCTTTCCGTCATACGTGACCGTTGCATAGTTCACGTCTGGATGCACGGCAAGAAAGAGGTTTCCCGGTAGCGTCCATCCCGTCGTCGTCCATGCGAGCAGGAAACTATTCGGCTCATCCACGAGCTCGAACATCGCGGTGATCGAGTAGTCCTGAATATCCTTGTACCCCTGCGTCACCTCGAAGTTGGAAAGAGGTGTCTGACACCGTGGACAGATGTGCATCGGCTTCCATCCTTCGTAGATCAGCCCCTGCGAGTGGAGCTGCTTGAAGACCCACCAGATGCTTTCCATGAATTCGGGATCCATCGTCCGGTAGTCGTTGTCCATGTCCACCCAGCGCCCCATGCGTTCCACGACCTGGCGCCAGTCGCCGGTGTAGCGCTGAACGGCGGCGCGGCACATGGCGTTGAAGTTTGCGACACCTAACGCTTCGATGTCTTGCTTGGACTTGAGACCATGTTCTTTCTCGATGATGTTTTCGACGGGCAGACCGTGGCAGTCCCAACCGAACCGTCGCTTCACAAATTTCCCGCGCATCGTCTGATAGCGGGGAATGACGTCTTTGATCGTTCCCGCAAGCAGGTGGCCGTAGTGCGGAAGACCCGTCGCGAACGGCGGACCATCGTAGAAGCTGAAGACTTCGCCGTTCTCCCGGCGCTTCATGGAGCGCTTGAACGTGTCTTCTTCTTGCCAGTACTTCAGGATCCCGGTTTCGAGATCGGGGAGTGACGCATCGGCGTCAACGGGGTCGAACATGGCGGGGAGTATAGCGAGAGACGTACGGACGGCCCACTCCCTTTCATCCAAGAAAAAGAAAGGATAAATCTTGACTCATTAACAGAAAAACTGCAGAATGCTTTTAGCATGCTTGAAGCTTTCGACACTCCTGCGCATTTCACTCCCAATCCTCCACCTATTCACGTGGCCTCTGCCCTAGATTCAAGCAATGGCTCAAGAGAGCATCACGAAGCGGGTGCGAATGTCGTTCCTGAATCAAAGAGGGCAAAGAGCATTTTTATCGCGATGGACGCGCTGGGCCTTGCACGTGATAAGTTTGAAAAGTTCCTCGTTCTCGTCCAGTCGCTCAAGTCAGAAAAAAATAAATAACAAGATTTGCTCTTTCCGGAGAGCAAAGCGGTGCTTTTAGGTTATCGACTTCTACCTTGCAATAAGGAGGGGATAGGGTACCCTATTTTGCCTCATGTCCGAGGCCATTTCCCATGACGGCCACGAAGGCGAACTGGATACCAGTTCGCTGATCATCGAATGCAGGCGCCAGTTGGAGCTTGAAGACAAGCGGCTGAGTACCGAGTTGTCCGACGCTGATGTCATGAAGCTTCTCGCGCTAGCGCGTCGTTCGGTTGATGCTGGCACCGATCTTTCGATGAGCTTGGTTGTGCGTGTAGATCAGAATGATTTTGAGTTGGGTGAGACAACGGTCGAGATTTCCCGACGGGTCATTCTCATTCTGGCCGAACTGTTTCATTCGGTCCGAAACGTTCTTGCTGATCGTTGGGCAGCCGAACACCCAGAGGGGCCGAAACTTTTCCATGCAGCCGAATTGCCGAATGCGCCTGTCGTGGACCCGTTGCTGCCAGAAAATATTTCGAAAGACAGGCCTCCGCTCGATCATAGGGTTCGGGAGTACTTGGACGTCGCACTCGCACTTGAGAAAGAGGATCTCGCATTCGAAGTCGAGCATTTCCATCAGCCGGACCCCGACGTGCTTCAGGGTGTGCTTCGCATCAACACGCCTGCGACAGAGGCGCCGAAAGCAGTGCTCGACGGAATCCAGAGCAGACTCCAGAAGCTCCTCAGTATCCCGTCAGTCCCCATTGTCAGATCTATGAAGGAATGGCGTAACTGGAGACATCTCATTCAGAGCGCCAGTGAAGCAGATGTGCCTGATATCCACGCTCTCTATCAAAGCGTGCTTATGCAGAGAGAACGCCTGCTCAAGCTTGATCCTCGCTACGCTACGCAGTCCGAGTTCCGATCCGTTACCGATGATGTGCGAAACCTCGGTACCATGTTCAAGCCTCTGAGGGCTGACGGGAAAGACGATGAGATTCTTGAGGGTATTCACTCCGGAAGAATCGCTATCATTCGTGAGGAGCCGCAGGGAGATGCACCTGATACACCTGGTGAGTTGATCGGTTTCTATAACGTCGTGAGTGAGCCGGATGCCGTACGTTCTCATATGAAACGCGAGCTACGCTATTCGTCGAATCAGAGGTATGAATCCACTGCCGATCTTCCACGCTTTTCGAATGTCGAGGAGCCGACTGGTGAGATGAGGACCATTTCGTACAGTGATGAAGCAGGCGCACTTCGCGTCTTTAAGGCTGCTGCAAACGGTACGTTAGCGTGGTCGGTGGATCATGCTGTCCGTATGAGCGGTTCCGAAAAACAGCAGCGGTACGCCATGGTCGGGACCGCCCTCAAGATCGACAACTATCGGCATATGGAGAAGGTTGAGGGGAAAGGCATCGTTCTCATGAAGATCGCTACAGTCATTGGTGCTGATGCGTCAGTAGCAGCGTCCGAGCTTCACCTGCAGCCAGTTGACCTTGCGGAGTGGACGTCAAACGGCGGAGAGAGTCCGTGGAACGTTGATCACTATTCGGGGATGGTCATTCTACCCCGCGCCATCGTGAACGTAGGAAGTACGATGCTCAATGGTCGCCTTGGCGCGCATGAAGTATTCACTGTCACCGAAGAGTTTATGCGTGACGGTATCCGAATTCGTATTTTGTGGCGCTATCTTGCACAGCCGGTTCCGCCCGATATTCCTTAAATCGGATTGTTAGAGGTTGTCTGAGTCTTGGGTGTGAGCGCGCTCGCCATAATGAGAGCCGCGGCCGGGATCAGTAGAATGCCGTCGAAGACGCCGAGGATCAGCCACTGCGCGATGAAGGTGACGAGGATCGAGAGATGGAAGAACGGCGAGAGCTTGTCGTATCCCATCGCACGCTCCAGATAATAGAACAGCATGTATGGCACACATACAAACATTCCCGTGAAGAGGACGACGGCCAGCATGAGTATCGGACTCGGCCATGTCACGGTGTCAAACAGAAACACTACGGGAGATACGAGGGCTGAAATAATGGAAATGGCGAGGAAGAACTGCAGATATCGGACGCTGATATTCGCGTTCGTCTGAAAGAGTGAACTCGACTTCGTATACAGGACGAACATGAGCACCATCGAGATTGCAAGCAGGGTTCCCTGCGTGCTCGGGGAATTTTGGATGAGCAGCCAGAGGCCGCTCAGGGAAAGAACGATGCTGAGGATACTTCGTTTGGACTGACGTAAACCGATCATCAGCGGCAGTGCCAGCAGCACAGCAGTCATGCGCAGGGACGTTTTGTAGAACAATGGCGAGACACTCGTGAGCGTGTAGTTCGTGAGCAAGTTCACGAAGTAGAACGAGATACCGCTGAGCCACAGAAGTGGATGTGAGATCGGTATGAGAAGCAGCGTCTTCGATTCCCATACCGCAACGACCGCGGCGATCGCGAAGACGACCCCTGACCAACTCCGTAGCAAGGTGAAGGCACCCGGAGAAACGCCTTCGTCGAGAAGGTATTTGGTAAGAACCGCGTCCATACCCCACAAGAAGACGAGGAGAACAGTCACGCCGATGTTCCAATAATTCCACGGCATCTTTGTACGAATGCGGGTTGCACCTGCAATGCCGAGAGACTCGACGAACGTTTTCAGGTGTTGCGAATGGGCTTGGATCCGCAGCTTCACCGACACCAAGCCGTCATCGTGACGCTTGTAGCTAATATCCCGCAACTGTGAGCCATATGTACGGTGCACCATGTTGATTTTGTCCATCGTCTCCACGGAATTCATATCGGCTTCATAACGGATGATCACGGTTGGCGGCGCCGCATCATTCTTTATTTTCTTTTGACGGAAGAGCGCGTCGTATGCGTCGTGCGGTTCCAGACGACCATCAGCTATGGAAATGTAGACGTCTTTCAGGGATTCGTATCCGAGATTCGTCAGCTGTTTCGCGAGCTGCTTTTCGTGAAACTCCACGATGAATCCTCTCCTCTGTTCGGTGAGCACTTCTTGCAACATCGCCTCTCCGGTCTTCAGTTTCTGTGCGTCCGACGTCTTCATGAGGACTTCTCGGATTTTCGCGCTAGCGAATCCGGTTTGTGTCTGACGCAGCCAGTCCCGGTTGCAGGTGATTGCTTCGTCAAATCCTACATCGAGTGATGCGGCGTTGGAGAGAGGCGAAGAAAAAGGAACATCGACGCCGTTCAGCTTGATGGACTTCGTTTTCAGCGCTTGGTCATGGAACAGGAAAAATGCTCCGTCCAGCGCCGTTGCGTTGCGGGGAAGCCGCACGGTCGAGTCGCCGGGGCCGTGAATAATGATCGATTCGCCGAGGATGTCGCTCTTGAGGTTTTCCCAGAAATCATCGCTGCTGTCTGCGGTATCCGCTGCGAGGGAAGACAGACTCTTCGTCCAAGGAAGGTACTCCGTGATACCCATGGCTTTCGAATCAAAACATTTTGTCGTGATGCCGCTGCGTGCGTACAGATGCATCTCTTTCGTGCGGATTTTGCAGCGGACGCGCGTGCCGTCATGCGCGATGATGGTGGTGTGGAGGCCGCGGTAGCCGTTGAGCTGCGGCTCATTGATGAAATCTTGAAATGATAACGCCTCGCGCTTCCAGAGTTGATGCAGCGCCCCGAGCATCCGATAGCAAGCGTCAATATCATCACAGACGAATGCAACGGTGATGAACGAAATGCCGGTCGCTACAGACCCACCGACGTTGAGCTGCGCTTTCACCTGATCCCACGTTTTCGGTTCGAAAGAGAGATCAATCTTGGATCCGAGAATGCGGTCATGCGCACGCACGTTGGTGCGAATGTGTTCGATGAGGTCGGTGCCGCGTTGCTCATTGCTGTTCCGGAGCTCCAAGAGCGCGGCATGTGTCTCGGGCTCCAGAACAGCCAGACACAAGGACTCCAGTTCGTCGCGCATGTCCTGCATGCACAGCTTGTCCGCGATTTTGACGAAGACCTCGTATGTCTCTTTCGCAAGAAGTTTCTGGCGTTCGGGCGGTAAAAATTCCACCGTCTGCATGTTGTGGAGTCTGTCGACGAGCTTGATGACCATGATGCGTACGTCCTGCTGCATGAGGGTGAAGATTTTGCGAAGCGTCTCAATCTGTTCATCCAGCTTCGGGCTCATGGCCACGTCCTTCGAGCTCAGTTTCGTGACACCATCGATGAGCGCCGCTACACCACTGCCGAAATCACGCTCGATCTCCTCGAGCGTGAGGGGCGTATCTTCTACCGTGTCGTGGAGAAGTGCGGCGATGATTGTGTCGGTGTCCGCTTTCAGCGCGAGGAGCATGTGCGCGACCGCGATCGGATGATTGAAGTATGGTTCACCAGACCTTCGTTTCTGCGTGCTATGCAGTTTCTTTCCGAGTTCGAAAGCTTCCCCGATGTTGGCGATATCGCGGGCTGGAAGGTGCCGGATATGGGAGCGGAGTTCTTGCCACTGCATACAGAAGATGAAGTCTACCCTTATGGCTTGCAGAAGTGAAGTTCAGGCCAAAAGATCCCGTATGTAGGCTTTGACGTTGGCGAAAATCTCCGTCGTGATGTCGAGTGCCTCGATCTCCTCACGTCCGAACCATCGCATCCGGTCCGATTCCGCTTCGGCGATCATGACCGCTTGCGTTTCATCGAGCGGCCTCGCGACGAACAAAAAGTCCATGTGCTGGTGCGCCGGTTCACTCCGTTCCGCGGACGCGGGGATTTCCTCAAGCAGCATCGCGATAGGTTTTGTCAGCATCCGACCCTCGGCTGTGTTCTCGGTGAAAAGATCCGGCTGCGGATCACCCACAATTTCGACGTCGAGATTCGTCTCTTCTTTGCATTCGCGTTTCGCCGCGTCTTCCGGTGTTTCATTGTCATCAATGTGTCCGCCAGGCGGCATCCAGCGTTGCAGACGCTTGTGCCACAGCAGCAACGTTCGCTTCTTGGAGTCGACGATGAATGCGGTGGCGGTGAAGTGGCGAATCACGCAGGGGGAAGGAAAGGAAGCAATCCTATTCTTTCGGTAGCGTCTTTATCAACATAATCTCCGGCGGTGCAAACAATCTCGCTCGTGGTCCTGATTCGCCGACCCCGCGTGTGATGGCGAACGTTGTGCCGCCGTCCAGATGGAAAATGCCTTGGTCGTATTTCCGACCGATGTGTGTCGGGAGAGCTGAGATCGGCCCGTAGCTCGGCAGACGGATCTGTCCGCCGTGCGTGTGACCAGCGACGATGAGCGTAGCCTGACGGGAGAGTGGATCCAGAATGATGTCCGGATTGTGCGCTATGAGAA
>JAGORY010000011.1:0-1700 GCA_018062585.1 Candidatus Peribacteraceae bacterium | reverse complement strand
GGGAGAGCTGAGATCGGCCCGTAGCTCGGCAGACGGATCTGTCCGCCGTGCGTGTGACCAGCGACGATGAGCGTAGCCTGACGGGAGAGTGGATCCAGAATGATGTCCGGATTGTGCGCTATGAGAATGATTGGCGAGTCCGAGTCGGATGCATGCATCGTCTTTTCGATGTCGGCTTGCCCCGATAGCACTTCCTCGATGCCGGCGATTCGAAGCGTATCGTCACCGATGCGTAGCTCAGATTGGGCGTTCTCAAGTACAACGAGTCCCAACTGTTTCAGTTTTTCCGCCATGAGATCGCTCCTGTCTTCCGCTCGATGTTGGTGCGGGCTAAGGAGACGGTAAATGCCGTGATCATGATTGCCCATGATGACGAATGTTCCGAGTACTGGACGCAAATTTTTGAGCGGCTCAAGCTCCATGAGTAATGCCGGTGTCATGTGGTCCGTGAGCACCATATCTCCGGCGATAAGGACGATGTCCGGCATCTCGCGGTTGATGCGCCGGACAACTCGTTCGATGTATCCGGCTCCTTTGTACGGCCCCACGTGCAGATCCGAGATGATAGCGATCTTGATGGACTCACTGAGAGGGAACGGAAGACTGACCCTCGTTACCGTGATGAGCTGCGGTTCCACGAACGATCCGTACGCGATGAGCAGAAAGAAGCCCATCATCACTGTTCCGACGAACGTCACCGGGATTCGCATCCAGAGCGGTCGGACGCGCTTGCGCCTGAGCCATCGCCACGATGCGAATGCCACTCCGGAAGAACCCGAAAGCATCAGGAGAATCGTAAGGTCCCAAGGAATCGTGAGAGTATTTGCAAACGTCATGCGGCAGGCAGTATGAAGGAACTTCGGGCAGAAAAAAACCGAGGCGTACCTCGGTTTTCATTTTCGGAAAGGTAGATTTACCTGCGCGTCGATGCCCTCGTGATCGGACAGACTCCCTCGCGCTGCATCATGACGAGTGCGGCACCATCTATGGAAGGATCGTCGCACGAGGAGAGCGTGTTGTTATCGAGCATATCGAAAGCATTGGGCTGGTACGACGAATTGATCATGACTTCCTCAACGTCGAGCATCGCAGGTTCCATCATCATCTCGTCGGACGAACTCCCGAGGTACGAATTGCCGAAGAGCTGCGCGAGCTCATCGATTGTCACAGCACCTGCCGGTGCCTTCAGGTTGAGCGCGGTGGTCGGCTTCTCGGTACCCGTGAGCGTGAATGCGGACGTGGTACCTTTCGTGCTCATCGAATACGAACTGCCGGCAAACGCGTCCTTGGCATCCGTCTTCACGATCATCTCGAAGCGCATTCCTTCTGCGAGATCTCTCCATGGGAAGAAGTCATCCGAGACGGAATCCGTATCATTGAGCAGTTCGCGGATCATGAGTGCGAGTTGTGCGGCGGCATCCGGCTTCAGACTCAGCGTGTACGTTGTGCCGTTTGCGTCGGCCTTCGTCGCCATGCTGAAGGTGTTGTCAGCTTCGGTGTCGTTACCGGTCAGTCCGAAGACGGGGTTTTCTACGAGATCGAGGCTGCCGGTGTTGAGGCCGGTCTTCAGCCACTTGTGTTGCACGAGTTTGGCCGAAAGAGTTGCGAAGTCGCTCTGCATCGAACCATCGACGCTTGCGATCTTCAGGTACAGCATGCCTTGAACCGCCATGATCTCGCCTTTGGCGCGAATGTTGAAT
>JAGORY010000010.1 GCA_018062585.1 Candidatus Peribacteraceae bacterium | reverse complement strand
TAGTGATGAGTGGTTGGTGGTTAGTTTTCTGTGGAAATCATCGTAATGCGCTTGCGACTAACCACTATCCACTGCCCACTTTTATTTCCCCACCATCCACGTCGTCCGAGCGTCGAAGAGGTACTGCGCTGGATAGACACTGACGTCTTCGTTCTCCTTCTGCATTTTTGTGAGCAGAGCGGACTTCGTAGCTCCTGTGATCAGAAACAGGCGCTGCGGCGCATGGAGAAGTACTGGGAACGTGACGCTGAGGCGGTCATGCACCGCAAAACGATCCGTGGTCGTATGAATGACTGTGGCGGGACCGTAGGCTTCTGGGCCGACTGGTGGGAAGAGGGATGCGATGTGAGCGTCGTCACCCATGCCGAGAACGACGAGATCCGGTGACAACGCTTTGATGCGCAATTCATAGTCAGCGATACACGCCTCGAGCGGAAGCGATGTGTCTGGAAACACGGTCTTCGCATCCCGAGCCTCGTGCGTGAGAAGTGTCTCCCGAATCATGCGTTGGTTGCTGTCCGCATGATCCGCCGGAACGTACCTTTCGTCCGTGAGAAAGAACGTAACGCGCGACCAATCAATGCCGAGCTCGGTAGAAAGGAGCACGTACACAGGGCGAGGCGTGGAGCCGCCGGAAAGACCAATGGTCGCTGTCCGTCCTTCGTGCTGTGCCTTCAGAATGACCGCCCTGATCCAATCCGAGGCCGTACGCACGAAAGTCTCGGTGGTATCGAAGGGAAGAATGTCCATAGGACGAGCGGAGAGAAAGTAGCGGGTAGAAGATAGCGGGTAGCGGGTAGGAATCTCCGATAGTCTACCCGCTACCTGCTACTCGCTACCTACTATTTTCTCAGAGCCAAGAATGTCCGAATTTTGCGATGAACTCGTCGGCTTCTTTGGGTCCGCCCTTCGATCCGGATTCGTAGAGCGCGAGGGGAGTCTTCGGATCATCCAGATACTTCTGCACTGGATCAATGAGACGCCAACAGGTCCTGACTTCTTCGGAGTCCAAAAACCACTGCTGGTTGCCGTTGATGGCTTCCAGAAGCAGTAAACTGTGCTCTACGAGGCAGTCTCCCATGCACACAAGCGGGTCCTCCATGATGAGCGGCCGGAACTTCGGTTCACTGCCGCCGAGCTTCGTCTGCAAGTACAGCTTCATACCGGCCTCGCCCTGCAAAATTATATCGAGACGGTTTCTGGCACCCTCTTTCCCGACGAGTGTCGGAGATTCTTGGAATTCGATGGCGATGCGTGTCTCTTTCTCTTTCAGTCTTTTGCCTGAATGAAAGAAGAACGGCACGCCTTCCCATCGCGATGACCGAGACATGAGCTTGAGTGCGGCAAACGTGGCTGTTCGCGAATGTTTGGCAACGCCTTCCTCGTCTTGGTACCCAACAACTTTCTTTCCACCGACGGTGCCCGCAGCGTACTGGCCCAGCATGACGATCTCGGAAAAATCCACCGCAGGGGGCAGATAAAATTTGGTGACGGCATCGAGACGCGTGGCCTTGATTTCGTTCGTATCATTCACGAGCCGCATCGTCAGAAGTGCGGCGATCTGGATGAGATGACTCTGAAACATGTCACGGAACGTACCAACGACGTCAAAGTAGCCCGCACGACCTTCCAATCCCGCGGATTCCGAGGCGGTGATCTGGACGCTCCGGATGAGCGTGTTCTTGAGAAGCCGTTCGATGACCGGATTGGCGTGCCTGAGGTAATACGCATTACGGACCGCTTCTTTGCCGAGGTAGTGGTCGAGGATATACACCTCGTGCGGCTTAAAGCAGCTTAAGAGCACTGCATTGATCTCCTCAAACGAAGCCAGATCATGACCGACCGGCTTTTCGACGATACAGCGGAAATCATGATGATCCTCATTGACGCCTCCTGCGCAGATATTCTTGAGCGTCGACTCGAATACGGTCGGTGGAATGGACAGATACGCAAGACGAACGACGTCTTTCGATGCGCCTTCCAATGTTGCTAGTTTGGTCGCCAGTTTTTTGAAATCAGCCACCGCATCGTAGTGCCCCGACTGATAGAACACATGCTCAAGCATAGACTCCAGAACTTTTTCGTTCACTTCGAGCACATATTCCCTCACGGCATCAGCAACATGCTTCTTGAACTGCTCGTCCGTCATCTCGGTTCTGGCAAATCCGACGATGTGGTAATTCTCAGGCAACCTTTTCTTGAGCGCCAAGAAATACAGCGCCGGAAAAATCTTAATTTTGGCGAGATGTCCGGAGGCGCCGAAGAGAACGAAGGAGAAGGGGCGGTTTGCGGAGAGCATGGGTGGGAGTGTAAGGAAAAAAGCGGATAGCGGATAGCGATTAGCGGGTAGACTGCTCTTACGCCTTTCCTGCTACCTGCTACCCGCTACCTTCTACCCGCTGATCCGATGGACGACCTACTCACACTTCTCTCAAGCCTTTCCATCCCCTTCACCCAATTCGATCATCCCGCCGTCTTCAGCTGCGACGAATCCGAGAAGCTCTGTCCTCCGATGCCCGGCGCCCATACGAAGCAACTGCTCATGAAAGCCAAGAACAAAGAGATCTATGTTCTTGCGATCGTCATGCATGATAAACGCGTCGATACAAAAGCTCTTGCCAAGGATTTCGGCGCCCAGAGTTTTTCATTCGCATCGCCCGAAAAGATGTTCGAATTACTCGGGGTAACACCAGGTTCGGTGACACCGTTCGGGCTGATCCACGACAAAAACCATGTCGTACAGGTGTGTATGGATGAAGACGCCTGGAACATCGGAAATTTTTTATTTCATCCACTCGTGAATACGGCGACGCTATCGATCGACAAAGCGGGGTTTGAGACATTCATGAAACACACGGGGCATGCGTTTACGGTGCGGAGGATTCCGCGCAGAGGAAATTCTGTTGCAGCGTAAAGAATAATGTACGATACTGATATCTGTTTTTCCAAACCATGCAATGACAGAAGCAACGACAAGTCGTAGAGAATTCCTTGAGCAGACACTTGTAAAAATGGGCACGTTAGCAACAACTGGCGCTTTTGTAGGAACTGGTGCTGCCCCAGGAGCAATTATTGGTCATGACATAGGAAAGAACGCTATGCAATCGGTGGAATATGTCAGTGAAAACTTGGGAATACACTATGTGGAGAATCAACAAGTTTCTTCCAAGGCGCAGGTTGCCTCTGTCTTCGGAGGGGTTGCCGGCGCAGTATATGGCGGTGTTGCTGGTTATTATTTTTGGAAGGATAAAAAAAGTCGCGACAATCGTCCTGAAGCATCTAAATCTTAATTCTAGCGCCGATTCGGAACTCCAGCGCTCTGTTTGACAGATTGAATTAATTCGATGATAATCTCTATCTCTGTTACCAATTTTGATTATGAATATGCGTGAAAGCCCCACATTGGACCGGAGGAAATTCCTCACTGTGACAGGCGCTGCTGCGGGAACAATTGCGGGAATTGCAAGTGTAGGTATCTATCATGTATTAACCAAAGAGAGTGAAACCAACAAAACAGCTTCTGCAGAGGGGAAGAAGAAAATCTCAGAAGGACTGAATACAATAAAACAATCCGTCGCCGCACTACTGGCATCCTTTGGTCTTGGCGCGGGGAGCATAGGAGGGAATTTGCTTGGTGAGTACCTTGATAGCCTTGCGGATGATAAATCCCATCCGACTAAATCAACTTCTCTGCGTGATTCTGAAAATTTTGAAGGCATCCACTGATCTTTTGCAGAAGGAGGCTTGAATTCAGGAACATCTTAGCTAGACTGTCGTCACATCACCGCCTATCAAGAGCGACGCACATGGGAACTGGCCCGATACGATGCGTCCCCCAACCCCCGAAGACTCGGAAGGGTGGGAATTCCAGCCCCTCTACAGGGGAACGATAGCCTTCTTAGCTCTCTTCCTCCCACGAGGATCGGAGTTTTTCTTCTATAACTGATCACAGGACACGTTCCTAGGTTACAAACCTTTCTGCCCTTCCTCCCTTTTCTCCCTTCTCTCATGTCCTCCCTCTTCACCTCCGAATCCGTCACCGAAGGTCATCCAGATAAACTCTGCGACCAGATCTCGGATGCCGTGCTCGACTACGCGCTCAGCAAAGACCCAAAGTCACACGTCGCCTGCGAGTGTCTCGCAACCACCGGCCTCGTCGTCATCGCCGGTGAGATCAGTACAAACACCTACATCCCGATGGCGCACGTTGCGCGCAAAGTCATCGAGGAGATCGGATACAACGACGGTATCTTCGGATTCGACCACAAGGCGTGTGCCGTCATGGTGTGCGTCGGTGAACAGAGTGCCGATATCGACCAAGGCGTCACCGCCGAAAAGACCGCGACGAAAGAACAGGGTGCGGGTGACCAAGGCCTCATGTTCGGCTTCGCTTGTGATGAGACGCCCGAGCTCATGCCGATGCCGATTTCGATGGCTCACAAACTCACGAGAAAGCTCTCAGAGGTGCGCAAATCCAAAGGACTCGATTACCTCCGTCCGGACGGTAAGAGTCAGGTCACGATCGAATACAACGACGATGGAAGCCCAAAGCGCGTGCAGACCGTCGTCATCTCGACGCAGCACTCGGACCATGTCACGCATGATCAGATCTGTGCCGACATCAAGAAGCACATCATCGAACCGGTGTGCGGAAGCTATCTCGATAAAGAGACGATCTACCACATCAACCCGACCGGACGCTTCGTCATCGGTGGCCCTCCGGGGGACTGCGGCCTCACGGGTCGTAAGATCATCGTCGATACGTACGGCGGATACAGCCGTCACGGAGGCGGCGCATTCTCGGGCAAAGACCCAAGCAAAGTGGACCGCAGTGCCGCGTATGCCGCACGTTGGGTCGCCAAACACGTGGTGAAAGCCGGGCTCGCGAAGAAGTGTGAAGTACAAGTGGCCTACGCCATCGGTGTCGCGGCTCCGGTCAGTCTCCGCGTCGATACATTCGGCACGGGCAAAGTATCGGACCGAGCCCTTGAGAAAGCCGTTTCCGCTATCTTCGACCTACGCCCAGCGAGCATCATCAAGGACCTCGATCTCCTCCGTCCGCAGTACCGCCAAGTCGCGGCGTACGGACACATGGGTCGCGAAGACTTAGATGTAAAATGGGAGCAGTGTGACCGCCTCGACGCACTCACGAACGCTGCAAAGTAACATCATTTTTGCGCTTATAGAAGGGCTCCCTGCATCGGAGTCCTTTTTTCGATTGAATTCAAAATATTTCGGGATAAAGTGTCTAGTTAATAGCTTCCCCACAACTCATATGTCTCTCACTCTAGAGGATCAAGCACATGAAAGGCAGCTCAGTTTAATGTACAAGTCCCGTCCAGAAATGATGACGCCAGAAGCAAGGGATCTAGCAGCCGCTCAACATGAATGTCGCGACATTAATAAAAGGGATGTTGCTTGTGAACGACTCCGAACCACTGTGAGCCAAGCATGTAACACGTGTTTTCTTCGAGTGAGTGGAGGTGCTGCCTAACGTTATCGAAGCATTGTTATCGGAATCGATATTCTTTGCGTACGGTCGGAGAGAAGCCTAGAACGAACCGAGGAGCGCACCGGGGTAGTAGTACCGGAGGATCTGCTCCGCACTCTTGCCTTCGTTAGCCTGGCCCTTGGCACCGCACCCCGACATACCGACACCGTGACCCCGCAGCGTCATCCCGTTACACCACGGATCCGGTTTGGACGCGAAGATTTCTGCGAATGGGAAGTTCTTCCAACCGGCTTCGGCGGGGCTCCGCGTGCGGCCGTCATTGGACGAAAAGTACGGTGGTTTGATGAGCTTGCCGCCAGAGACCAATACCGACCCCTGGGTGCTCGTTGCTGCACGGAGCCAGTTTGGGTTGGCGGCCGTGAAGTCGACGCCGGCGTACGACTGGAAGACTGCAGGATCATCTGAGCCGTCGTAGGGCATGCTGGGGAACTTTCTGTTCGCGGAGTCCATGTAATACGCAGCGTACGTGCGGGCGGCGATCGCGAATGCGCGCTGCTTCTCGTAGGGCTCGCTGTCTGGCTCCTCAGCGAGGCCGGCCATGTAGTCCTCGAGTGGCAACTCGTTGATGAGCGCGAGTGTACCGTTCACGACTCGGCACTCGATGACACCACGGTACGACCTCTTTTTTCCTTTGATGACCGACGCCGTGAGAATGCCGCTCATTGATGAAGAAAACCGGATAACTGGTGCTGACATCACGCGCTCGCCGCTAGAACGTACTTCGCACTCGCTACCGCGGGGGAGAAGGTCGAAAGTTGAACCAGCGCGTGCTGTGACGCTTCCGACCGTTCCAGTATCTGAGAACGTAATGGACGGACCTGCGTCGGCACTGAGACGAATGCGGATCGGTTTCGATGCATCAGAAGAAAACGGAGTTGCCGGAGCAGCGGGGGACCAGGAGTAGGACGGCGATATCGATGAGGAAACTGAGGAACGAAAAGAAGCGACGGACGATGACCGAGATGACAAGCGAGACTGCGGACGGATGCGAGAGACGAGAGACGTGCTTTTTACCTCACGCACCGGCACGACAATCATGGAACTATTGCCGCTGAAGGGATTGATGAACTCGCCACTGCGGGTCCGACGTCCGGACACTGAAAGAGAGAAGTGAATGCCGCCGATATCCATGGAATACGTTCCTTCATCCATCGGCGACTGCACGATGAGCTGCAGACTCACCGACTCGGATGCCGGAAGATCCGACTGAAGGAGGATGCCTTTCGTCACCGGAATCTGAGCGATACCGTCATCGAGCCAGAGCTTGATACGCTGATCCGACAGCTTGATATCCGCGACTTTCTTACCTTCGTACGCTCCGGACTCATCGGCCGAATACGTGAAGCTGATGCGCTGTTTGCCACCTGGATTGATCGAGATCGCGTTGCGTCCGATGAACGTGATACCAGGCGCCCGCTTCAGTGCGTCATCGGAATTGAGGATCGTCGAGGGAGCGCTGGAGGACGATGATGAAGACGACGCTTTTTTAGGGAAGATGACTGCGGCGTTCAGGTTACCGGTCTGTACGTTCTTCACAACCTGTCCGAATGCTTCGGTAAGGTAATAGCCAGGACAGAGTGTCGAGAGGAGATCGCGGTGACGAACGATCGGGGAATCAAATTTTTTGCCGTGGAACTGCACCGACTTCTTGGTATCGATGTGATAGTCGCTCGCAAGATTCGCAAGCAGGCGCTGCAGACTCTTGGCTTGGGCATCGGACGGCTGCTCCATCTCAAAGTTACCCATCATGACGATGCCGAGCGTTCCCACGTTATTGCAGTACGCATGGCCGCCGACGCTGTACTTGCCGCCGAGCCTGCCTTCGTAGACTTTTCCTTCTTCGTCGATGAGGAAGTTGTAGCCGACATCTCCCCAACCGTTCGTGACCGCGTGGTATTTGTAGAGTGCGCGAACACGTTCCACCGCCGGACGAGGATCATCCTTCACGATGAGCGCCGAGTGATGCACGACGAGAAGCTTCACCTCTTTGCTGTACTGAATGGGCCACAGATACGTGCGCCCCTGCGCGTCGGTCTTGGCGGTAGAGGCGAGCGAGAACTCGCCCGGATAATTCTGCTGCGCGGACTGACAGTCTTTCACTCTCTGGCTCACCTGACCGGTATCACCTCCCGTATCGCCTTTTGCGGCATCACTGGGCGCTTTATCGACTGTCGGCACCTTGAACAAATAGTCCTCGGTTGCGCCCCAGTCGCTTCGTGAGATGACTGACGGCATCGCAACACTGTTCACCGCAGCGACACGCGTCTTCACCGGTTCGTGTGACACAGTGATCGGATGAATATCATCAGTTGTCGCAATATTTTTCACGCGGAGTGACGTGGTACCCCGAGGAAGCATGATGAGCTCCGATTCTTCACCCGGTCCGACATCACCGTCGCTTTCATACTCCGTCCACGGAGACCAGCCGTCTAATGTCTTGGCACTATACTGAAACGACAAGCTTTCTAAGCGGGCGCTGAAGGCATCGATTGGCGATGGAAATGTTCGCTCAACGAAAGTCTCTTGGATCGCAAATGCAGGTACAACCGGAAGTGACGGGGCCATCAAAGCCGCGACAACTCCGAGCGTCAGAACAGTCTTCAAGCGCATAGGGTTTGGATTGTAACCGGAGCACGCTGAAAGTCAGGTTGACGACAGTATGAGCCTGCCTGCTGATCGGACCTCAGTACGCTTCCGCGGCTTACCTCAGCGATGAAACCTTAAGGAGTCCGGAATGCCGCTTCGTAGGCGTCCGTCATCGCCTGAAGCGAGAAACACGTCCGCGCCGTCAGCCTCCCCTCGGCTGCGAGGCGTGACCGTGTGTCAGGGTCAAGAAGCCTCCTCAGTGCTGCCTCCAGACTTTCCGCCGAACCGGCCTCAGTGATGAGCGCGTCTTTCCCGTTCTCCAGAGACGCCGCAATGCCACACGCGTCCGTGACGACGGTCGCGATGCCGCGCGCCATCGCTTCGGCGGCCACGAGTCCGAACGGATCATGATCGGATGAGGGCAACACGAACACATCGAGTGAGTGGTAGAACTTTTCTAGGTCCTCCATGTGCGCGATGAGCTTCATTCTCTGTATGCCGACTCGCTGAGCGTCTTCGAACATGAGGGACTTCAGATATCCCTCCTCACGTCCGACGCCGACAACTGTGAGATTGATTTCCGGAAGATCAAGCAGTGCGCGGATGAGCGTATCGATGCCTTTTTCGGGACTTAAACGTGCGATCACGCCGACGTTGACTTCATGGCTTTCTGAAGCCTTTTTTTCGGGGTGATCAGCGGGGAACGGAATGCCGTTTGGGATCGCGATGATGCGCTGACGATCAAATCCGATATCGGTCATCATGCTGGCACTGAGATCGGAAACACAGATGATCGTCGCATGTGCGGCAGCTTTTCGGAGAGACTTCAGCCACGGATTTTTCGTGAGCCACCGACCGATGCGGTCATGTTCGACCCAGAAAACTTTTATCCCGTGAGAAGCAGCCCATGCAGTGAGCAATAATTTTTCCGTGAGACTCAGCATGACAAGCACGTCCGGTGTGTGAGGCAATTTTTCCATCGCGGCGATGAGCTTTTTTTGTATCGCCGTGCGACGCCACAAAAAACTGATCGCGAGCCACAACGTCACCGGCGGCAAACCAAGAGAAAGATGATGAGATTCGGCGCCAATCTCCTTGAACATCGAGCTCAGAGGATGGCACGACCCAAGAAAACTCACCGAGTGTCCGCGTTCGATCAGTCCTTTCGCGAGCCACTGCGTTTGACGCTCAGCGCCACCGCGGGCGCTCACGTACGGAAAGCGGGTAAACAGTATGTTCATAGAACTACAGAGAACACTGAGGTGATACAAAAATGAGAAGGGCGCTCATAGCCGACATTACGCCTTCGGCACAATCAGTTTCTGGCCACCCATGTACGGCCTCAGAACCTCCGGAATCGTCACCGAACCGTCTGCATGTTGATGATTTTCAAGTATGGCAATGAGCGTGCGTCCGATAGCGAATGCAGTCGCGTCATTCATGTGCACGAGCTTCTTGTGATCCGCGTCTTTGTAGAACGTTTTCAAACGTCGGGCTTGGAAATCTGTCATGTAATCGCTGGTGTGCGTTTCTCGATATGTCTGCTGCGACGGAATCCAGCACTCAATGTCGATACCGTTGGCGTTCGGCTTTCCGATATCAAACGTGCATTTCTGGAGCACGCGGAACGGCACCTCGAGCTGGGACACCAAATGCTCCTGCAGTGCGACGATGAGCTTCTGTTCGTCTTCTCCTGTCTCGGCTGTCGAGAAAGACTCCATCTCAAGTTTATCGAACTGATGCACGCGCAGAATACCGCCCATGTCCTTTCCGTACGTACCGGCTTCCCGACGAAACGCTGTCGAGTATCCAATGAACCGAATCGGGAGCTGCTCTACGTGAAGCGTCGTTTCCATGAAGTAGGGCCCCATGGTGTGCTCCGCCGAACCTACGAGCACTTGGCCGTCTTCAGGAAGAAGATACCGCTGGTCTTCCGGCTGCAACCTGTCCATGCGATCCATCACTTCACGCTGCATAATGACGGGCGGAAGAAATGGCACGAATGCTTTGGCAGACACAGACAGTCCATTCTTCTTCGCGATGGTTGCAATGAGTTTTTCATCCGCAAGAACGGCAAACGTCATCTGGATGATGGCCATTTGCAAACGAACGGCGTCTCCTTTGAGATACGCAAAACGACTACCGCTGACGATGGCAGCACGTTCGATATCGATAATGTCGAGGTGCTTGCCGAGAGCAATGTGATCTTTCACCGGAAAATCGAATACGCGAGGAGTGCCATGGGTGCGAATGACGGTGTTCTCTGCTTCGCTAAGCCCAACGGGTACGTGGGCGAGCGGCAGGTTGGGGATGGCACTGACCGCTGCTTTCCACGAAGTCTCCATGACTGAAAGTTCCTCCTCCTTAGCCTTGAGGGTGTCTCCAAGCTCCTTCATTCGTCGAATCACATCAGCCTTCTCAGCCTTATCCTGAATCGTTGGAACCGATTTACTGACAGCATTGCGCTCAGCCTGCATCGTCTGCACGTCGGACATCGTGGCACGACGGCGTTCGTCGAGTGCCAAGACATCAGCAATAACGATGGATATTTTTCTATGGTCGCACGCTTTCTGAAACTGCTCAGGGTTTGCGCGAAGGAGCTCTAGGTCGATCATGAGCGGATAGTACCATACGAACAGGGTTAAGAATTGTTGACAAGCAGTCCAAACACTTTAGGATGTCTTACTATGCCCACCTTTGAAGCATCTATTCCCACGAAAAAACTTAGAGACGCGCTCGATACGCTTGAACTTGATCATGGAATCGTCGCTTCTATGGTGCCCCTATCCGAAGGAAAGTATGCGATCACTATTGAAGGCGGCACGAAAGAATCAAAATCTGCAATTAAAGATGTTCTTGCAACAGTAGGAGGTGACTTAGTGAAAGACGATCTGGGGGAAGACGACTGAAAAAGGGCTTTTATGAGCGTGCACCCTATCGCGGGGAAGCGCTTTGGCGTATGCTCCCGTGACGTATGGAAAACGCTTCAACTCCACTCAGCGCAAGCCGGCCATTTAGGCTCGTGGCACCGTATACTCCGAAAGGCGACCAGCCGAGGGCTATTGAAAAACTTGTGAAAGGGATGCAAGACGGCGAAAGACATCAGACGTTACTTGGGGCTACTGGCACCGGAAAAACGTTCACGATGGCCAACATGGTGCAGCAGCTCCAGCGGCCGACACTCGTGCTCGCGCACAATAAAACACTCGCGGCACAGCTATGTTCCGAGTTCCAGACGTTCTTCCCGGATAACGCGGTCAGTTACTTCGTCTCGTACTACGACTACTACCAACCCGAGGCGTATCTGCCGACTACCGATACGTACATCGAGAAAGATGCGAGCATCAACGAAGAGATCGCGAAGTTTCGTCACGCCGCGACGTACAACCTTCTGACGCGCAGGGACGTGCTCATCGTGTCGTCGGTGTCGTGCATCTACGGACTCGGTGATGTCTCGGACTATGAAGCACTCGCGATCACCGTAAAACGTGGTCAGCCGTTTCAGCGCCAGCGTTTTCTCCGGCTGCTCACGGACATTCAGTACACGCGGAGCGGCATGAATTTCAAGCAGGGAATGTTTCACGTGCTCGGTGACACGGTGGAAGTATTCCCGCCGAGCGGGGACACGGTTATCCGCTTCGAGATGCCATTTGATGAGATCGACTCGATCCAGGAAGTGGACAGTTTCACGGGAGAAGTTTTAGCCGAGATGAACGAGGTAAAGATCTTCCCCGCCGCCCACAACGTGACGACGAAGGAGAAGATTGACGGCGCCATTTCGCGCATCACGGACGAAATGAAGCTTCAGGAAAAACATTTCCTCGATCTCAAAGAATTCGCCAAAGCCGAACGTATCCGCACACGGACTGAGTACGACATGGAGATGCTAAAGGAAACCGGTTACTGCACGGGTATCGAGAACTACGTCCGCTACTTGGGTAACCGCGAGCCCGGTACGCCGCCGGAAACACTCCTCGACTACTTCCCGGAGGATTTCATGATGTTCGTCGATGAGTCCCATATCTCACTTCCGCAGATCGGCGGCATGCACGAGGGAAACCTGCAGCGCAAGAAGACGCTCATCGATTATGGCTTCAGGCTACCGAGTGCCATGGATAACCGGCCGCTTAAATTCCAAGAATTCGAAGAGCGCGTCGGCCAGTGCGTCTACGTATCGGCGACACCGTCGAAGTACGAATACGAGCACACGGATAAGAAAAACATCGTCGAACAGATCATCCGTCCGACCGGGCTCCTCGATCCACAGGTCGCAATTCATCCGAAGAAACATCAGATCGACCACATCACGAAAGAGATCAATGCGACAATCAAGCGTGGCGAACGTGCGCTCATCACGGCTCTCACAAAGAAGAGTGCCGAGGACTTGGCGCAGTACTTCCAGAACGCCGACTACAAAGTGCGTTACCTCCACAGCGACATCGAGACGATGGAACGCGTCGAGATCCTGAGGCAGCTCCGAGCCGGCGACATCGATATCTTGGTCGGCATCAACCTGCTCCGCGAAGGCCTAGACCTTCCCGAGGTGAGCTACATCGCGATTCTGGACGCCGATCAGCAGGGCTTCCTGCGGTCGCGGGACGCGCTCATCCAGACTATCGGTCGCGCCGCTCGCAATATCAGCGGACACGTCGTGCTGTACGCCGACAAGATGACGCCGGCGATGGAAGGCGCCATCGCAGAAACTGACCGTCGCCGAAAAATTCAAGAAGCGTACAACATCAAGCACGGCATCACACCGCAGACGATCATCAAAGCAATTAAAGACATTGCCGAGGAGCACAGCAAGCAGAAGCTCTCGCGCAAGAAGTACGATCACGAGAAGATTCCAAAGGACGAGAAGAAGCGCCTGGTCGAGGAACTCAACGCGCAGATGGAGCTGGCCGCTGAGAATATGGAATTTGAGAAAGCGGCTGACTTGAGAGACGAAATAGAACTCCTGAAAAGAGAGTTATAACGCAGAGAGATACGTGCCAGCCGTAGGCTTTCTTGGGACTCGCGAAACGAAGAAGAGTTAATCTTTAAGGATTCTCAGCCATGAGGCTCTTCAGCAAGCGCTTGCTAGCGTTCTTTTTGCAAGCCTTGAGCCACGTCATTTTCAATGTCACAGTGCGGCCAAACGTGGGCTCAATCGTGTCACCATCCTTCAGAAGCGCATCAGCTGGTGCTAAGCGTCCATTGATACGAACCCCCTTCAGATACCGACTACGTTTGCCAACGAGGTGACACACTGCATCGATGGCGGTAACGGGAGTCTTCAAATGATACAGATTATTTTTTGAATCAAAGACCGCAATCCGACTCTCATCAAAGTACGTACGTAGAGCGCGCTCAAATTGTTCGGGTTTCCGTGCAGATTCTCGGAGCATGAAAAAGTTACGAAAAAGATCCACCTGAGTTTCGGGTGCATTGAATGAGTACAAGGAGTGTTTGTAGTCAGCATGCCGAGCTGATCCGTACTCGCATTCCTGATGCATAGCATGTGTACGGATCTGAATTTCCACTGGGTACTCCGTAACACCGACGACTGGGTACACTACCGTGTGGATGGATCGGTAACCGTTTTCTTTGGGAGCACCGATGTAATCCTTCAATTTTGCGGGAATGGGATGAAGCACCCTGTGAATGATTCCAAGCGCACGGTAGCAACTATCAAGATCATTCACGAGGACGCGCACTGCGAGACGGTCGGCGAGTTCGTCGAAGCGGTAGCGTTTCACGACCATCTTGCGATACGTGGAATAGAGCGCTTTCGTCCGATAGGAGATCTCCGCCTTGATGCCGTATGTCCGGAGCTGCCGCAGCAGAAGATCACGGATATGCACCATGCAACGCATGTCATTGGCATGATGTATTTTGAACTCTTTCTCCAGCGCCGCGGCAATGTCGGGCTGCACGACGTGGAAGCAAATGTCTTCCATTTCGTGCCGCCATGCATGGAGACTCAGTCGTCCGGCGATAGCCGCGTACATGTGGAGAGTTTCGCGTCCGATCTGTTTCTGCAGCCGTGGGGAAAAGGTACGGATCTGACGGACATCGTTCAAGCGGTGCGCCATCCGCAGCCACAGAAGCCGTGGATCGGATGCGAAGGCTTCCATGACCCGATCGAGATCTTTCGTTTTTTCATCGATATGCAAACGCCGGAGTTCATGCATCTCATGCACCAGCTTCCGTTCGTCGGGTGAGAGTTTCACAGTTGTGAGAATTTTCTCACCCTGCGGGTGCACCTGGATGTCATGGAGCAACGCAACTGTGATGAGTGACGGATCATCGGTGACTTCGGTCAGAACAGCAGCGACATCATGACAATGCTCGGCATAGTTATTGCCGTTGCGGCGCGGAACATTCCTGAGATATCTCTGGCAGAGTTCGGAAGCACTGAGCACACGGTCGCGTCCTTCGGGCGTCAGCTTGGATACGGTGTGCTGAAGAACGCGCTGCATCAGTCGCAATGTACAGTCGGACAAACCACGAGTCGATCCGATGTCACGCCAACTCCTTCACCGCCTCCGTGTACCCCTCGGGGGTACCGGTATCGAACCTGCGGCCTTCGAATTCATAGCCGTACACATCGATGGTCTTGAGTTGCGTCTTCAGCGCGTCGATGAGTCGGATCTCCTTGTCATGATGTCCACTCTCGGTGCGGTTCAGGATCTCGATCGTCGAACGGGGGATGATGTACTTGCCGACGATACCGAGTGTCGAGGGCGCGTCCTCGGGTTTCGGCTTTTCCACGAGACCACGGATTTTGCGGGTCCTAGACTGATGCTTATCGGGTTCGATGTCGACGATGCCGTACTTGCTGACGAGTTTCCTTTCCACATCCTGAAGACAAAGCATCGCGACCTCTTTCTTACTCTTGATCTTCTTCCACGCTTCCGTGAGCTGCTGTAAGCCGTTTTTCTCGCCGTGAATAATGTCGTCTCCGAAGAGGATCGCAATGGAGTCTGACTCAACCCAATCACGCGCCTGAAGAATGGCGTGACCGTCTCCTTTCATCTCCTCCTGGTACGCGACGTGAAAACGGATCTGGTTGTACTTCGTGAGTTCCTCGAGCATGTGGAGTTTGCCGCGTCTCTCGAGTTCGCGCTCGAGCTCAGGCTGCGCATAAAAATATTGCGGGATCGCTTCCTTGCCGCGGCTGATGACGAAACAGATGTCGTGAATGCCGACACTAATGCACTCGTCGACGAGTACGCCGATGATCGGTTTGTTACCGATGGGCAGGAGTTCCTTGGGGACGACTTTCGTCCACGGCAGGAACCGCGTGCCGAACCCGGCAACAGGCAGAATGGCCTGAGTAACCTTCATGGGACGAGCATAGCACGTTCAGACCCGTTCCGCGTCAAAAGCCTTCTGGAGCCTTTTGGTGAGCTTCCCAGCCTGTCCGGTACCAACCCTCTCTGTGTTCAGCCGAATGATAGGTGTGATGCCGGTGAGCGAGCTTGTGAGGAAAATTTCTTCTGCGTGCCAGATATCCGTTTCCTGCAGTGAGACGAATCGCACAGGAAGTCCTAGGCGCCTTGCGAGTTTGATAACGCGTGCACGCGTGATGCCAAGAAGCACATCGTGCTCAGCAGTCCAGAGTGTTCCGTCTTTTACGAAGAAAATATTGCTGTACGCGCCTTCCCCCACACTGCCGTCACTACGTCTCAGAAGCGCCTCGCCGAATCCTTTGCGCCCAGCTTCATGATGCGCGGCGTACTCGCGGTGGTAGGGCAGAGCCTTGGCTTCTGGAATTGCGCGATCAACATCGAGAATCGTCACGCCGATGCCGTGCGTGCGTGCAGGATCAGTGAGCAGAGGACGTGTTTCGATGACAGTGTCTTTTTTGGTACAGATGATCTTCAGGCGAAGCGTTGCTGTGTGTTTTTTCATGGCATGACGCAGATATTTCGCGAGAATTTTTTTCGAAGGAATTTTTATCCCGAGCAGAGCTGCCGATGAAGCCAGTCTTTTGAGATGCTGCGGAAGATCCTCAATCTTTCCGTCGTTCGCGCGCATCGTCTCGAAAACGCCAACGCTATTACTCTTTGTGAGATCAAAGAGCTCAGTCACTGACTCCGCAGGAATCTCGCGATGACGGCGGTAGTAGCAGGCCGACTGCAGATCCGAAAAAGTGAGGAAGGACTGAGCTTTTTTAAGGGTCTCATCATATTCGGATACAGCGTCTGAATCAGCCACAATCCCGCCACCCATGCCGAGCGACAGTCTGTTTTTATGCTTCACGATCGTGCGGATGAGGATCGTACTGTCGATGACTCCGTTCTTTCCGACCATCAGCATCGATCCGCAGTACGCACCGCGTGCATGGTCCTCAAGACGATCGATTTCCTTCATCGCCGCGACTTTGGGGCAGCCGGTCACTGAGCCGCCTGGGAACATCGACACGAACGCATCCACGGGGTGCAGATTTTTTTCGAGCGTTCCACGGACGACAGAATATGTGTGCCAGACTGACGGGTTTTTCTGGAGCGCACGATGCTCAAGAACTTTCACGGATCCAGCTGCCGAGACTTTGCCAACGTCGTTACGGAGTAAGTCGGTAATCATAGTGAGTTCGGCCGCTTCTTTAGAACTCGCAAGTAGCTCATCAACTAGCCGTTTATCAGCTGCAGGCGTACTGCCACGTGGGCGTGTTCCTTTGATCGGACGAGTCGTGATGATTCCTTTATCGATCGTCACGAATCGTTCCGGCGACAGTGAGATAATCGCGAGATCGTCGTGCTCAAAGAACGAAGCGCATGGAGCGGGATTGGTTTCAGCGAGCGCCGCAAAAAGTTTACGCGGATCAGTTGTGGTCTCGGCGACAAACGGATATGAGAGATTCAGCTGATAGAACTCACCGTCCCAAATGCCGCGCATGGCCGCCGTAAATTTCTTTCGGTAGTTGCGCTTCGTCATCGTCGAGTGCCACGCAAGAGAGGGAATCGGTGAACCCGAAAACGGACGCAGGTGGATCACTTCCACACTTTTCTGAAATGACTCATCTCCAACCACAAAGACCTCCTTCCCGTTCCAGAGAACCGCCTGCTCGTAAACGTGGAAAACCGCAGGTGCAAGCGACGAACGGTGTCTTGACTTCACGCCATGCATCGCAAGACCCAACTCATAACTACAGTAGCCGATGACACCACCCGGAAATGGTAGCGACGAAGTGCGAGCGGGGATTATCCTCAGTTTCTCAAAGACCGACGCATCGTCCCCCTCAATTGTCGTTGATGGATTCCACGCGATGATGGTCCACTGGCCGCTCGTGAAGTACGCGACGCTTTTCTCTGAATCTCGGAGCTTCGAGAAAAACCGACGTGGATGAAAGCCGGGGAGCAAAATCTTTTTTTCGATCATGTTCTGAATAGAAAATTCTTCATGAGCCTACTTCCGTGCTTTGTAAGAAATGACTCAGGATGAAACTGCACCCCGACAACGGAAAGGTTTTTGTGCTGCATCGCCATGATTTCTTGCGACGCACCCGAGCTCGACCATGCAAGAAGCTCGAAATCCTTCGGCAGTTTTTTGACAATGAGTGAATGATAGCGAGCAGCTGTAAATGGCGAAGGGATGCCATGAAAGACGCTTGTGCCGGTATGTCGAACCTCGCTCGTTTTGCCGTGCATCACATGCGTCGCGTGACCGACGTAACGGGCGCCTCCGAACACGTGCGCCATGCACTGGTGACCGAGACACACACCGAGTATCGGCACCGAGTCCGAGAGTTCACGCAGAATGTCGAGTGAAACGCGCGCCGACGCAGGTCCGCCGGGTCCGGGGGAGAGCACAATGCGATCGGGTTTCATTTTTTGTATTTCACCAACGGTTATCTCGTCGTTTCTCTTCACGACGCACTCCGCTCCGAGCGCACGGATTTGCTGCGCTAGATTCCAGGTGAACGAATCGGTGTTGTCGATGAGGAGGACGAGCACCTGCGGAGTTTCCTCAAGCCTACGCCAAAGTTCAAGAAGAAAGGCAGAAAACGTACCACGGTACCGACTCCTAGAGGGGCACGGTCTCAGCCGACGTCGTACCGGCCGGCTTCGTGATCTTGCGGGAAATTTTGGCGTATTCGCGGTCGATCTCTTTGGCCTGCTCCGAGGTCATGTCGTTCTTGGCGGCTTCCATGCCTTCGGCAGCTCCCGCGTGCCCTTTCTCGTTCGCCAGACGGAACCACACGTACGCAGCCACGGGATCGGCGACAGCGCCTTCGCCGTTGATGATCATGACGCCCATGTTGTACTGCGCACCGGCGTCATCCTGATACGCCGCTTTTTCGAACCACTCATACGCCTTCGCGAAGTCGGCCGCCGTACCCTCACCACGCACGTAGGCGAGGCCCACGTTGTACTGCGCGTCGCGATTGCCCTGCTCGGCCGCTTTCGTCAGGTACTCCATGGCTTTGGCCGAATCCTGTGCAACACCGTTCGTTCCCTTGAGGTAGTAGTAACCCATCGCGACCTGTGCTTCGGCATGTCCGGCGTCCGCAGCCTTCAGCAGGAACTCCATGCCTTTCGCCTGATCCTGCGTGACCCCCGCGCCGCGCATGTACTGCATGGCCCGCGCGTAATCAGCAGCACCGTTACCGGAACCGGCACAGGCAGCGAGGAGAAGAAGAGCCGAGACGACAAAAGCTGATGTACGGTTCATGGGAGGCGAAGCATAGTCCAACTTCAGGACACGGCAAAGAGCGTCTCCTGCTTCTTTTGTTAATCGTTAATGCGGATGATTTTGATTTTCTCTTCTTTGGGAACAAGGATTTTGAGAACGCATTCTTTATTGAACGTGGCCTTCACTTTGCGCGGATCAACGGCGCAGGGGAGTGTTACCTTGCGCTCAAAGTCGCCCCAGAAACATTCTTTGATGTAGTACTGGTCGTCCGGAATCGCATCTGTCTGGCGACGTGCTCCGCGGATGATGATCGTATTGTCCTGAATATCGATATCGATGTCCGAGAGCCGCACGCCAGCAATCGGCGCTTTCAGAATGTAGTAGTTTTCGTATTCAAAAATATCGAGAGCCACCTGTCCGACGCCGGTCTGTTTTGGAAGCGGCCTCTCTACCTGATGCGCGGGAGCGGGCGCAGTCTCTTCCTGCATCCGCATGCGCGGAACAGTCTCCTGCTTTCCGGTACTGGCCATGGAAGAAAAGATGCCGTGGAACGGAGAGATGCTCATTTCAATGGATCGTAACGAATTTGGCAGAGACTGCGCAAAAACTCCGTCTGGCGCCAACGTAGTTTTGTGAGATGGTCATTAGCGAGCAACGAAGGCGGTAGCACCGAGCCAGGCCAAATCGAACACTGCCTTCATTGTTCTAGCGAAGGTGGGGCTCTCGACGATGAGGCCGAGGAGCTCATCCTGATTCAGCGACACGATGCCGACCGAATTGCCGAAGATGAGAACCTCATTCTCGAACAGAAACTGGTCACGGTTCACGAGCAGGATTTCGATGAGATTACGGTCGTAATTCTTTGGCAGGAATTCGTCAAGGACGTGTACGGTTTCTACCGTCGTCGGCGAGAGGTAGCGCGTCTTGATCCTCTTCTTCAGTTTCTGGTGAGTGTAGTCGCGGAAAAACTGCGGAAAGAATTCGGTGACCAGTTTCAGGTTGGTGTAACCGAGGATTTCTTTGCGTGCGGTGAGCGACTCGGTGAACACTTTTTCGACTCCGTCGCGGCCTTCATAGAAACGGATCTTGGGTTTGAACGCGGATTGTCCGATGAGGGATTTTAGTTCCGGCATCAGGATCTTCGTGAGGCTCATCTTCTCCTCCGCAAGTTTCATAAGTTGCTCGGGGGGCTCTGGTGAAAAGTGCTTAACTCCGTTTCGGTTGTACTGCGAAAGTAGACGTTTCTTGAGGAGATTCTCAATCGTGTAGTAACAGCTCACGCGTTGCACACCGGCCTTTCGCGCGATGACGGACACCGGTCCGCCGCTCACCTCTAGGCACGCAAGGTAGACGCGGGCTTCTTCGTCCGTCAGGCCGATCTTCATGAGTTCCGAGATCATCTGCCAGATATTATACCATATGTTGTCTAATTTTTTCTACAGTATTTTATAGACGATTTATGGCTTATCATAAACAAATATAGAGTAATTATTACGATGATGTTGGACGTATTTTGCTTTTGGGTGGACAATACGGTTGCCACAGAATCAGGCGGAAACCCCTCACATTCCCCTTCTTTTTTCTTATGTCCACGACATGTGCAGAGTGCAGGCAA
>JAGORY010000009.1 GCA_018062585.1 Candidatus Peribacteraceae bacterium | reverse complement strand
ATGAACATGATCACGATCGGTGCGCAGGCGATCGCGGACTTTGTGACCGCCAAGCTCGACGGCGTGAAGTGCATCACGATCGCAGGCAACGTGGATTCCGACAAGAAGCCAAGTAGACGTACGCACGACCTCGGCCGCGGATACGAAGTCATCGTCAGTACAGCGCTCTCGAAGGAAGTCATCGAAGACGTACTGAAGTCCACGCCCGAAGCGATGATGAATGTGGCGAACGCCAAACTGAAAGCCGGCTCCGAAATCGCGGGTGCACTCGGTAAAAATCTTCACGCCGCCAACATCGTCGCGGCTCTGTACCTAGCAACCGGTCAGGACATCGCGCACACGGTAGAAGGTTCGCTTGCAGATACCGAGGTAGAACAGACGCAGACCGGACTCAAGGTGCAGGTCCGCTTGCCGGCGATCATCGTCGGTACGCACGGCGGAGGAACGATGCTCCCAGCCCAAAGCACTTGCCGCGAGATGATGCTCAAAACGAAATCGGGCCTGAAGCAGAAACAGCAACTCGCCGAAAGCATCGCAGCCGCAGTGCTAGCGGGCGAAGTATCGCTCCTTGCGGCACAGGCAAGCCATTCGCTTGCAAGCAGCCACAAGACACTCGCGCGCTGACGGCCGGAACGTCTGTTATACTGTCCGCTCACATGAAAGCGACCATCCTCTCTTTCGGCAGATACATTCCGGATAACCGCATCGAAGCCAAAACGATTGCGGCGCATTGGAAACGGGGTACGGAACAGGCTGATGGCCTCGGCATCATCGAGAAAGCGGTGGCTTCTTCGGACGAAGATACGTTCACGCTCGCGTGGGAAGCCGCGAAAATGGCACTCGAGACCGGTGATGCTGATCCGAAGTCGGTCGATGCGGTGTACGTCGGTTCCGAAAGCCACCCCTACGCGGTGAAGCCCACAAGCGGCATGCTCGTGAGTGCGCTGCAGCTCAACAAATTCTGTCACGCCGCCGACCTTGAGTTCGCATGCAAAGCCGGAACCGCCGCGATCCAAATCGTCGCTGCGATGGCCAAGAGCAAACAGATTCGCACCGGCCTCGCGATCGGCGCCGACACTGCGCAGAGCAAACCGGGCGACGCGCTTGAGTATTCGGCCGCAGCCGGAGCCGCTGCATTTCTCATCGGGATGCCGACCAAGAAAAATCCCGGACTGTGTCGCATCGACGCCACTCTTTCGTACACGACGGACACGCCGGATTTCTGGCGCGGCACGCAGAACAAGCATCCGTCGCATGCCGGACGCTTCACCGGTGAGCCCGCGTACTTCCATCACATCGAAACAGCAGCCACAGCGATGATGGAGCGCGTCCATCTGAAGCCCGAAGATTTCGATCACGTCGTCCTCCACATGCCGAACGCCAAATTCCCACTGCAAGCCGCGAAAAAACTGGGCTTCACCGACAAGCAGCTGGAACATGGCTTCATCGTTCCGACGGTCGGCAATACATACTCCGCCTGCTCACCCCTCGGCCTCAGCTTCGTTCTCGAAAAAGCAAAGAAAGACGAGCGCATCCTCATGGTGTCCTACGGTTCAGGTTCCGGAGCCGACGCCTTCGTCCTCACAATGGTGAAGGATGGCGTCCCTCTCCCGATCACAAAGAAAGACCTGAAGCGCCTGAATTATGGTGAGTACTTGCAGTCCGCGAAGGTGTTGGAAGCGTAAAAGGAAATACGTACCTCGCGCGTCGAAAAAAAGTGCCCTTATTTGCAGGAAATGAAAAATGATGCATGGTACTACGTACGCGACAGCTTGTTCGTGTAAAATACCGCGGTCTTTATGCGCGAGACTGTGTACGTCCTCGGGGGAGCTCAGACCAAGTTTGGTGAGCTCTGGAACAAATCGCTGTCGGATCTTATCCGCGAAGCGATGGACGGTGCCATCGCGACGACCGGCATTCTGCCGACTGACATCGACTGCGTGGTCATCGGCAACATGGTCGGAGGAGAAACGGCGGAGCAGGCTCATCTTGGAACACTGGCCAGCGGGATGCTTCCGCATCGCCCGCCTTCTCTCCGCGTGGAAGCAGCATGCGCTTCGGGCGGTCTTGCGGTCCACACCGCGTGCGCGTTTCTGGAGAGTGGTAAAGCCGAAACCGTGCTTGTTCTCGGTGCCGAAAAACTCACCGATGTCGCAACAGATATTGTCACCAGTGCGCTCATGCGTGCCGGAGATGCCGAGAAAGACGCGCCTGCTGGCCTCACGTTCCCGTCCATCTTCGCGCTCTCGGCAGCCGCGTACATGCACAGGTATGGCCTGAAGCGTGAAGACTTAAGCCTCGTCTCGGAAAACTCACATAAGGCTGCGGTGAAGAATCCCTACGCCCAATTCAGGAAAGAGATCCCCGCCGCAACAATCTCGAAGAGTCCGCTCATCGCAGATCCTCTACGGCTCCTCGACTGCTCCCCCATCTCGGACGGGGCAGCCGCACTCATCCTCTCGACGAAGCGCGAGTCCGGTGTGCGCATCGCGGCATCGCAGCTTGCGAGTGAATCCTTGAGCCTCACCGAACGCGAAAGTCTTACGTCGTTTGTCAGTACTCGCACTGCATTCGTCCGCGCGCTCAGTGAATCCGGCTGGGACAAAAACTCCATCGATGCCATGGAACTTCATGACTGCTTCAGTATCGCAACTCTCATCCATCTTGAAGACTTAGGGTACGCCGAAGAAGGTGACGCCATCCGTATTTTTCGCCAAGGTGATGCCTCGCTCGACGGAGCACTCCCGATCAACATGAGTGGCGGCCTCAAGGCCTGCGGACACCCGATCGGCGCGACGGGGGTAAAGCAGATTCTCGATTGCTTCAAGCAGCTCTCAGGAACCGCCAACAACCAGATTCCGGACGTAAAGCGCGCACTGGCTCACAACTTGGGAGGAGTGGGTGCCACATGTACCGTGCATCTGCTCGAATCAATCAACTAACCACTACGTACTAACCACTAACCACTCGTTTTGGACCGCATCCCCGCTCTCCATCGGCGCATCAAAGAACTCGAAACTGCGAGATTGCAGCCGGGCGTCATCGAAAGTTTCACGGTCGTCAGGCATCCGCCTTCGGGCTTTGGCTCGGAACCGTACTCTGTCGCTCTTATCCGGCTCCAGGACGGCACGAAAGTGATGGCGCAGCTCACGAGAGACAGCGCCGCACCTTCGATCGGCGATACCGTTCTTCCCCACATGCGCCGCATCAGGACGATGGACAACGGGCTTCTCGTGAATGACTTGAAGTACGAAGTCGTCGAGAAGAAGACCGCTCCCGCCTTTACGATCACGTCGTACGTGCTCGCAGTCTCGGGTCCATCGGGTGTCGGCAAGACGACGATCGCTAAGCAACTCATGACGATGTTTCGGTCCTACGCCGAACAGGTGCCGATCGTCACGACGCGTTCGCCTAAGAAGTCCGATACAGAACCGTACGTCCATGTCAGCAAACACCAGTTCGATGCGCTCGTTGCTCAGAAAGAGATCGTGAGCTGGACACACATGCCGTCCGCAAGCGAGCTTCGGTATTACGGCTACCGCCGAAAAGACATCGAAGCAATCTGGAAAAAAGGAAAGCTCCCGATCGTCGTGACCGAGATCAATCTCCTCAAAGGCTTGGTGGAATCCCTCGGACGTCGTGCGGTCTTGAGCTGCGGCCTCTTACCTCCGGGGAAAAGTAAGCGCCTCATGCTCTCGGCACTGCTCCACAGACTCCGCACCCGTGGCCGCGACACCGAAGAACAGATCGTGGAGCGCCTCAAGATCGCGGAAGCCGACCTCAAGGCATTCACGGATCACGCGCATCTTTTCGATCACATGCTCGTCAATGACGAACTAGGGACGTGCGTCGAGTCGATCCGTGAGCTCGTGAAGGTGGGCAATTAGCCGTGGATAATTTCCCTGTACTTCGCCGCAACCCCGTCCCAGCCGTACGCTTCGGCGTTCTTTTCAGCGGCAATGGAAAGCCTCGCGCGAAGCGGCGCGTCCGTGAGTAAGCGACGTAGTTCTGCAGCCGCGGCATCGATGTCGTCAGAGGGAACGAGGATGCCTGTCTGCTCATGGTGCACAATATCGGGGATACCGCCAACGTTCGTTGCGAGCACTGCGCATCCGGCTCCTTGTGCTTCCAGAAAGACATTCCCAAGCGCCTCACTCCTGGAGAGTCCCACGAAAATTTCAGCCTTTGCGTACTCGGTGAAGAGCTCTGGGCCCGTGACACGGCCAGTGAACTTCACTCGATGGTCGATCTCGAGTTCACGAGCGAGAGCCTGCAGCGAAGAGAGGAGCGATCCGCCGCCGACGATCCGAAGATGGACTCCCGGATCTAAGCCTTTGATCGCTTTGGCGAACGCACGAAGCAGCGTATCGGTACCCTTCATCGGCTCTAAGCGCCCGACGAAGAGCACGCAGTGCGAATCTTTGGCAGTCGTACGTCGCGCCGCTTTCAGAGCCGAAAGATCGATACCGTTGGGGATGAGAATCGCGTCTGGGCGGCCGAGTTCTGCGGCAATGCGAACGAGATCCGTACTGATGGCGGTCACTGTATCGGGGTAGCGAACGATTATTTTCTTGAGAAACGTCCGGTTCGTCGTCTGGAGGGTTAGGATTTTTCGTGCGTGACAGCGCGAGAAGAAAAGCGCGAGGCCCGCAAATGTTTCGAGGACCGCGTGAATAACGTCAGGCTTCAACGCACCGAGTTGCATCGGAGCGAGGAACGGATACAGCCATTTATCGAATGAGCTACCGAAGCCAACGCGAATAACTTTCACGTTTTTCCCGAGCATATCGCGTTTTTTGAGCGTCCTTGAGAGTCTCGCCGTCATGATCGTGATATCGAAATCACCGGACAGTCGCTCAGATACTTCTTCCACCATCGCCTCCGCTCCGGAACGGTACGGCGAGAGAAAAGCCGAGAGGATGACGAGTTTCTTCATGTGTTCCAAGACGAGAAAAGTGAATCGTACTGCTTCCCTACTTTTTCCCAGCTAAAAATCAGTTCGATCCGCATGCGTGCACGTAACCCCAGTTGCTCTCGCTTCACCGGATCATCAAGAAGCCTGCGGATATGTGAGGCCAAGGCCTCTCTATCACCCGCCGGAAAAAGAAATCCCGAGACACCGTTCTCGATCAGGTACCTATTTCCCCCGACATCGGACGCGATGCAGGCGCACCCCGCGGACATGGCTTCCATCAGCGCATTGCTAAGACCTTCCGCATAGCTGGGGAGGATGAAGATATCAGTCTGATTCAGAACGCTCACTACATCATTCTGACGTCCGGTGAATCGGATATCTCTGTCATGCAATAACACCAAAGGATGCCTATCTTTATACCACCCCACCACTTGGAAATTTGCGGTTGGATGATCTTTTCTGACTATGAGTGCAGCTGCAATGAAATCATCAACACCTTTTACAGACTCAAGACGCCCAACATACGTCACAGTGCTATGCGTGCGCTGAGAACGAATGGTACTGAAACGATTTTGGTCGATGCCAGTTGGTATGACCATGGATTTCTTGGCGATCCCGAGACGACGCAACACTTTTTCCGGCTGCGGGTGGAAGAAGACGATTTTCGTTGCAGCTTTCAGGAGAAGCCAACCCAAGGTATTGGCGTAGATCGCGCCGCAAACTTTGCCGATCGTTCCACGCGGCCACCACGTGATACCGACGAGCGCATCAGTGATGAGGAGTACCTTGAAACCGGCCATGCGAAGCCGCAGGAGCGAGATGGAGCTCCAGAACAGAACTTTATTCACAACGATAACGTCCGGCTTCAGCGTGCGTGCGAGCGTGACTGCAGCTCCCGAAAAACCGAACGCAATACCGTAGTTCCACGGATCAGGAATGAAGTGATCCGGTACCCGGTGGATTTCCAATGTTTCCGATATTTTCTCGCTACCCGCTACCCGCTTCCCGCTCGCTGATCTTCCCATGCACAACACCACGACCTTGTAGCCAAGCCGCTGCCAGAGCTCGGCCATTTTCACGGAAGACACCATCCATCGGTGTTCTTCCTGCCAGTACGGGCTGATGAGAAGAATCGTCTTCATAAGGAGGTATTGTAGGTAAGGTAGGTCAGGTACGTAAGGTACGTGTATTCGGAGCACATACCATACCTACAATACGTACAATACCTACCGTACTTTTTCTTGCGTAGTATCAGGGATTCCCGCATCAGCCAGAGCTCGGTCGCGGACAATCTTCGTGAGACGCTGCTCCAATTCCTCAAGGCGGATAATCATGTAGAACACGACGAAGAACAGCACACCGATCGCGGTGATCGTTGCCGCATTCTCGTTCTTTTTGATACCGGTGATAACACTCAGATACTGAAGGCTACTCGGCTCGATGGAAATATACGCGATCGCCGACCAGAACACAGTCCACAGTCCGCCTTCCCAAATCGTCTTCTTGTGCCTCACAACGAGGTTCCACGCATACGCGATCATCAGAAGACTGAAGAGCGGTACAGCGACCTGATAGGGGGTGTAATCGAGCTGGATCATCGGAGGAAGGTACGAAGCAGGATTTTGGCGGCAGTACGGATGCCGCTGGCGAATGACTGGCCTTTGGCCAGCGTGTACTCGGAATATACCACTTTTGAGGGGATGGAAACGATCTTCCAGTGGTGAGTCGCCGCTTCTCGGATGACTTCGGTACAAAATTCGAACCCAGACATCTTGAGCTGGATCTCCGCAAGTGCCTTCGGCCCGAACGCCTTGAAGCCGCACTGTGTGTCCGGAAGGTAAATGCCCGTCACGAAGAATGTGATGAGATTACCGATCGTATTCGCGACTCTGCGAACGAACGGAATGGTGTTCTTGCGGCCGAAACGGTTGGCGATGACGAGGTCAGCGCCGTTGTTCTTCAGTGTTTCCACAAGCCTCGGAATATCCGCTGTCGAATGCTGACCGTCGGCATCAAGCGTGACTGCCACGTCGTAACCAAGTCTGCGTGCGGCATCGAGTCCTGTCATCGTAGCCGCACCCGCACCGCAGTTTTCGGAATGCACAAGAACGATAGCACCAGTGCTGCGTGCAACATTCTCGGTATCATCCGTCGAGCCGTCGACCACGACGATCACCTTTTCGACGTACTTCGCGGCCTCACGGACCACTGCGGCGATGCGCGTGGCTTCATTGTAGGCCGGTATGACCGCGGCGATCCTCATTGCTGCGGAGCCATGATGACGCTACCGCTTCCGACCGAGTCCGGCAGAAGTAGGTACGCGATGCCATTACCCGGATCATTCACCGGAATCTGGAGATTGATGGCCGGATCGTTGGCGAAATCAAGGAAGCGCTGCACCTTCTGATGGAGCGAACCGTTCGGATCCTTCTCGATCGTGTGCGTATTCGTATCGAAGATAATGCTGTTAAATCCGAGTGCCTTGAGGCGTCGGAGCGTCATCTGATGGTCGCGCTCTTGGTTAATACAGTTGAAGAAGTTCATTTGATGGTCAGCCATCGGGAAGATTTCGCGGTTCCTCGGAATGAAGTACGAGATGAACGTACCGATGCGATACGTGTACGGCGTCTCCGGCATCGTCTCATGACGACTGACGACGCTTTCGCGGATGTCGTCGTACTGCGGGATGGTGACCTCACGGAGTGCTGACGCCGTGATCTTGCCGAGCGGATATTCGAACAGGTTCTTCTGCGAATCGAACTGCCAGAGACGGTTCACGAGACAGATGAGAATGCTCATCGTGATGAAGAACGCGAAGAGCGCCCTATTGGGCTTGTCGGGTGCATGCGCTATGAATGCTTCCAGCCCGATTGCGAATCCGAGGAACATACCGATGCCGTACCAAGGCACACCATTAGCCGCGAGCGACCACTGCGCGAAGAATACGGACGTTCCCACGAAGAGAAGACGAAGCCACTTTCCTTCCTTGGACCAGAAGAACGGCAGCAGGAGCAGGAATGGGAAGAGGAGCAAAGCCGGCATGAGCGTGACGTAGTACCCAAACGAGTCACTGTTCATGACCTGCCTCCACGCGAGTCCGAGGTAGTGCCACGGGCCGTTACCAAAGCCCCAGTACCGATCCAATTCTTCGACACGTGCGGAGGATTTGCAGGCCGCATGCTGAGGATCGACCTTGAGTTCGGGAGGTAAATATCGAACGGGCACAGTTTTGGGGAGCCCCATCACTGCGACGTCTTCTTGCTGGACGTAGAAAATCTGCGGACCGGTGGTGTCATTGGCGGTGAGGAGGGTTCCCACGTGCACACCCGCCGTCGGGCTCTTTTCCGCGGCGGCACTATAAGCAGCTTTGTCCTCAGCAGTGATGTAACCCGTGAGGTTGTGACCGAGAGCAATCGCCATATTGTTGAGCATCCACGGCGCAACCGAGACACCCATGCCAAGCGCGAGACATCCGACGGAGACCAAAAACGGCTTGAGGGGCAGACGATTTTTGTAGATCGCGTACGCGATGAGTCCAATACCGATCACGAGTGCCGCTATGCCGAGCAACGTGGATGGGACTCCCGACGGAAGCAGTGCGCGCTTGAAGACTTCAGTCATGTTGACGGCACCGAATTTCTGAAGGAGCCCGAAGCCTGCAATAACGGCTCCCGTTAGGCCTAGTGGACCGGTGATCGCGCCGATGAGGACACTCAGGGCCATGATGATACCGAGGATGGCCGTAGGCTTGATCGCGAAGCTGAAGCCGAGCATGAGTCCGGCGAGTACCAGCAACTTCGGGTCTCGTGGTTCTGCAGATTCATCGATATCTTTCGCTGGGAAAAGGAATGCGAAGACTCCCAAAATGCCGAGCGCTGTTGTGAAGAAAGATGCGTTATCAATCTTCATGTCCGCAAACGAGAAGTGTCCCGTCATCGGCAGGAAGTAGTAGAGCATCGCGGCAAGAAATCCGCGCCCACGGCCGAACATCCGTCGTCCGAATGCGTAGACGACGAGAACCGAAATCATGCCAGCAGCCCAGTTTATCTGCATCGCAAACGTTGAACCGATCCAACTGTCGTACCCAAAGAGCAGGAATCCGATCGACGTCAGATATTCCCACTGGAATTGCGACATCGACGGGATGAAGTATCCGTAGCTCGCGAGCAACCTCGGACGGTTTAAGTAGCTTCCAAGGTCATCCCATCCGATCGGGAAAGGCCGGACGACGTTGAAGAAGTTCAAGGCGACATACGAAATGAGAAGCCACGCTAGGAATAGATGCCAGCTCTTGAGGGAGACGGTGACATCGATGTTCTTCTCCATCATTTTCTTGATCCACCACCTGCTCTGCGGGAACAGCAGGATCGGCAGACCGAAGAATATCAGCCGTATCGGAAGCGGTTGAAGCAATGCGACGAGACTGAGGCTGTACAGGACGGCGACAAGCGCAAGTGCACCGACGCCAAGCGAGAAGCACGCCAGAAGCAGCGTGTTCTCGGTCTTGTATCCCACGACTTTCGTGATGAGTAAGCGGCCCAGAATCAGCAAGTTGAAGAGGAAAAGAGCCACCATGAGCACCTGTGTTCCAGCGCGGTCAAAGAAGCTCATCTGCATGCACCACAGCCTGAGGTCGTAGAGCTTCGCGCCGTTTTGAGTCTGAGCACCGGTGTCCTTAAGGCATCCGCGCGACAGGAGGAACTGGTAGTTGGCCTGAAGTTCGGCGAGTGCCTGCTCCCCCGCTCCGCTATACACTTGTGGGATAGGCTCGAAAAATCGTCGGAAAGGCGGCAGCACTCTTTCCCCATGAAGGCTCATGATCATCGCCTCTTGGGGTGTCTTCATATTGTACGTCGTTCCGATGGCGAAAGTCGTACCAAGGAGCCACACCGCGCCAATACTGAGTAGTGCGATCATGAACACATTGGTCCGGAACATGTGCTCAAAGCGCCCCGTTTTGTATCCGGCATAGGCAAGGATGCCCCCGACAATAAGAAGCGAGAGAATGATGTACGTGAAGAACGGACTCGCCATCTGGAGTAGAGAACCGAGAAACGGCAAGAGAACGGTCGCTCCGCGACAGAGATACACACCGGTCGTCGCGGCCGAGCCACATGCAAGATCGTAGTTCTGGATGTCCTGCGCTGTGGAGTACACCAATTGGTGTATCGGCATGCCGAGGTACACGATGAGGCTGAAACCGCCGAATAGGGCGGTACAAACGAATAAAACAAAACTGAGGATCACGATGGTGCGTTGTGTCATGGGCCAAATACTACAGGAAAACAGCTGCCGCAACGATGCAAAATTGCTGGCAAACCTTCGGTCAGGGCTCCTGTATACTCTCCTCTCCATGTTGGACACCTCCGCCGTCCGTCGGCAGTTTCCGATCCTCCAGAAAAAGATTGGGGGGAAGACGCTGTGCTATCTGGACAGTGCCGCTACGAGCCAGAAGCCGCAGTGCGTTCTTGATGCCGTCTCGGATTTTTATGCGACGAAGAACGCCAACGTGAACCGCGGGGTCCATGCGCTCGCGGAAGAGGCAACTCTCTCGCACGATGCAGCCCGGAAAACCGTGCAAACATTCCTGAACGCGAAGCACGCGCACGAGATCATCTTCACGAAGAACGCGACGGAGGCCATCAACCTCGTTGCGCGCAGTTTCGGCGAGACACTTCAGAAAGGCGACCGTATCGCACTCTCGATACTCGAACATCACAGCAATATCGTGCCGTGGATGCAGCTCGCTGAGCGCACCGGCATCATCCTCGACTGGCTTCCGATCACGGATGACGGATTCATCGATCTCACTGCAACCGAAAAAGTGCTGACCAAAGGCACAACGAAACTGGTCGCAGTGTCCGGACTCAGCAATGTCCTCGGCACGCTCCAGCCGCTCGAAAAAATCATCGATCTCGCGCATGCACACGGCGGCGCCGTCTGCATCGATGCGTCACAACTGGCAGCGCATGAGGTCATAGATCAACAAAAACTGGACTGTGATTTTATGGCTTTCTCAGGCCACAAAACGTATGGGCCCACCGGCATCGGAGTGTTATTCGGGAAGACAGAACTTTTAGAAAAGATGCCTCCATTCCTCGGCGGCGGCGACATGATCCAGACTGTGAGCACAAGCAACTTCACGCCTGCGGAGTTACCGCGAAAATTCGAAGCCGGTACCGTCGCTGCCGCGGATGCCGCCGGACTCGCCGCCGCTCTCACGTGGATAACGGATCTTGGGATGGAAAATATCAAGAATCATGAAGCGTCTCTCGTATCGTACGCAATGACGGAACTGCAAAAAATCCAAGGTCTCCTAATTCTTGGTCCGACTGATAGCACGAAGCGAGTAGGTTGCATCAGCTTCGTCATCGACGGCATTCATCCGCACGACCTCACCGATGTTCTCGGAAAAGAAGGCGTGTGCCTCCGCGCGGGCCACCACTGCACACAGCCGCTGCACATGCTCCTTGGCATCCCCGCCTCCACTCGGCTCTCCGTCGCTGCTTACAATACGAAAGAAGAGATCGACCGATTCCTCCAAGCACTATTTACGGCAATCAACCTTCTCAAAAAATAATCTCCTCTTTCATTTTTCACTTTTCATTTTTAATTCTTCATTTCTGTGGATCTCTACGCCGATAACATCCTCGACCACTACAAGCACCCGCGGAACACGGGCGGCATTTCGCGCGCCGTTTCGCACCGCGAAGAAAATATTTCCTGCGGCGACGACCTCACAATCGACCTCATGATCGACGACGGCGTCATCAAGGATCTGAAGTGGCGGGGCGAAGGCTGCGCCATCAGTCAGGCCGCGATGTCGCTGCTCTCAGAAGAACTCATCGGGATGAACGTGATAGACGCCGAAGCGATGAAGTCGGATCATGTCTACGCACTCCTCGGCGTTCCGGTCGGCCCACGCAGATTCAAGTGTGCACTCCTCGGACTCCACACACTCCTGAATACGCTCCGCACCGCCAACAAGGAGGCTCCCCAGTCATGGCTCCAGACCGTGAGCCTCGAGAATTGACTTTTACGGCCTCAGCAACCAAAATCCGTTGGCTGTAAACGCGTTCCTTATCGTATCCAAGCCGTCTTAGCTCAGGGGTAGAGCACTTCCATGGTAAGGAAGGGGTCGCGGGTTCAATTCCCGCAGACGGCTCCATTTTTTATGACATCTCAAAGAAACGCCGTCATCACCCCAAGCACCGCATCGACGATCACCGTGATCCACGTCAGAAGAATCGGAATATTGAGCAGGCGTTCGACGAGCAGGATGCCGATGAGGATGTATGGCCCCTTTTCCATGTACTGTTCGAACGAATACTCGTACCGCGGCGGGATGAATGCTTGCACGATCTTGGAGCCGTCGAGCGGAGCGATCGGAAGCAGGTTGAACGCCATGAGCCCGAGATTGATGAAGAGCGAATTCGCGAGGACCTGCGACGCAAACGCCTGAAATTTGGCACCGAAGCCGACCGTCGCCATGAGCTGCTCTGAAGAACTGACGTGCAGAACCTGCGGCGCGAATGTTACGAGGAGGAAGAACGAGACGAACGCGAGAATGAGATTGCTGACGGGCCCCGCGATGGCAACGAGAGCGGTATCCCTCTTGATGTGACGGAAGTAACGCGGATCAATCGGAACTGGCTTGCCCCAGCCGAAATGGACGAGAAAGAACATGATCGTTCCGATCGGATCCAAGTGAGCGATGGGATTGAGTGTCAGCCGTCCTTCACTTCTGGGTGTCGGGTCACCGAGGCGGTCGGCCACGAATGCATGCGCCCATTCGTGCACGGTGAGCGCGATGAGAATGGCGATGATGAACGGAGGGCTGAAGAGTTCGCTCATGACGTCATGAAGGGTACGATTGCGGAGTATATTTTGCCAGTACTTCCCTCTCGCTTATGCGTCATCTCGCGCTCCTCGGCATCATCGTCATCGTGGCCGGCTGCATACCTGCCCCCTCGCCAGCCACAGAAACTCCGGCTGCATCAAGCGTGTCGTCATGGAAGAGCGATCTCCAAAAACCCGGTTGCTTCCCAGGTTCGTGCGGTATTGCACCACTGTCCGACGCCGACGTGAAAGAGCTGCTTTCACCGGAGGCATATCGCATCATGCGCGAAGCCGACACCGAACGTCCGTACTCAAGTCGGCTCAATGATGAACATCGCGCCGGAACCTACGTGGCCGCCGACACTGGCGAACCGCTTTTTCGTTCCGAAACAAAGTTTGACTCCGGTACCGGCTGGCCGAGCTTCTACGCACCGATACGTGATGATGTCCTCGTCGAAGAGACCGACTCGTTTCTCGGGTACGAACGCACCGAAATTCTCACACGAAACGGTTCGCACCTCGGTCATGTCTTTGAAGACGGTCCAGAACCGACAGGGCTTCGGTACTGCATGAACGGCCTCGCGCTCCGGTTTATTCCGGATTGACGTGTCGTGTCCATTTCTGTAAAGTCTGCAGGCTCTATGGCACGCGTATGTCAAATGACCGGCAAAAAAGGCTCGACGGGCAACCTCCGTAGCCACTCGCTGCGCGCTACGAGGCGCACGTTCAAGGCGAATATCGTCAAGAAGCGCGTCTACGATCCGGTGACTGGAACATACGTGAAGATGAAGGTCGCGACGTCGTACCTCAGAACTCTCGCGAAGCAGTTGCAGCAGGGTCGCTAAAGAAAAACAGAGTGTTGCAAAACTGCGGCACTATTTCGGCGTATTCGACGCTCTGCCCTGCTAACGTCTGAAGCGTGGTAGAATTCTCGAAATCCTTATTTTTCTCCTCATCTCACTCTATGAACGCACTCGTCAAACCCTTCACCGGACTCCTCGGTCTCGTGCTGACAATCGCGGGCATCGCCGGATTCTTCACGAGTGGTATGCTCTTGATGTTTGAGGTCGACACCGTCCACAACGTCTTTCACCTCGTGTCCGGACTCGTCGGTCTCTTCGCGTTCGGCAGCAGTCAGCTGTACGCCCGTTGGTACCTAATCCTCCTCGGACTGGTGTACGGGTTTGTCGCTGCCGTCGGTTTCGCAACAGGCGGATTCTTCGATCTCATGGCGATCAGCATGGCCAATAACTACCTGTACCTCGGCATTGCGGTCGTCGGTCTCATCCTCGGTTTCGGTAGCCGGAAGTAAGGATCGCACTTCATCGAAAAACCCGGCTTTGGTCGGGTTTTTTTATTAGGCGTTGATGAAGAGCGCCACGATAAAACAGAACGCCGCGATGACGAATGCTGCAAAGATGCCTCTCCACGCAATTCGGAGCCACAGGGGAAGTGACTCGATTCCCCGCACAATGTAATACGCTGCCGGGAGAATCAGGATGACCGAGAACCGGAAATCTTGGTTCGGCGCGAACGGGAAAAGGTACGGATACAGAAACGCAGCGAGGACCATCCCAAGCATTACGACGTGAAACGGAAGTAGTTCATAGAAACGGCGCCGGAAATCTATCAGGATACCAAAGAGGAGTGCAGGTACGAGCAACAACGCAAGGATCAGTATCGTCTGTGCGAGAATCCGATACCGCTCAAATGTGTATTCACCGAAGAATGCACTGCGGAAAAAATATTCCAAGAAGTATCCGCGACGGAACGTATCGTCCCACGGATCATTGAAAGGATGAGTGACGACCTGCACGGGGTTCAGTGTGACGAGGTGCTTGAAATCACGCGGTACGGCGAGTGTTGCGTCCATGCCGTCGTTACCCAGTGAAAGCGTCTTCTCCTGCTCCGGCTCCAAGAAAAAACGGTGCACCGGATACCAGCCCGCCGCGAGCACCACGACGAGTGAAGCGATAACGATATCCGCGAAACGAATCTTCCATGATCGGCCCGAACGGAATAAGAGTGCGACCGCAAGCGCAGGGCCGAGCGCCAAAATACTGATCTTGGCGAGGATACCGAGTGCAAAAACCAACGACAGTGCGACAAGTGTCGTGCGGTCCCCACGCTTCCACCACAGCAGAAGGAGTGCGATCGTCGACACTGTGAGGAACGCGGACAATGCTTCATTCGTGATGCGCGAAGCAAAGAACACAAGGCTACTGAAGACAGCGATCATCATGCCCGCCTTCACCGCATCTCTCCGATTCGACTCACCGAATAACTGCCGCAGACAGTAGAGTGCCACCGTGAACGTCAGGACTGAGAGTACCAAGGACCAGCCTGCAAGCGACTGGTACTGCAAGATTTTTGGAAGGCCGAGCGGCGAGAGCACCGTGAGCCAGAGTGCTGCCATCGCGTAATAGAGAGGTGGTTGATGGAATTCCCACCCGTCCTTCGCAATCGGAATGCTCCAGTGTTGTTGCATGTACGTGATGTAATCCACGTGTCCCTCGAGGTCATGCGCGCGAAGATTGTACGGAGTGGCGCCGTCGTACAGCATCCGGACGAAGAGCCCGAAGAGCAGCACGGCGCAGAAGATCACGGGCCATCGCCTTGATGCAGGAAGAAGTGAGCGGAGCTTGTAGGCGTACCACGCAATCGCGAAGGCAATGGCGAGCCAGATGCCAAGCAGCAGAGGATCCGTGTGAGATGGCTGGATGCTGAGCCCCTGCGTGACTCCGATATCCGAGATCGACATCGAGAGTGAGTTTTTCCCAGTACGCAGGTATGGACGCAGATTGATACGTGTCAGGTCATGAGGCGAGCACAGACGGTTCATCTGTTCTGGGATGACCGAGACACCGTTCACCGCAAGTCTCTCGATGCAATCATCCACCTGCACCGCAAACACTCCAGGGCGCAGGGACTTCAGCTCGATCGTCACGAGTGCGACCATCGTCTCCGCAACAGAATCAAAGAACGCCGGAAGATCCCGCGTATCGGTCTCGCGTTCGGGCATGAGAAAGGTTGCGGGACTGATGACGGGCGCCACCTGAAACCTCAGTGCAACAAGCAGACCGATCGTCACGATGAAAATAATGAGATCGAGGACAGCCTCTGTACGATTAGATTTGCCGGCGGTTATCTTTTTCTTCCACATCGTGAGTGGTATTCATTATAAGCATTTCACGTAGAAGCGGACGATGCAACGCGGCTCATGCAAGCGATTCATGAAAGCTGATGATGGTAAGGTTTGGCACTTTGTCTAAGACGTTTTTTGTAGAGACGCAAAATCTTGCGTCTCTACAAAAAACGGCATCGAGGGTGGCCCGAGCTCCAAAGTGCGAGGACCACCCTTCGACAGGCTCAGGGTTGTTCGAATCCCACACAAAAATTCTTTCGAAATTTTCGAAGGACTGTGAGTGAACGAAGTGAATCGAACAGTGAGCGAGGCCCGCAGGCCGAGTCGAATGGCGGAGAGGGGGAGATTCGAACTCCCGAGACGTTTTCACGTCTACTCGCTTTCCAAGCGAGCGCACTAGGCCACTATGCGACCTCTCCGTATGTGGTGTCAGACGCTTCCCTAGCACACAGGGCCTTCTGTGAGCTGTTTGTCATGAAAGCGGGCGCGGACTATACCACACCCGCTTCCGATTATGCACTTATCGAGAACACACTTCACACGGAGACATGCAGCAGATCATATGCTTCATGAACGACACGGAGGCCACGGTGAATGCGAGAATCGCAAGCGATCCGGAGGTGGAACCGAACTGAACCGCAAATCGGGCCGGATCCGTACCGATGATGACGTGTGTCTCGTAGACACCAATGAGCGCCGCGAGAGTGACGACGAGCAGAAGAAGGCACAACGCCCACTTGGTAACAAGGCAACCTGTAGAACAGGACTCGGTTTTCTTTTTACTGAGGAGAGCCATAACGAAGAAAGGGAAGAGGAGTTAAGTGGCTTACAGTGTACACGTTTAGGGTCCTGAAAAGCACGATTCTCCCTCCCCCGCCCCGCTTCCTTCCCGCGCGCTCCTCGCGTACTCTAGGCGCCATGAAGATCTCCCGAGACTGGTTATCGGATTTTCTCGACTGGATCGAAACCGATCCGGAGGTTATCGCGGACCGCATCACCCGCGGCATGGGTGAAGTCGATGAAGTGGAACAGAAGGGAGCGCTGATGGACAACGTGGTCGTCGGCAAGATCGTGACACTGGGTAAACACCCGAACGCGGACAAACTTTCGGTGTGCACGGTAGAGACGGATAAAGGAATCAAGAAGCTCGTGTGTGGCGGAACGAACCTGAAGGAAGGAATGCTCGTCGCACTCGCGCACGTCGGCGCTACCGTGAAAGCGGGCGGCAAAGAAATGGTGACGCTCACGAAAGCCACGATCCGCGGCGAAGAGAGTGAGGGGATGATCTGTGCCGCCGAAGAACTGGAGATCGAATCACTATGTCCGACGACTCCTGAGCAGGGCGCACGTCCGGTCGCTGACCTTACGGAGCGCGGATACAAGCCTGGTACAGCGCTACGGGAAGCACTCGGCCTCACCGACGTCGTCTTCCACATCGATAATCACGCCATCACGAACCGTCCCGATCTTTTCTCGCACATCGGCGTCGCCCGTGAGCTCGTAGCGATGGGACTTGCGACGTGGAAAAAAGAGCCCAAGACTCCGGCCATGAAATTCGCAGCCACAAACATTCCGTTCACACTCACGAATGAAGTTCCCGACTTGATCCCCTACTACGAAGCCGCACTTCTGCATGTCGATGCATCGGGTCCGTCACCGGAATGGATGCAGCGCAGGCTCGCCGCGACCGGATGGAGACCGATCAACCTCGCGATCGACGTCACGAACTACGTACTCATGGAGATCGGCATGCCGCTCCATGCGTTCGACGCCGACGATTTCAAGGGAGAGCTCCGCATCCGCACAGCGAAGAAAGGTGAGACGATCACGACGCTCGATGAAAAACAGCGTGATCTCCCCGAAGGCGCACTCATTATCAGCGACAACGAGGGCATCTTCGATCTCTTCGGCGTCATGGGAGGACTCCGCACCTCGAATAAGCCCTCGACTCGCAACGTGTTTCTGCAGGCTGGTATCCCCGAGCCCGTCGCCATCCGCCGTACGACCATCGCGATGGCGCACCGCACGGACGCCGCAACAGTCTACGAGAAAGGCGTCATGCCGGTGACGGCGGCGGCCGGACTTAGGCGCGCGATGGAGCTCCTCGCCGAACACGGAAAAGATTTTCGCGTGAGCTCGAAGCTCGTAACGTGGGGCAAAGCAACAACGCCGAAAGTAGTGAAGGCAGACCTCGCACGGATTCAGGGATACATCGGCGGCGACATCGACGGAAAAAAAGTGAAGAAGATCCTCTCGGACTTAGGTTGTGACGTGAAGGGATCAGGCAACGCGCTCACCGTCACTCCTCCTGCGTGGAGGCGCGATATCACACACATTCAGGACATCGCGGAAGAAGTAGCCCGCACGTACGGTTACGCCAACGTGGCGCCGGTCATGCCTGAGGCTTCCATCATGCCTCCGGTGCGCGACCCTCGGATCAATGACATCCGAGACGGACTCAAGGAAGAACGGGTGATCGAACTCTTGCACTTAGCATTCACGAGCCCGACCGTCCTGAAAAAAGTCGGCATGAATACGACAAAACCGGTGTCGATCGAGAATCCTATCGGCGAAGAACTCTCACTCATGCGTCCGAGCTTAGTACCTGCACTCCTCGAGACCGCGGGACGCGAACTCACGAAGTCCGATGCATCGGTCCTCAAACTTTTTGAATACGGACAGGTCTTTTCGCCCGGCAAAGAACGTCCGGAGCTGGCGCTGCTCACCGCGTCCAAAGCGAAGACGACACTGAAAGATGATCCGCTGCTCATGACCAAAGCCGACCTCACGAGAGCCATGAAGCAAGCCGGATACGCCGTTTCATTCGAGCAAACCAAAGACAACCTCCTGTCATTCGCACACGCAGGCAGGAGTGCTTCCATCCTCTGTAAAGGAAAAGTGATCGGCCTGCTCACCGAAGTCGCGCCACACATTCGTCAGGCTTTCGATATCGCCGGACGCGCCGCTGTTGCGGTCATCGATCTTGAAACCCTCCTCACCATCGAACCCGACGTCTTCATCGGTAGAGCGCTCCCCGCATTCCCAGCGGTGGAATTCGACGAAACACTGATGATCCCGAAGACGGCTTTCACAACGATCACGAAAAAACTGCTGTCGATGAACACACTACTTCGTAGCGTCGCGGTTGCGGATCTCTACGAAGGCGAAGGCGGCAAGACGATCACGCTGCGGTTCACGTACCGCGCCGACGACCGCACACTGACGCAGGAGGAAGTGGAGAAAATACACTCCGGCGTGCTTGCGGAGCTGAAGAAGGTATAGTGGTATACTGTGCGTCTTATGAGCATGAAGATTTATACGCGTGGCGGCGATAAAGGAAAGACCAGCCTGTTCGGCGGGCAACGTGTTTCCAAATCCGCGATCCGGCTGCATGCCTACGGCACACTTGATGAACTCAATGCCATCATCGGTTCAGCGATAGCGGACGGAACACTTCCCATGTCCACGAAGACGCAACTGCTTCGGATTCAGTCGCTCCTGTTCCAGATCGGCGCAGACCTCGCCACTCCTTTGGACAGTAGCGCCAATATTCTGAGGATGGACACGTCGCATGCGACGATACTCGAAGTCTGGATCGACGAGATGGAGCAACACCTCACCCCTCTCACGAGCTTCATCCTACCCGGCGGTTCGGCCGCAGGCGCCAAGCTGCACGAAGCACGCACCGTATGCCGCCGTGCCGAACGATGGATCGTGGAACTTGAGAACTCCGAACCGGTGACCGAGGCCGTTATCGTCATTGTGAATCGCCTAAGCGACTATCTCTTCGTCGCTGCCAGATTCGTAAACTCCAAGCTCGATATCCCGGAAGCGGTCGTGAGTATCCCGCGAGACGGTGACGACGATACGATCGCAAAGACATCGTGGTCCACGACGTCGTCGATCAAAAAGACAGCAAAGAAGATTCTCGACCGGTTTTTCCGGAGATCAACCTCTAGAACGTCGGAAACGGCAGCGCAAAATTGAACCAGCTGAACACGGCAAATAGAACGCCCAGTGGGACGAACGTGATGAGGAGGAGCGGCAAGGACTTTTTTCCGCGCGAGAGACTCACGTACAGGCTGCTTCCGGCATACAGCATCGCCACAAAGAGAATTGGCAGATCAGCGATGTGCATGTAGGGCGCGACCCCTGACGCAAGACCGCTCTTCACGAGCACGATGGCGACTATCAGGAGGATGCCCGAGACGTAGAACAGAAAACCCGATGCTGTACGAACTGCTTCCATACTCACAATCCTACAGGAAAGATTCTTTCATTTGTAAAAAACCGCAAAGACTCCTCTCGGCTCCGTACAAGCTCTACTTCGTTTTCTTCTGCACCGTAATGCGCTTCCTGCCCTGAGCACGACGGCGCTTCAGGACCTTGCGGCCATTCTTTGAGGCAGAGCGTGACAGGAAACCGTGCACGCGTAGACGCCGACGCCAACGTAACTTTCCGAGCATAAAGCTGTAGGAGGGTACAGAATATCCGTAGCAAGCGTCAAGGCTTTCCCCTACACTCCCCGCACGATGTACTCACTTCAGAAACTCGGTTCAGGCCTCCCTGTTCTCACCGCTCCGACCGAGGGAAC
>JAGORY010000068.1:2986-5333 GCA_018062585.1 Candidatus Peribacteraceae bacterium | reverse complement strand
CTGCGACTGACAGGCAACGAGCAGGGTCAGTGTCATGCCGATGAGAAGCGGGGACATTCGCATGCGAGAGTTCCATTATACTGCACTAGATGCATTCATGCGTTTCCATTCTCGGCGTGCGGGTTGATGCCGTTACATTGACCGAGGCACGGGATACGATTCTGGCTCTCCGGAGCTCGAAAGAACGATGTCATGTCATGACGCCGAACCCAGAAATGCTCGTTGCGGCCTCTCGCGATCCTGCGTTCAAGGAACTCCTGAACTCCTCCGACCTCAACGTTGCGGACGGCGCGGGGCTTCTGTGGGCCGCTCGGAGGCAGGGGTTCAGGCTCCCCGGGCGCGTGACAGGAATCGATCTTGTCTGTGCTGTCACCGAAGCAACGAATGCCCCCTCAGTTTTTTTGTTGGGCGCAGCACCGGGTGTTGCCAAAAAGGCAGCCGCAGTTCTGCAGCAAAAAAATCCCACACTTCGCATCGCAGGAACTTTTTCTGGTTCGCCGAGAGCCGAGGAAGAACCACAGATCGTCGCGATGATCAACGCGTCGGGTGCCGAGATGCTTCTTGTGGCGTACGGCGCTCCGACACAGGATATGTGGATCAGGCGGAATCTTCCGAAACTGACGTCGGTCAACGTCGCGATGGGGGTCGGCGGTACGTTTGATTTTCTCGCTGGGGTGCGTTTGCGTGCTCCAGAGGTCTTACGCTCGCTTGGGCTAGAATGGCTGTGGAGACTCGTCCAAGAGCCAACACGCTTTCGCAGGATTCTGAATGCGGTCGTTGTTTTTCCTGTGCTTGTCCTTACGGAACGATGGTCTCGTCCGTCGTGATCGGGTCGGCGCGGAGTGACTCGTACGTGACGATGACCCACTTCCTCTCCTCTTCGTCGAAGCCGAGCTTCACGAGATGATACGCATCATCAGAGGTCTTCACTTGATAGGCGAAGTACGGCTTTTCATTCTCACCGCGTTTTTCCCTTCGCAGAAAATCGATGCCGCGGATGCCGATGTTCTGCTCCTCAAGTTTCGGTGCCATCGCCGCGATGACCGTGACATCTGTTGGCTCATCCAAGAGAAGTGATCCCTTCAGGTTGAGCGCTCCGCGTCCGAGTACCGCGGCCAGCGTTACGACCATCAGTGAGAGCACGATGGCGATAACGACTGAGAGTTTGTAGCCGGAGTGTGTCATGCGTTCGAGATCCATTTCTCGTCATTATACCCGAAATCGCTCTTTTTTACAGTACGTTTTTAGCAGGTCTGTGATCATGTCTCGGATTGTTTCGCTATAGAAGTGCCTGAGCTCATGCTAGGATCGCGCGTGTATGAGTACCCTCATTCTGATCAGGCACGGTGAATCGCAGTGGAATCTGGAAAACAGATTCACGGGATGGGTCGATGTCCCTCTCTCGGCAAAAGGTGAGCAGGAAGCTGCAGCGGCGGCCAAGATGCTCCAGTCGTACAGGTTCGATAAGGCCTTCACCTCCAAGCTGAAGCGCGCGAATGACACGCTCCAGATCATTCTGGAAGCGAGCGGACAAACCGGCATTCCGACGGAATACGACCAGGCGCTGAACGAACGTCACTACGGATCGCTTCAGGGACTCAATAAAGAAGAAACTGCTCAGAAATTCGGCGCTGAACAGGTGCATCTCTGGCGCCGCAGTTACGACGTTCCGCCTCCCGCTGATAAGACCGAGCTCAATCCTGAAGGCATGAGCGAAAGCCTGAAAGATACCGCCGCACGAACGTTGCCGTACTGGGAGAAGAAGATTTTTCCCGAAATTCTTGCGCAGAAAAATATCATCGTCGCCGCACACGGCAACAGCCTCCGGTCCATCGTCATGCATCTGGATGGCCTCACAAAGGAACAGGTGCTGGACCTCAATATTCCGACCGGAAAACCGTTGCTCTACGTCTTCGATGACACGGGAAACGTGAAGGAACACCGTTATCTCTAGGAATAGGCGGACTCCGAGCATTGAGAAAAACCCTCTTTTTTGCTATACTAAGAGGATTTTGTCTCACATTTCCCTTCCTTCTACGGCACAGAGTTTCCGGTTGTGGATGCCCGCTATCCTGCCATTTGTACGACTGTGGGCTTTCGATGTCTTCGGAATCTTCTGTCTCGCCTCCTTCGCGTTCCTCGCGTATGCGCATCATGGTGATACCTCGGTTGCCATGGACATCAGCGTGTACCGCGACATCGCGACCCGTGCTTCGGCGCATCAAACGGACGCGTCTCTCCATGTGAACAGCGAGTATCCACCGCTGGCGACAACGCTCTTTTGGATAGCACACAGTCTGACACAGGGCTCGGATTTCGCAGGGGCGTGGCTCGTGACCATCGTGGC
>JAGORY010000068.1:0-2886 GCA_018062585.1 Candidatus Peribacteraceae bacterium | reverse complement strand
GCGATCCTCGTCATCGGTCTCACGCTACTCACGGCGTATCTCACGAAGTGGATTTTTCCTGCGCATTACAATGACTTAATCGGGCAGCACACGCTCCCGATGCTCATGCTCAATCTCCGGAACGGCGCGCTCCTGCTGCTCACGTATTTCATGCTCACGGATTCGGGAGTGATCAAGCCTGTGCACAGCCTTGTCGCACCGCAACATCTCTTCGGCATCAACCGTGCGTTCCTCGTCGATACGATGCTTGCGGTGATCGCGATCGTGGTTCTGTTTGCCGTTCACCCGATGCTTGTCGTCCAGCCGCACACGCAAGGATACCTCGTGAACGGAGCATACGAAGCCGTGGAACGTCTGCCGATTTCACGCGATTTCGATGCGGACACCATCGTCGTCATGACCGATCTCATCGTGCCGAAGCTCGCGCAGCACCGTTTCTTCCGCGTCCGCCCCGATGACTGCGTCGAGGCCATCGTTATCAACGGACAGACGATGCCAAAGAACATCGTCCAGTTTTGCGACGGTGCCGGACGAGGTCGTATCTTCGATTTCGGACCGTACATGGAGACCGGAAAGAACACGATCAATGTCACGATCCGCAATACCGGTGGCCCGATGGGCATGGATCTCGCGGCCAGCGTCACTCCGCTCCTTTTTATGACGCTCATGACGGTTATGGCCGTGATGCTGTGGTATCTGACACAGTGCTATCGTCTGTATTGTGCCATCCTTCTGTCGCCCCTCCCAGCGCCGAGGGCCGAAATGCTCTACACTCGGGCGGTCCTATGGATCAGATCACGTTTGCCCGCACTGGGTTCCTCGACGAAGTTGCCGGATGGCCAGACGGTCATGTCCATCTGATTCTCATTGCTACGAAGCCGGATATCATTAAGCAGATTCCGCTGTTTAAAGAACTCAAAAAACGGGGGCACCAGGTGATCCTCGGTCACACCGGTCAGCACTACGATGAAAACTTGAGCGGAGGCATGCTCAAAGAATTCGGTGTGCAACCGGATTTCAATCTCAATGTCCGCGGTTCGATGCACGAAGTGGTGAGCCAGATCATCGGACGCTTAGGAGCGGTGATGGCCGAACTGAAAGCGCGCGGGAAGACTGTCATTCCGTACGTGCACGGTGACACCACGACCGCGATGGCCGCAAGCAACGCCGGATACTGCAATGGGTTTGCGTCTGTCCACGTTGAGGCAGGTATTCGGACATTAACTCCTGACTATGAGACATTGAAAATTGATCCTTCGTCAGGCTCAGCAGAAAAATTGAAAATTACAGATATCGCACAATGGAGGTCGTTTCTCATGGACCGGAAAAACTGGAAGAGGGGATCACAAGAGCCGTATCCCGAGCAGTTCAATACGCGCTGCAGCGAAGCCGCGACCGGCATCCACCTGGCACCCGTGGAGCTCGATCGTGAATTCATGCTTGCCGAAGGGTATGCCGAGGATCGCATCGCTGTTGTCGGGAATTCGGTCGTGGACGCGACGGAAGAGGCATTGGAGCGGATAGCGAGTAGCGGGAAGCGGGTAGCAATTTTTGAAAAATACCCAGCTCTTGAACGAGGAGACTTCGTCCGGTTCTGTATCCATCGTCGCGAAAACTGTTTCTCGGAGCCGCGGTTCCGCGCCATTTACTCGGCGATGAAATCCCTCATTGAAGAAGGCCGCAGTGTACTTCTCATCACCATGATCCAGACTGCGGGCGCATTCGAACGATACGGACTCAAGGCCGACGTGGAGGCACTTGCGAAGAAATATCCGAACTTCATTCTCTCACCGGTGTGGGCGGAGTATGTGGATGTCATCGCGGCTATGAGCAAGGCCGCTGTGTGCGCCACTGACTCGGGCTCGATGCAGGAGGAGATGAACGTGCTCGGGGTTCCGTGCGTCACGCTTCGCTTCGGATCGGACAGGAGCGAATCAGCGATCAACGGTGGCAACATCATCGCGCCGCCCGTAGACTCGGGTCTCATCAAGACACTCATCGAATTCGCGTGGGACAACAAGGAGATGCGCGCCGCTCCGAAGCTCTACGGCAAGAACGTGAGCAGCGCGTGCATCGATGCGGTCGAAAAAGTCCTGAAAGCCGGTTCGGTCTTCCGGTCCGATGAAGAGAGACTCGGGTTCGCACGCGGTGACAAGAAGAAGTAAAGTGGAAGACGATGCTTCAACGCCTTCGCGAGTCATTGTCTCTCATCCTCATCGCAGTCTTGCCGATGCATGCGATGCTCGTGACCGTACTCACGCATGCGCTTCAAGGTCAGAATCATGCGCCGCTTGCGATCCTTACACTGTGGAAAGAGGTATTGCTTGCGGTCATCATGACAATCGCGATGATCGAGATCATCCGTACCAAGGAACCCGTGGAGCAGAAGTCGGTCTGGTCCCTCGATCTCCTCGACTGGTGCATCGTGCTCGGGGTCGCGCTCGGAGCTGCGGTGTCACTGTCGAGCGGAGCGGGGTCCTCCTTCAGTCTGGATCTCAGCGCGGCTGACAAACGTTTCCTCCTCGGATTCAAGTACGATTTCCTGCCCCTCGTTGCATTCTTTCTACTGCGCCGTGTGTCGTGGTCGCGCAATTTTCTGTTTGCTGCCGCGAGGACTATCGTCATGGTCGCCGCCGTCGCCGCGATCTACGGCATCGTGACGTTATTCGTGCCGCTCTCGTTTTTTACGTCCATCGGCTACTCCGATCTCCATTCCCTCTACCAACCGACGACAGCTATTGCTTCATTCCAGTATCTGGAAGCCAGTGATATCCGCCGCATCCAGAGCTTCATGAGTGGCCCAAATCAGTTCGGGCTATGGCTTCTTCTGCCATTTTCTGCGAGCCTTCTTCTTCTCATCAAATCAATCCGAGAACATCGGCGTTT
>JAGORY010000008.1:17223-21057 GCA_018062585.1 Candidatus Peribacteraceae bacterium | reverse complement strand
GCACGATTGGCGTCCACAGTGTCGTAGCCTAAGTGCTGCAGTGCGTACGCCCGGATCTTGTTCGTGAGCCCGATGCCGCGGCCCTCCTGCCGCAGGTACACGACAATGCCTTTGCCTTCGGCGGCGATCATCTTCATCGAAAGATCCAGCTGCTGACCGCAGTCACAGTGATGCGAACCAAACACATCACCAGTGATGCACTCGGAATGCATGCGAACGAGTGTGGGCTTTTTGGAATCAATCTCGCCCATCTTCAAGGCTACATGTTCTTTGCGGTGCAGGACATCCGTGTAGACCGAAATCTCAAAGTGTCCATAGCGCGTCTCAAGTTCACTGCGGGCTGCGAGAATGATGAGTGACTCATCTTTGCGACGTTTCGCCACCAGGTCCTTTACGGCGAGCAGCGGGATGTGAAATTTCTTCGCGAACGCCGTGAGTTCAGGAAGCCGCATCATTGTGCCGTCTTTGTTCATGAGTTCGCTGATGACTGCACCCTCGCGGAGACCTCCGATTTTGCAGAGATCGACAGATGCTTCGGTATGACCGCAGCGCCACAGCACGCCGCCATCTTGGGCACGCAGCGGAAAGACATGACCGGGACGACTCAGGTCCTCGGGTTCGGCCTTGGGATTCATGGCAGTGAGAATGGTCTTGGCCCGATCAGCGGCTGAGATGCCGGTCGTAACTCCGTGCGCAGCCTCGATGCTCACAGTGAAATGAGGACTCGTGGGATTCGTCGTGTGCCGCTGCACGATGACGGGAAGATCCAACCGGTCGGCAATTTCATTATTGAGCGCAAGACAGACGACACCACCGGTGTGACGGATCATGAACGCCAGTTTCTCAGACGTGGCAAATTCGGCGGCAAGCACGATATCTCCTTCGTTTTCACGTTCCGCATCATCAACGACGATCACGAACTTCCCGGCTTTCATCGCCTTCACAGCCTCGGCTACCGGATCGTTGGATCGTTTCTTCATGGGACGAAATAATAGCATAAAAAAAACGCCCTGGGAGGGGCGTTCTTGATGTCTAGAGAGGTCTTATTGCCACTTCAGCGTATAGGTGATCTTCTTGATCGCGCTCACACCGGTACCGCGGCCGATACCGACAGTGTACTTCACACCGGGTACGAATTCGTAGGGCTTGCCGCACTCGGGACCCGAGAATCCGAATTGATCGACATCCGACGGTGTGTAGATGATGCAGGTCAGTTTTTCCACGGCTGTGACATCCACAGTTGCCGTGAGCTTCTTCGTCATCGTGAAGGTGTACCAGTCGTAGAGGTCACCGGTCTCGAGGACGGCGGTGCGTGGCGTCATGTCGCCGATATTGAGAGCGTCGATGAAACCGTCGTTGCCGTCGGTTTGGCCGATGGCGGCGCTCACGGTGTAGGGCACGTCGGCGACGGTCGGCTGCAACTGCAGCTGGTATTTGCCGGGACGCGCGTTGACGACGATCGAGCAGCTGCTCTCGTTCTGGACGCCGAGGTAGTACTCATCCGAGAAACCGGATTCGCCCATGAGATAGAGGCGGCAGGTGACGTCCGACGGATAGTATCCGGTCGTCTGAACCGTGACCGACACCTGCGTCTTTGCACTCTTGAGCTCAAAGAGGTAACTCGTGGACATCTTGCCAGAGAAACGCGTGGAGTCCGTGAACGGGAACGAAACGTTCATCGTCACGGGAACGGGGCCGGACGACGAGGACGAACTCATGGCGCTTGTCGTGGAGGATGACACACTGCTCGACGATGACGATGAGCTCTTTTCCGACGCAGGGTTCATGGCATTGGAGATGTATGCAGCCGCTTCGCCGCGGAGCAATTCCTGTTCTGGGTAGAAGTGCGCTCCGCCTTGGGACATGATCGGCAGAATGCCGATGCGATACGCGGCGCGAATGTATTTGCTGTACCAAGCGGTGACCGAGACATCGACGAATTTGATGATGTCCTGATCATTGGATGTGATGTCCGGTGCGCTGAAACCAAAGACCGTGATCACCATCTTCAATGCTTCGGTGCGACTGACCGGACTTGCGGGCCTAAATTTTCCGTCGCTGTACCCTTGGACGAAAGCGTTCTGCTTCGATGCAGCGTCGCAAACGTACGACTCGTACCAGCTGCCACGTTCCACATCGGAGAAACAGGAGGACGACACAGCGTTCGGCGTACGACCGGTCGCGGTATAGAGCATCTTCAGGAATTCGGCGCGGTTGACACTCTTGTCGGGATAAAACTTTCCGTCGGGATTGCCTTTCACGACACTCGCTCTCGCAAGAAGCTCGATCTCCGCCTTGAACGGATGATTGTCTCCGACATCAGGGAAAAGTCCGGCTGCCGATACGACAAGCGGAAACATCAGGACGGCTGCCAGAGCAAGACTTCGGCGGAGGGACATAAGTGGGTTGGAAAGCGGACGGGTGCGATCGTACGCTTGAACACATCTGTTATACAACACGCCTCAATGCAAATCCTTGAGTCGCGCAAGAGAAGTCAGTGCCGTCTTCGCCGCGAGCGGTCCTTTGGCCCCTTTCCCCGTCGCCCGCTCACGCGCATCCTCGAGTGTGTCGACGAAGATCACCTCAAAGACGATCGGCTTCATGAGTTCAAGCTGGACGTGCATGATGCCCGCCGCAGCTTGTTCTGAAACCAGACGAGCATGATGCGTCTCACCCTGCACGACGATGCCGAACGCGATGCAAGCGTCTGCGCCCGAGAGCAGTGCCTGCTTACAGAGAAGCGGCAGTTCGTACGAGCCGGGAGCATCAATGATATGAATGTTCTCCGCGCTGATACCAGCCGCGACGAGAGAGTCCGTCGCATCTTTTGCCATCTGTGACGTGAGCTCGTCATACCAGACGGACCGTACGATCACGACGTTCCACGCCGGATCGACTGCAATCTTGCCGAAGTCTGGAGCGTCATTCATTCCCATGGGCTTTGAGGATGTACTTGCCGACGATATCAGATTCGACGTTGATCGTATCGCCTTTCTTCAGTGATCCAAGTGTCGTGTTCGCAAGAGTATGCGGGATGATGGCGACGGTGACCTCCGCCCCCTTCAGGTCCGCAACCGTGAGCGCGACACCATCCAAGGTGATGGAACCGTGGAGGATGATGAAACGCGTGAGATGAGACGGAAGACGAACTTTCAGGAGTGTTGCTTTCGCCCCCGGCCCCTGTTCCGTTTCTACGCCCCCATCCCCAGCTGGGTTCGAGGGAGAAGATGTGTGCATGCTCTTGCCTGTTGCATTCGCCCCCACCCCCGGCCCCTCCCCCGGGACCTCAGCCTCGCTCGGCTCGTCTTCGGTCGGCCGGGTGAGGGGAGCTCTGCCAAAAGCACGAATCGACGAAAGTACAACCTTCAAGCGCTCGAAAATATCGGCGTTGGAAAATCGCATGACAGAAATCCCACGGGATTTTAGATCTTCGGTTCGATGAAATTCATACTCTTTGAGCTCAGGATCATTATGGATTTCTCCATCGACTTCGATAACCAGCTTGAGTTCATCTGAATAAAAATCAACGATATAGAGTCCGATGGGATGCTGTCGTCTGAAGCGAATGCCATTGATCTTGTCTCCTCTGAGTTCCTGCCACAGTCTTTTCTCCGCTTCCGTAGGCGCTCGACGCATTGCTCGTGCACGTTCCACGAACCCATGAGGCGAATACTTACGTTCGCTCGTACCTTGCCACACTCTCCCCCGCAACTGATCGAACTGCGTAAGAACAGAGCTCCCCTCACCCCGCTGCTCCCGCAGGAGCCGGGGGGAGGGGCCGGGGGTGGGGGCCGACTCAAGTGCAACGACCACAATCCCAACTCCTTCAGAATG
>JAGORY010000008.1:0-17123 GCA_018062585.1 Candidatus Peribacteraceae bacterium | reverse complement strand
ATCTTCCCACACAACTCCCCAATCCTCGCCTCCGGAATACCGCCAATGTTGATGCGGCCGTCGAGGAGGATGAAGGCTTTGTGCTCGTGCTTGAGCCGATTCACTTGCGCCTCGGTCAGTGGCAGCATGGCGAACATGCCGTAGCCTGAGAGTGAATTGTGGAAGGCCCCTGGAAGCTTCTCGACCATGAGCTTTCGCTTACAGGTGAGTGTTGCGCGCGCTGTGGCCAGATCTGATCTCCAGACATCGGGGCACCTTTCTTGGACAAGTGCCACGATCGCCTGACCGAACGTGGGTGCTGCCGAATGCAAACCACGGCTGATAGTTGAGTACGTGCCCTCGACTGTGTTCTTCTCGGTTTCATTTTTGACGAACGCGGCAGCGAGTCCTGTCCTGAGGCCGTAGATGGAATGGTTCTTGGAAGCGCTCCACGTCACGAGAGTCGTCACGTTCCGTTCGCGACACATGCGGATGGGCTCGGCGTCTTCCTCGGGCTCACCCTTGAATCCCTGATACGCGAAGTCCATCAGTACGACACACTCTTTTTCGGCGAGTGCGTTGATCAAATCTCGCCACTGATCCGTGGTGTAATCCAGACCAGTCGGATTGTGACAGCCGACCTGCAGCAGAATACCGAACGGCTTGGTCTGTTTTTTCACCGTCGCAATGACAGCGTCCACGGATGCGGTGCCGCTGTGAATGTACGGTGCTTCCACGATCTCGAGTCCTGCCCACTTGCACACCGGCGGATGATTGCCCCACGCCGGAACCGGAAGAATGACGCTATTGTTCTCTTCGCCGAGGAGCATCTTCATGAGCCGCAGGTTGATCGCAAGCGCTCCTGTACCGCCGGTGGAAGCGATGGACGCTACGACTTCCTGAGGATCGTGGCTGATGAGCTTCGTCACGGCTTCGCGAAATCCCGGCAAACCCGTCAGGAGCGGATACGAATAATTGAATCCCCCAAGATTCTCTTCCAAGTCTTTCAGCACTTTCTTGACACTCGGAAAGAGGAGCGGCTTGCCACTTTCGTCCATAAAAATCCCGAGTGTTCCATTGATGGCCCTAGGTCCCGCAGCCTGCGCCTCGGCACCGATTGCAAAGAGTGGATCGGGTTTGGGAATCGGTAGCTTCGAGAACGGAGAGGACATAAAGGATGTGGAAAGATTACCACTCACCGAGAATTCTGATCTCAGCGAGTTCTGAAAGTTCAGCCATGACCTTCTTCGTCCGCGCGTCATCACGACTGCCTACGAAATCGACGAAGAAGTTATAGTCACCGAGGCGTTTGCCGGTCGGACGGTTTTCGATACGGGTGAGGTTCACGTCGTAGACCTTAAACGGAGTGAGAAGAAGATGAAGCAGTCCGGGTCTGTCGTCTTTCGGTGGATGAATGGCGATGCTCATTTGGGTTCTCTTTGCGCCGAGGAAAGGATCGGTTGCCGACACGATGCCGAAACGCGTGGTGTTGTTGGTGCCTTCCACATCTTCACTCACGATCATTAAGCCAGATTCCTTCATGAGCTTCGGTGAGGCGACGGCGCCGACCGACGGATCTTTCTTTGCGAGCTCAACTGCGGAAGCGGTGCTAGCGGTAGAAAGATGAATCGCTTCCGGATATTGTTTCTTGAGCCACAGTCGGCTTTGACGAAGTGCCTGCGGGTGACTGGCAACCGTCGTAATTGTCTTCGGATTCTGACAGCCGAACGCGTGGCGAATGCGAACGTCATGCATGCGCCAGATTTTCACGTCAGTCTCACGAAGGAGATCTAAAATTTCATCGATGGAACCGTGGAGCGAGTTCTCAATAGGGACGACACCGAGCGTGGTCTTATCGGCTGCAAGCAAATCGAACAATCGATCAAAATTAGGCGCGAAGCGGATATCGGCATCCGGAAAAATCGCGAGTGTTGCTTCATGTGAGAAGGTGCCGGCAGGCCCTAGGGTATACACGGTCATCGGGTGAGAGAAAGAAGTGTGCGGATACAGGCTTCGCTGTGAGCGCGGGCTTTTTTGAGGTGCGGCTTGAAGACGGTCTGACAGTCCCGATACCTTTTTTCGGCAGCCGGAAGATCCCCCGATTCGGCAATGCGGAGGTACTCTGAAATGGCTTTCTGCAGGGCTCGAAGTACTTTCGGAGTGCCAGGATTCCTAAAGATAATCGGCATGTAGAGATCAGGATGATCGTCAAGGAAACGAGCGATAACGTTAAATTCCATTTCGTAGGTCGGGGTGCAGGTCTTGAGGACAGTTCCGAGATCTTGTTTCTGAGACCGAAGGACATCGGCCATGAGAAGGCTCTTGAGATGCGGGATGACTTGTACCGTCAGCATGAGTTCGTCATGTTTTTCCGGTGTCATGATGTCAGTTTGTAGCTTCATCAATGTGAGGACCGAGCGCAACGATATGACAGTCTGTTTCGATGCACGGACCGGACACAGGATAACGCGTTCGCCCGCAGGATCGGTACCCGGACCGAAGAGCGGGTGCATACCGATGATCTCACCGAGTGCCGTTTTCATCGCCTCAGTTTCGCGGGACTTCAGTGACGATACATCGAGAATGAGCTGGTCTCGGCGGGTTGCGGACGCGAGTTCTTTCTTCATGATCTCGGCGGCGCTCGACAAAGGCAGCGCAAAAAGAACGATGTCGGAGTCCCGGATGAGTGCGGCGTTTTTCGCTTTCGTCTTCTCACCGGTCACGCGAACGCGGAAACCGGCGCTGCGGAAAAGATTTGCAAACTGCGAACCGGTTTTGCCAGTCCCTCCGATGACGCCGACGGTGAGCTTTCGAGAGACGATCAATGGCGAAATGAAAAGTGAAGAGTGAAAAGTGAAGAATGCATTGCGAGAATCAAGAACTTTGGATTTTTTTACTCTCGGCGAGGATGAAATCCAGGATCAGAAGCGTGAGCTCGGTCGGAAGCCTCAGTTCTTCAGCCTTCTTCTTCCAGCGAGCCTTCAGTTCGGTTTCACGCGACGGGCTTTCGACTTGCACGCCGGTATCGCGCTTGATGTCCTTAAGATGCCCGATCGCGCGGAAACGCGTGGCGAGCGCCTTGAGCAGAATGTCGTCGGCTTCATCGATGGCGGCCCGAATGAGCGGGATGGTGAGATGCTGAGTCATGGAAGGTTATAGGTTAGAGGTGATAGGTGATAGGTAATGAACGCGAAGGTAGAAGATGATGGATGGAGCTATACCCTATAACCTATCCCCTATAACCTTCATACGTGTGTTGAAGCAAATAGCAATCCGCCAAAACTAGCGCCACCATCGCTTCGGCAACCGGTATGACCCTCGGAACGATGCATGGGTCGTGACGGCCTTCCTTGGCGACCTGTCCGATGGACGACGCTGGTTTGATGCTGATATTCAGGATCAAGTCATCGCCTGTCGAGATGCCACCGAGCATGCCGCCGAAGTTCTCTTTGTTCTTCACGTAATCCTGACCCTGCATCGAAGCAGTTCTGAAACCAGCGCCGTAACTCACGCCAGTGACGGCACCGATGGTCATGAGGGCATTTGCGAGCTTGGACTTCAGTTTATCGAACACCGGATCCCCGAGGTCTTTGGGCGGATGCTGAACACGGATTTCGATGAGGCCTCCGGTGGAGTTGGCCTCACTCTTGAGCTTCAAAATGTAGGCTTCCATCTTCTTGGCGACGACTGGATCTGCGCAGCGCACCGGATTTTGTTCGATCGTCTTGGGCTTGAATGTATTAGCTTCAAACGGTCCGATCTGCACAGTGTGACCGATGATCTTGAGCTTCTTCGGGAGAATTTTCTTGGCGACAACGCCCGCGATCACACGAGCAACCGTCTCCCGCCCGGATTGTCTGCCACCACCTCTATGATCTCTGTGGCCATACTTGCTTGCAAACGTCGCGTCAGCGTGGCCGATGCGGTAGTCGTTTCTAAGCTTCTCGTACGCTTCAGGCTTCTGATTCGTATTGCCGACGATGACCGCGATCGGCATGCCGGTGGTCTTACCCTCGAAGACGCCGGAGAGAATCGTCGGTGTGTCTTCCTCTTTGCGCGCAGTGGTGACCGCACTCTGACCCGGACGACGACGTGCGAGATCCGTCAGGAAATCCTTTTCAGAAAGTGCGATACCCGCCGGACAACCGTCGATGACGACGCCAAGTGCGATACCGTGGGACTCGCCGAACGTCGTGATTCTGAGAAGTGTTCCGAAGGTATTACTGGCCATGAGAAGAGAGGAAAGATGTGAGAATCGGACGCAGGAATGTTTCATCGTCATCATACGGCGTCTTGCCGGTGAAGTGTCGGAATTGCTTCAACGCCTGATGAATCAGCATATTAGTTCCGTCATGAACGCGGAATTTCTTTTGCTTCGCCGTTTTCATAAACTCAGTTTCTTTTCCGTACCGGAGATCGATGGCGATTGATTTTTTGGATTCCGGTGACGGAACGGGAAGTGCAATGTCCGCCGAAACGGCACAGATGACGGCGTCGGCAGTGAATGAAGCGGCATTCTCAAGTACATCGACATTCACTCCGAATGCTTGAAGCGTTTTCTTCGCTTTTTTTACATCTCGTGCGAACACCGTAATGACCGCTTTGGGACTCCGTGAACGCACGGCGAGAATCGCGGATGGGACGGCTCCCCCCGCACCGAGGATAGCGACGTTTTTGGCTTTACTCAGCGCTCCATAGCCTTCTTCGATACCGTACGCATCTGTCAGAAAACCTCTCCATTTCGTACCCGAGCGAATAAGAGTGTTCGCTACACCCAGCTTTTCGGAGATCGGTTCCAATGTTGACGCGATCTCGAAAGCCTTACGCTTAAAAGGTGCCGTGACTGAAAGTCCTTTGATGCCGAGAGTGTGGAGTGTTGTCACAGCCGCAAAGTCGTCAGACGGAAAACATGAATACAGTGCATCGATCTTATGACGCGAAAAAAGCGCATTATGAATGACCGGACTCAAAGAAGCAGTGATATGCGCCCCGCCGAGAATACCGAATAACTTCGGATGCTTTCGGCCCTTCATCAAAGCGTAGAATGACATTGGCAACTGACCGGGCGCTGCAGCATCCGCTGGATCGAGCATGGCGTACGTGAAGACATTGCAAAACGGCGAGGTGACGCGAGAAAGATGTGCCTTCGGTCCCATGCCAAGAACAATCGAGCGCTGCCCCGTACTCACAAGCCAGTCTTGCAGTTTTTTCAGCGTCACGAGATCATTGTATGATTTCACGAAGGTTGCGATCTTGATGGCCCAAGGCTTTTCTTTTCGCATGCGATTTGCAGTAGCTTTCAGTACAGCAAGCGAGGGGGTCGCGTCGTGATCGTGAAAACTCAGAATCAGTTTGGCGCGCTTGGGTAGCCAGACCGCATCTGAACTTTCTTCGATATCAACGAAGGCAGGAGTGAGAAGATCGACGAGGCTGTCATTCGTGCCACGCACAGACACAAGCAGCGGTAGTGTCGAACGGAACGGCTGCACTCCGGGTGTCAGATCCGATCGGATTTCTAGAATGTCCGCGCCCTCACGTTTGGCTTTGAGAGCAAACGCTTGCGGATTCTTGGCGGCCGAAGGCGGGAGCGTGACGACGAACATCAGCGTTTGGGGCGTGGAGTTCCGATGAAAATCTGACGAAGTGTGCGGAGAACAAACGGAATCTGTTCCCCGAAACGGAGCTTGGGCGACACTTCCATCGCCGCAACCTCGCGGTAATGAGGGCCGCGCTCGAGAAGAAATTTTCGGACTTCCTCGTGAATCGGCAGATTTGTGAGTGGCGGCCTCTTCCCGTTCTGAAGCCTCTTGATCAGCTCAGCCTCTTTGGCCTGCAGCCAGATGGCGACGGTTGTGTCTTTGATGAGCTTGCGCGTTCGGGCCGAACCTAAGGCTCCACCACCGAGCGACAGAACGGTGCCGGGAGCGATCGCACCTGCGATGATCTCTTCCTCTTTCCTGCGGAACTCATCCCAGCCCTTAGCGGCGATGAAATCCTTGATCGGACCATGAGCATCCTGAAACAGATGATCACTATCGATGTGCTTGAGTCGCAGTTTTCCTGCAAGCTTTCGGCCCAGCGCTGATTTCCCAACACCACGCATCCCGACGACGCTCAAGGGCTTACTGGAGCGGAGGATTTTTTCTAGATCTGAGAAAAAGTTCGGATAACTTTTCGCTGTGCAGTCGGGATTTTTGATCGTGACGTTACCTCTGACGAGTCCGAGGATCGCAAACGCCATAGCCATCCGATGATCGTCATGTGTATCCAGCGTCACCACTCCTTGTGCAATGTTCTCGAGACCACCTACGCCGCGCACCAGAAGATCGTCCCCGCGCTCGCGAATATCGACACCGGCTTTCTTCAATTCAGATGCGATAACCTGAATACGGTCGCATTCTTTTTTCCGGAGATTCGCGATCTTCGTGAACGTCACAGTCCCCTTTCGGAATGCCGCGAGTACACAGAGATTCATCACCTGATCCGGAATTTCGGAGCAGTCGATGGTCATGTCTCCCGGCTTTTTCAGTTTCTTGATGACGTCGGGAAGTTTGCGGTCGGACTGCATCGAATCCATGCGGAGATTTGGCATCCGGATCGAACTCCCGGTCAGAGCCTCGAGCACGAACCACGGACCCGCGGCACTCCAGTCGCCTTCTATCTCGTAGGACGACGGAGATGTGTAGTGGCCATGTTGAACAAAAAATGTATTCTCTTTACGACTGAACTGTACGCCAAAATCTTTCATTGTCTTCTCGGTAAGCTCCACGTACCCAGCTGACGCCAGAGCACCCGCAAGCTCCACTGTGAGGCCTCCCTCCAGTAACGGAGCAATGAGCAACAGAGACGTCAGATACTGACTGCTGATATCAGCCTTGAGTCGCACCGCGCGACCCCGAAGTGTACCTCCGCGAATCTCGAGCGGCGGACATCCTCCCTTATCCGTGATGACGGCACCAAGTGCCCGCAGCGCCTTTGTGAGATCGCCAATCGGTCGCCGCTTCATGTGATCGTCTCCCGTGACAATCCATTCGCCAGGAACAAGTGATGCGACGGACGTCAGAAACCGCAGTGTCGTTCCGGCATTGTGGCAATCCAAAACAACGGATTTTTCACTTTTCACTTTCCACTTTTCACTTTCAACTTTCAACTCCCCCTTCGATCTATCAATCCACTCAATCCCGAATCCCATCTTCTGTACATTCTCTACCATCACGAGAACGTCGTCGCACGGTGTCGCATTCTGGATCGTCGTCGCTGTCGGTGACAGACACGCACACACGATGGCCCGATTTGCGTGAGACTTGGAACCGGGGAGCGTGATCACGCAGTCGCTCTGGATCCGCATGGCCGGTATCCGGAGAAGCTTGCTCATCGAAAGAGAGTCAGAAATGTTTCATGTGTGAGAGTATGCACCGCGCCCTCCCCCATGCGCTTCGGAACGGCAATGCGTACGACACCGCCTTCGTTCTTCTTGTCTGAGAGCATCACTGTCCACAGATCCTCCGGCTTCATTGCGGGCGGAATCGCAAGTGGAAGTCCGACCAGTGTCAGAATTTTTTCGACACGAGCACGGTCCTTGAAATCCGTCAGTGTCATTTCGGCTACGACACCGATACTGACGCAGTTGCCGTGGGAGAGCTTGTATCCGGAAAGCGCTTCCACTGCATGACCGACCGTGTGACCGAAGTTGAGGAGCAGCCGTTCGTCGCGGTCATGCTCATCGGCTTCGACGATCTTCACCTTCGCGGACACCGCACGAATGACGCATTCTTCCAAAATTGCTGGATGTCGTTTGAGGATCTGTGGCATGACTTCTTCGAGCCATTGAAAGAAAGGATCGTCAATGATTGCAGCGACCTTTATGACTTCTGCGAGTCCTTCCGCAAGCTGCGAATCAGGGAGTGTTTGCAAGAGTTCGGTATCGATTATCACAGCTCTGGGATGCGTGATGGTACCGATCATGTTTTTCTTGGACCCAACGTTCACGGCAGTCTTACCGCCGATCGCGGCGTCCACCATACCGAGGAGCGTCGTCGGGACGTGCACACACTGGATGCCACGCATGAAGACACTCGCGACGAATCCGCCGAGGTCGGTGATCATGCCGCCGCCGACGCAGATGAGGAGCGTCTTTCGCGTACACCCTTGTTCCAGCATCACCGAAACTATCCGATCCGCTTCCTTCAGCGACTTCGAGGCATCGCCGCTTTGTACCGGAATCCGCACACAGTCTCCTATTGCATGCATGACACGCGTTGCGATGGATTCGATTCCTTCATCGTACAACACGACGATCCGGCTATGACTTTTCGCATGGAGAGCGCACTGCTGCAGCGCGCCGGCACCGATAGTGATATCGGTCCCAGGGTTGCTTCGTGCCGGCGGAGTGAGGGTGAGCGTGTGCATGGGGTGATTGTAGAGACGTCCCGGCGGGACGTCTCTACCCTGATGTCAGACAACGTTCTTTCCGATAGCCTGCGAGACAGACCCGATGCCGTCCATACACTCGTTCCAGTGCTCGTTATCAAGGAGCTGGGCGCTGTCGCAACTGCTTTCGTGCGGACGGGGATGAATCTCGATAATGAGTCCGTCGGCACCGACTGCGACTCCACCGAGAGCGGCGTCCTTCACCCAGCGCGTCTTGCCCATGGCGTGACTAGGGTCCACGATGATCGGAAGGTGCGTAAGTTCGCGGAGTGCCGGCACGGAGCCGAGGCAGAGCGTAAAGCGAACTTCTTGTTCGAAGGTACGGATGCCGCGCTCGCAGAGCATGACGTTCGGGTTACCTCCTGCAAGGATGTATTCCGCGGCGAGGAGCCACTCTTCGAGTGTTGCTGCAAGTCCGCGCTTCAGCATCACAGGCTTCTTGGATTTGCCGACCGCTTTCAGCAGCTCATAATTCTGCATATTGCGCGCGCCGATCTGGAGCATGTCGGCCATCTCCTCAAATGCAGGCAGATCTTCGGCCTTCATGATCTCAGAGATCGTCTTCATGCCGTACGTGTCGCCGGCTTTGCGGAGCATCTTGAGGCCCTCGAGGCCCTTGCCCTGAAAGGAGTACGGTCCGGTGCGCGGCTTGAAGGCGCCGCCGCGGAGAATCTTCACGCCTTTGTCTTTGGCCATAGCGGCGGATTCATCGAGCTGACCTTCGGAATCGATGGAACACGGACCGGCGATGATGACGACGCTCTTGGGGTCACCGATGACGCAGTCCTTGGATATTTCGATGAGTGTGCGATTTTTCTTCTCGCGGGACGCGAGCTTGTAGGGTCTGTCGACACGGTCCACGGAACGGACACCGTCCAGACTCTTCAGTAATTCCACCTCGACCATGGACGTGTCGCCGGTGACCGCAAGCACGCGCTGATTTTCGCCAATGACGTGAGAGTCACACCCGTACTTGGACTGCAGGAGCGACTGGATCTCCGTGAGGAGCGGCTGATTGTTCTTCTCTTTGAGGACGACAAGCATGGGGAAGAGTGAAAAATTAAAAGTGAAAAGTGAAAAATACGGGGACTGGTCGGCGGAGAGATAGTGGATACATCATGGGTGCGGGAGGAGTAATGTCATCGTTCATTTTTCACTGTTCACTTTTCGTTCTTCGTTTGGTGAAATCCGCCTCTCCCTCTCTCGGGGGAAGCGTGTGCTTCAGGGCGAGAGAGAAATTTAGGCGAAGAAAAAGTAGGCGAAGGCAAAAGCACCGAAGGCCGCAAATGCGACTGCAAACGGGACGATCGACTGCTGCCGGAGAACGGCTACCTTGGATTGCACTGTGCTCAGGATAGAACGGAGCGTTTCCAAGTCAAGTGAATAGTCCTGTTTTGCGAAGTACTCTTAGAACCATGCGCGGTTTTTCCGCTTCTGTCTTCGGCAATACGTACGTCCAGGAAGGATTGGTCCTCACGATGGCGATGGCCCTAATCGTGATCACACAATCCCTGCTCATGCCCCGCGTGAAAAACATGAGTTACCGCTACGCGGACAAGTCCTACACGTCGGACTCCTTGCCGCTCGCAGTAGACCTCCAAGGCTCACACACATCACTGGAAGCCTGGGCGACACTGGAGCTCTTTCCGTTTCAGGGTACGGAATTTGCGATTGCGGGAGACGATTGTCTTGCGATACTCGACATCAACGGAGAACGCGTCGTGGATAACCCTTCCTGCAGGCTCAACGCGCATCCGAAGGTGATGGAGCTCGCACCGTATCTTCATGCGGGCACGAACGATCTGCACATCGTCATCAATGATCTGCGACGCGTCAAAATCGGCTTCTCCTTCGATCCGGTCAGCTCAAGCTCACTCGTGTCATTCCTCGGGATATTCATCATGCTACTGCCGATTTTCTGGCTGACGACTATCGTCCACAGAAAGATCGGACGAACGATGCCGGACGTGGGAATGATGATCTACGCCGCATTTCTTCTCCGAATTTTGTACGTGATGATCACGCCTTATCATCTCCGGAATTACGATGTAGAAGGTCACATCGAATACATTCACTTCGTTTTCCAACACTGGACCGTTCCGATCGCCTCCAGAGGATGGGAGTTCCACCAAGGCCCTTTGTATTATTTCCTCAACGCGCCTTTTCTCGGCATCGCGACAGTACTCGGTCAGAGCAAAACGATCGCACTGCAGTGGATCCAGTATGGATCACTCATGATCTCCTGTCTGTCGGTCGTGGCCGCTACGTGGTGCGGAGTCGCGCTTTTTGATCGCATGAAGAAACGGCGATCGCTTCTGCTGTTCATCGGTCTCACCTGCTTCATTCCTAGTACGATGATGTTCGCGTCGCGCATCAACAACGATGTCCTTTTCCAACTCGTGACGCTCTGCTTCGCAGGATCGCTTGTACGCTGGTGGAAAAACGGTGAACCTCGGTGGCTCATCGCGACGGCTTTCATCATCGGCATAGGGTTTCTCACGAAAGCAAATGCCTATCTCTTCGCTCCGATACTGCTCATCAGCATCGTTTTCCGTCCCCGTGTCGATCCAAAGGAAAAAATCCGAGAGCTTGTCATCGTGGGAGGCATCATCGCGGCCATGGCAGGATGGCTGCTTGTACTGCGGTACCTTCACAATGATTTTCAAAGGCTTTTCCTGCACGGTAATGGTATGAACCACTTCCTCATGGCAGAAACGACATGGCACTCCTTTACAACATTCCGACCTTGGTCAGTCGTGGAGGCACCATTCGTCTACGCCCCCCGCGATCCTGCCGAACGAGGATATTTCTGGATGTTCTTTTTCCGTACCGCGCTCTTCAGCGAATTCACATACCGAGGATCTGTCATATTCATCAGTGGCCTTCTTTCGTTGCTCGGCATGGGATACGTCCTGTTGGTGCTGGCCGGCATTGTGAAACAAATCCGCAGAAACGATATTTTTCTCATACCATTCTTCGTTCTCCTGATCGTCATACTCGAGGGGGCGATGTCGTACCGTTTCCTCCATCCAGCATTTCCCAATCAGGATTTTCGTTTCTCTATCCTCATAGTGCCCGTCCTTGCGTACTTCGCCGTGCGGGCAACAGAAGGGGGAGGGCGGCTAGCGCGCGTGATGCGGGCATGGCTCATGGCATTCATCGCGGCATCGATCGCATTTGTAATCGCGCTTCTGATCCAATCATTCTGAAGGCTGGACGAGAGACTGATACGTCGTTCTCCCCTGCAGGAAATACTGCGGCAAAACTCGCATATTTCGAAGCGGCAGGAAAGGTAAGTGAACTCGTTTGCGCAGAGTCTGTGGTGCAAGAAAGAAAAACATGAAGAACGCTCGGACGGGAGCTGCAGCCTGGCTGGGGCCTCCTTGCGTCAGGTAGAAAATCGCGGCCAGCCATTCGAGAGCGAGGCGTATCGGCAGAACGGTAAGAAGCTGGGCCGGCGAAAGATGCTTGAGCAGCATGAGGAGTCCGTTACGGTGTTTGTGATACAACATCACGTGACGCCGGTTTTTCCAAGTAGAACCGCCGCGATGGAGGACGATGCTGCGGGGAACCAGTGAAATGCTGCGCCCTTCGCGTCGCCATTTCCAGCACAGGTCGACTTCTTCAAGGTACGCGAAGAAATCTTCATCGAAACCGCCTGCAGTCAGAAATTCTTTTTTCCGGACGGCCATGCAGGCACCACAGGCCCAATCCAGTTCCGTCGGTGAATCGTACTGCCCCTTGTCTTCCTCCTGCAGCGAAATGACCCTTCCACGCACGAACGGATATCCCCACGCGTCGATATATCCGCCCGCACCGCCCGCCGAATCGAAGAGGCCGGGATTCCATAACGACCGCAGTTTCGACTGACAGGCTGCGAGACGCGGGTCCGAATCAAGGGCATCCACGAGAGGTTGCATCCAGCCCGGAGTTACTTCCGTATCGTTATTGAGGAAAATGAGAATTTCACCGTGGGCCACCGCGGCGGCGCGATTGTTGCCTCCGGCGTATCCGAAATTTTCATTTGCCGCCTCCACCCTAATAGCGTCTCCGAATTCTTTCTTGAGGACGTCACCGTGCCGCTGGTCCGAGCCGTTGTCCCAGAGAAAAATTTCACGATCCTCATGTCCGTCGCGGAGCAGAGACTGAATGCAGGCGCGGGTATCGTCCAAGCCGCTGAAGTGCAAAATGATGACCGACGTTTTCATTGTGCCGCAGTATAGCGACGTTTGACGTTCCGCAATGCACTGCACCGAATCTGGCCCTGACGTCCGCCTATCGGTACCATCGCCGCAGATGGAACGATGTCAAGTCTGCGGCACAGTAGGGCCTTCCGCTTTTTTCATGAAAGCTCCGAGCGTTCGGGCGCTGGGTGAAGTTTTTTCCATTGTTCGCTGCGGGACATGCGGCTTCCTGTGGACCAAGAACCCCCCGGACGAACGATCTATCGGACGCTACTACGACACGGCGGACTACATCCCGCACAGCGATCGCATGCCGCCTATTTTCAGGCTGATTCGATGGCTTCGGAATACGGCAAAATGCCGCATGCTTGGTGCTAAGCAGGGCCTCGTCGTCGATATCGGTTGTGGCAACGGAACATTCCTCATGGAAGCGAAACGTCGTGGCTGGAAAACGCTCGGCGTCGATCCAGTCGAGAACGCGAGAAAGCTGTGTAGTGCAGCTGGAATCGATGCGATCATGCCCGCCGAGATGACAAACATTCCGGCTGCATCCGCCGACGTCGTGACGTTGTGGCATGCGCTCGAACATGTACACGATCTTTCAGGAACCCTCACGCAGTGTCGGCGCATCCTTCGCTCCAACGGTTCGCTGCTCGTCGGCGTTCCCAACATCGCGAGTCCACTTGCCGCCGCGTATGGACAAGACTGGGCCGGCCTCGACATGCCGCTTCACCTTTGGCATTTCACGCCTGTCACCATGGAAAAAATCCTGCGATCCCACGGGTTCACATCGCCGGAAATCCGCCCCACGTGGACCGACGACCTTATCTCCGCAATCCTGAGCGAAAAATTCGCACAAGGATTTTTTGTAAGAGGAGTCGTGCGCGGCATAGTCTCGGCCTTCATAGGATGGCGCAGTCCAGGCAGAGCCGCGTGTCCGGTGTATCGCTTCACGCATCGGTCGTAGTGTCGGCATCGCCTACTGCGTATCAACACTGATGACAGCCTGATGATTCTGATTCAGATGATTGTGGAATCCCCACACGCCGGACTTCCAGAAACGGAAGGTGAACTCGCCATTCTTGGCAACACTCGTGTGCTGGTCGAACTCCGGATAATCGTCATGCGTTGGATGCGGGTTACTCGCGACCCACATATTACTGTCGGATTGGTTGCGGAATTTCACGCTGTCACCGCTACGAATCGAGATGAACGACGGCTGAAATCCGGTATTCGTATACTGAAGAATGTACGTCGTGGACGAAATCGAACTGCTGGAGGAGGACGAACGAGATGACGTGGCGGGACACTGGCGGATGAGCCAGCCGCAACGACTGTCTGGGAGACGTTCACACGAGGGTCCGCCGATGGAACCGTTCGGGCACTGCCAGTTCGGCATGGCCGGAGCCGGTCCGCAATCTTGGACGTGGCACGTGCCCGTCGAACGAGATGACGAGCGGGATGATGACGTCGAAGGGAATGAGGTCGTGCGTCCGGGCATACCAAGCGCGGCGCGTGCTCCGATCACAATCTTTACCGTTTCTGCGCGATTCACCGCGGCATTCGGACGGAAGCGTCCGGTTGGATTGCCAGCAACATCGGTGTCACCGGCGAGAATGCCTACCCGACTGAGTGCCTGAATGGATCCGGCGTACGCGGTGCCTGCCGTCACATCGGTGTACTGACCACCTGTGAACGTGCTGTGATCAACCCTGAATGCGTCCGCAATGAGAGACGCAACTTCGGCGCGCGTCGCGGGACGATCAAGATTGAGAGCGTTGATCTGGGTTATCTGAAATCCGAGACCGATCGCTATCGACATGTACTTAGCTGCCCAGTGTCCGTACCCGATGCCCGCGCTCGTGTCATACCCAGCGCCTTCCAGTGAGATCTTCAGAGCCTCGCCAATCGTCACCGGATTCTCGGGACCGAAGCGTCCGGTGAGATTTCCGTACGAATCCCGATATCCGGTCACTATCCCCGCTTCACTGGCCTGCTCCACGTACACGGCAAACCACGTGCTACTCGGCACGTCCGTAAAACTCGTCCCCGACGGAACGTGGGTAGCCGCAAGAAGCGGCAGCAGAACAGCTGCCGACAAGAAGGTAAGGAGGCGACGCGACTGCATGGCTGAGAGTGAGGAGTGAATGAGTCAGATTCTACACCCGCAGACCGGCTTCCCCGAAACTGCCCTGTATGAGGCCGCAAGCCCGAGACTGGACAGAAGACGCCCCGTCCTGTAGGCTCCGTCATCTATGGTTCATGTCTAAACCATAAGACTTCTTTTTCCTGTTTCTCCGTGGATCTCATCAGAGTCAAAGGCGCTAGGATGCACAACCTCAAGAATATTGACGTCGATATTCCGAGGAACTCGCTCACCGTCATCACGGGGCTTTCAGGCTCCGGAAAATCGTCGCTCGCGTTCGATACGATCTTCGCCGAAGGACAGCGCCGATACGCCGAATCGCTCTCCGCGTACGCGCGGCAGTTCATCGCGCAGATGGAGAAGCCTGAAGTGGATAGCATCGATGGACTGAGTCCCGCGATCTCCATCGATCAGAAAACAGCGCCGAGGAATCCGCGTTCTACGGTCGGAACCGTCACCGAAATCTACGACTACATGCGTCTTCTGTGGGCCAAAGTCGGTCAGGTCCACTGTCCGATCACGGGGAAGCCGCTCACGAAACAGTCATCAACGCAGATCACGGACATCATCACAAAGATGCCCGACGGCCGAAAGATCATCCTGCTGTCACCGCAGATCATGGGCCGCAAAGGTGCGCACCAGAAAATCCTCGATACGATCAAACGCGAAGGATTCGTCCGTATGCGCGTCGATGGCCAGATCGTCACGACCGACGAAGAGCTGGCGCTGGACCCCAAGAAGAGCCACGACATCGAAATCGTCGTGGACCGCTTGGTCGTGCGAGATTTCGAACCGGTGAAAGAGAAACTCAGCGACGGAACCGAGATCGAACAAGTAAACCCCAACCGTGTGCGTCTCGCGGACTCGGTGGAACTGGCTCTCAAAAAAGGAGACGGACTCATGTTCGTCATGGACAGTGACTCGGGTGATCTCGTGAAGTTCTCGGACAAGTTCGTAAACCCGGATTATCCGGACATGAGCATCCCGGAGATCGAACCCCGGAGCTTCAGCTTCAACTCACCACACGGCGCCTGCGAGCACTGTCACGGTATCGGCAGCATTCTGCAGGTGGACGCCGCGAGCATCGTGCCGAACGGGGACCTCACCGTAGAAGAAGGAGCGATCCATCCGTGGGCCACGTCCGCCGGACGCATGAGCTTCATGCTCCAGACGCTGACCGCACTCGCAAAGAAACTGAAATTCTCCCTCGAGCAGCCGTGGCAAAAACTATCGCCCGAGATCCAGAAGATCGTGCTCTACGGTCACACCGAAAAAGTGGACGTGGAGTTCCTCACTGAAAAATTCGACGGTCAGTATCAGACGACGTACGAAGGCGTGATCCCCAACCTCGAGCGCCGTCACAAGGAAACGGATAGCTCGTACACACGGAGCCAGATCGAGGCCTACATGTTTGAGCTCCCATGCCCCGAATGTGGCGGCAAACGCCTCAGGAAAGAGATCCTCGGCGTCACGGTCGGCAAGAAGAACATCGTCGACGGAACGGAGATGTCTGTGACGATGGCGAGGAAGTTTTTTGAGGGATTGATTCCAGAAAAGGCGGGTAGCGACGAGCGGGTAGCGGATAGTAAAATTTCTGACCGGTCTTTGCTACCCACTACCCGCTATCCGCTATCCGCTTACGAATACACCATCGTCAAAAAAGTAATCTCCGAGATCATCTCACGCCTCCTCTTCCTTGAAAACGTCGGTCTCAAGTACCTCACGCTCAACCGTTCGGCAGCGACTCTTTCCGGCGGCGAAGCGCAGCGCATCCGTCTTGCGACCCAAATCGGATCGGCGCTGCAGGGCGTTCTGTACGTGCTCGACGAACCGAGTATCGGACTTCATCAGCGCGACAACACGAAGCTCATCAAGACGATGACGAATCTCCGCGACATCGGCAACACCGTGATCGTCGTCGAACATGACCAAGAAACAATCGAATCGGCCGACTGGCTCTTAGAAATCGGCCCCGGCGCCGGCAAACACGGAGGAAGAGTCGTCGCGCAGGGTACGCCGAAGAAACTCATCGAGACCGCGGAGTCCGTCACCGGTCAGTACCTCTCGGGCAAGAAGAAGATCCCGGTCCCGACAACCCGCCGCAAAGGCAACGGCAAGACAGTGGAAGTCATGGGAGCGACACACCACAACCTGCAGAACATCCACGCCGTCTTCCCACTCGGATGCTTCATCGGTGTCACCGGCGTTTCGGGCTCCGGCAAATCCAGCCTCATCCACGGCATCTTGGCACCAGAGCTGCAGCGCACGCTCAATAAAGCGCACAGCAAAGGCCAGAACTTCAAGGGGATCACGGGCCTCGAACATCTCGATAAAGCCATCGTCATCGACCAATCCCCCATCGGCCGCACGCCGAGAAGTAACCC
>JAGORY010000007.1 GCA_018062585.1 Candidatus Peribacteraceae bacterium | reverse complement strand
GCGGTCTTTTACTACGCCGTACGAATGGTGATCGAGGCGCACAAGGAGGAAGCCGGCAAGGACCTCATGAACTCGTTCATTTACGTCATCACCGGTTTTGCGATCATCGCATGTGCCGGTGCTTTCGCTGCAGCATTCGGCGTCGGCATCCTGAGCAATGATGTGATCACCGACGTTAAACCGCTGCTTCTAGAGGCAAGTATCAAGAGTATTGCCGATTTCATTATCAAGGCTTCGGCGGGCGTGTTCATCCTCATCGCCGTGCTTACCGGACTCAAGATGATTGCGACGCAGGGAGAACAGGCGAACTTCGACAAATGGCGCAAAGTTTTCGTCGCCAACTGTCTCGGCGTCGTGCTCATGCTGACGTCGTACTTCATCATCCATGCAGTGTCGGACATCAACTCCGGCCTCCTCATCACGGAAATGAAAGGCTTAGCGCTCTGGATGCTGACACTCATCGGATTCATTTGTGTCGTGGCGCTCATTATCGCTGGCATCCTGCTCATCGTCTCTATCGATGAAACATTGAAAGATCGCGCGAAGCGCATTGTCATCGGCACACTCATCGCACTCGTTATCCTCGTCATTGCATACACACTCATCATCGTCTTCATTCCGTCCGGCCCTAGCCCGTGATGACCGTCTCGCGATATCACCGGCTGGTGCTCGCCGCGCTGCTCACAATGCTTCCGCAGGCGGTGCACGCCTACGGCGGCATGGACGTTCAGCTCATGTTCCTGACGTTCATTGCAAAGTTCTATCCGCTATGGGTCGTCGTCGGAATTTTGGTCCTCGTGATCGCCGGCTTCGCGCTCATGACGTCGCAGGATGAAGGACGGCTCCAGAAAGCAAAAACAACGCTCATCTCTGTGATCATCGGAGGTATCCTGACGACGATCATCGCTGTCATGGGTCCGACAAACTTCATCGGCATCGTCTATAACGGCGTGCCCGGTTTCGTAGTCATCAACACCGGCGACCAGCTGGGCCTTGAGGCAGTCGGCGTATCGGAGTGGCTCGCGACCATCGCGGTCATGATGGGCATGCTGTTCATCATCATCGGAGTGCTCAGGGCTGTCGCCAGCTTCGGTGACGAAGGCGCGTACACGAGTGCCCGCATGCAGCTTCTGCACGTCATCGTCGGCGTCGTGCTCATCGCGGGTGCGTTCCTCGTGCAGCTCGCGCTCTTCGGATCAGCTACCGGCCCGGGAGAAGTGGTGACCGGAGCGCTCGGCATCGAACCGAACCCGCTCATCGGACTCATCTCCGAGAAACTGATCATCATCCTCAACATCATCACGCTCATCGCGGTCATGATCCTCATTTTCGCGGGGCTCCGGATGATCGTAAGCTTTGGTCGCGAGGAAGAGTACAACGCCGCGAAATCGCTGGCACTGCGCGTCATCATCGGACTCCTCGTGCTCATCCTCAGCTATTCGCTCGTCTTCATCGTGGCGACGATATTCACCTAAAGGATTCCAGCGATACTCTGGAGAGCCTGTCGTGTTTGACGTACGTCGTGCGTCCGGATGAATGAGGCGCCACGCATCGCGGCGAGGCAGCTGGCAGCAAGAGTCGCCGGCAGCCGCTCAGCGACCGGAAGAGCGCTGGGACCAGCTAGGAACGACTTCCGCGACGGGCTTACGAGGATGGGCCCGAGATCCGTGAATTCGGACAGTCGTGCAAGAATTTCCCAGGAGTACGCAGGATCAGATGAGACGAAATGTCCAAGTCCGGGATCGACAATAATCTGACCGACGCCCGCTTTTTTCGCCTCGTGGATTCGCATCTTCAGAAACGCATAAATCGTGGTGACGACGTCGTCATACCGGACATCGCTGCTCGTCGTCCGGGCTGAGGAATCTTTTGCGTACATCAGAATAACCGGACACGTCGCTGCGGCGAGAATGGCAAACATGCCCTCATCCCCTCTTCCGGCGGTGACGTCGTTGATCATATCAGCGCCTGCCGCCAGCGATGCGTGTGCCACCTCACTCTTCCACGTATCGACGCTGATCCACGTATCCGGAAACTTCTTTCGAAGCAGCGTGACTGCCGGCACCACTCGAGCGAGCTCCTCCGCCACCGATACATCGTGCGATGCAGGTCCTGTGGATTCTCCACCGATCTCGAGGATGTCTGCTCCGCCATCGATACATTCCTGCGCCAGCGCCACAATTTCCTCCTGATTCTGCGCGCGGCTACCTAGTACGTACGAATCCGGCGTCACGTTGATGACACCGACGACGCCCGTTTTATCCTTCAGCCGGAGAACGCGCTGTTTCGATCGGAGATCCATACCGGAAGCATGTAGAAAGTCCGCCCTGAGTGCAATCAGGATCTGCTATCATGGGACCATGTGGCCTTTCCGGAAACGCATAAAAGAGCCCAAGAAGAACCGCGCCGTTCGTCGCGTCGTCGTGGGCTTCATCATCGGCGGAGCTATCAGTTCTATCGTGGGGAAACACGTGCTGAAAGAGAGACGTAGGCAGCATCTGGGGGAGGATAGGGCGGAGTGAAAAAGTGAGTAGCGAGTAGCTGGTAGCGGTTAGTGAGTTGTTGGTAGTGAGTAGCAAATAGAATAAGACTACCCGCTACCTTCTATCCGCTAATCGCTCTTTCTACCGCCGCAATCGTCTCCTCCAATTTGCCGTTGGGGTTTGTGATCTGCACGTGCGTCTTCTCGGCGATCTTCAGTTCCTCACGCATGCTTGTGAGCCTGCGTTCCAGCTCTTCTTTCGGCATCGGCGCACGCTTCTGAATCTGGTCGATGAGTTGCTCGGCGCTTTCGGGAAGAATGAAAATCGTCTGCAGACGGTATGTTCCACTGGGTCCGAAGAGCGGATCTCGGGAGATGCTCTCAAATCCCTGCGCATCCACTTCGCGCACCACGGTCTTTCCCTGCTCGATATGCGGAATGATTTCCTCGAGCAGCGTTCCGTACCGCGCGCCTTTGTGCACCTGCGCCCACTCTAAAAATTTTCCTTCGTGAAGCCAGTTCGAGAAATCAGTCTCGGACACGAAGTGATACAGATCGTCACCTTCGCCGGGGCGTCTCTCGCGCGTCGTCGCCGACCGCGGAAAGACAAAGTCAGGATGTGCAGACCGCAGTGACTTCAGAATCACGCTTTTTCCGACGCCACTCGGGCCGATGATGAGGACGAGCTTTCCTGGCTTCGGCATGGGCGCATGGTAGCGGAAAGTCGTACGTCTTACAGCGAGCGGGTAGTTGTTAGCGGGTAGCGGGTAGTTGCTAGCTTGCAAAAACCCAAAAAAAGGTCTATACTGCTTGGATTCGTTCATTCACATCTCGCTACACCTCAAACAGGGACTTTAGCTGCAGGGAGAGCGATGGGATAGCTGCCGGGGAAGCTCGGTTGATTCCATCGCCCTCCCTGCTCTTTGGACCCCTGTGTGAACGCGGCGCAAGCCCAAAAAAGGATTGTTGCCGGCTCACACTCTCGACCGAAGAGTTCCCTCAGCCACATCAGCGGAGGGATTCTTACACCAAACACAAACACATGGCACGTTCCGAGCCTCATCGGAACCTCGATTCCCGAAGCTTCGGGATACCATACAAACACAAACACTGCGGTTCGATACCGCTTCAACAAATCGATTCGAGGTGTAGGGAGTTCTTTGCGCCTGGTCGACGCAAGGGAACGTCCTCAATCGAAAGATTGAGTACGGTAACGGGCAGCCGGTTTTGGATCCTTGCGTGATGAACTCAGGGATTCCAAACCGGTTGCCCGTTTTTATTGAGCACGAAAGAGACTACGAACCCGTTCCAGTTTTCACCCCGCCCGTCGCTGAGGTTGGAACTTTCATGGAACCGCTGCCCGCAGGAAGCGTGATCTGTTTCACTGGTGCGCGCCACATGAATTGATCCGAGCTCAACGCCGGTACGAACGTTTTGCCCTTCACTGTCCCCTGGGTATATTCGACGAGCAGTGTCGGGACGATGTAGGTCGGGTACTCACGATCACCGAGAAGAAGCACGTATGAAGGAGTGATCGACGTGTAGACGACGTCGGTCTTGGCGCCCTTGAGCTCGGTCGAGATCGGCAACATGCCACCGACGCGCAAGCTTCCGTCGACGGCGTCTTTGAGCGAACGCGGATAGGCGGACTTCGACATGCGATCTGGTTGCAGCAACGTCACGGTGATACTGAGCGCTTTGCGCGAGAGCCTGCCAACCTGCACTTGCACCGCGGGCACGGATTCCGCATCGGCATCGAGGAGTGGCACCCCGCTAAAAATCATCGGCCATACCACGTAGGTACGCAGCGCTCCTCCGGCTTCCGTCGCCCGTTCGACGATGGCCGGATGTCCGTAAATCGCAGGATCAATGCCAAGCGACATCGCAAATTCCCTCGCAATCGCAATGGTTGCGTCATCGGTAGCGCGACCTTCGGGCGCCGGACTGAAGGACCCAGTCCGCGTGATCGTGAGCGCACGCTTTTCGATATCAAGGGCGATTTCCATACTGCGATCTGCAGAACGCCAGCGCGACAAAACCGGTAATAGCTGCAGATTCTGCCAATGCAGAGTGACACCGAGACGGTCGAAGATACGCTGAATCTCGGACTCGTCGAGAGGCACGCCTTGGTCCCTGTATAAAGGAAGGGCGCCGGTGAGCGGCGGGACCATACCATCCGGAATGAGATATTCATGCACAGGCAGAAGCGCGCTCGTTCCCGATGTCGCAACACTCTTCACCGCAAATCCTCGCTGCACCTGGCCATACGCGACTGGCCCCATAAGGAGCGGCTCATCCACATGTCGTGGATTGAAGATTCCCTGCTTTGGAGCCCACGGTGCATTGCGCGTCACAAGGAAGAAAATATTAGCGGCAACGGAAAGCAGAAGCACGAAGAGAGCCGCGGACATGGCTGTCCGTTTGTAGAATGCCGCACGATCTTGGCTACTCAACTGCATCACGAGACACTATACTATACTTCCCGATATGCAACTCCGCCCTTTCGCCATTCTCGTCGTCCCTCTTTTCCTCGTCGCCGGACCCGCCGTGGCGGCGACATTCACCGATGTGTCGTCATCCTCCTACGGGAGCGCCATCGCGGGGCTTGCGGAACGCGGCATCGTGGAAGGCTACGTCGACGGAACATTCAAACCGAACGCGAAGATCAATCGAGCAGAATTCTTAAAGATCCTCATGGAAGCGCGCTTCCCCGAAAAAACCCCATCGGATCTCCGGTGTTTTGTGGACCTCGATGTCCAGACGCCGCAGTGGTACGCGAGAACGACGTGCGCGGCCGAAGAACTCGGTATCGTGCAAGGATATCCGGACGGTTCTTTCCGGCCCGAGCAGTCGGTGCAGCTCGATGAAGCGCTCAAAATGGCACTCCTTACGTACGGCATCAATCCGCCGGCAACCGGAGGCGCATGGTACGAACGCTATCTCAATGAAGCCCGTCTCCGCGGCATTCTGGTATCGCTTCTCTCGAACCCAGCTCGTACGATCACCCGCGGCGAAATGGCCCAGATCGCCTACACGCTCGTCATCGATTACGAGAGTAGTCACAACTCCCCCGACGCGAACCCCGTCTGTGGCAATGACGTCGTGGAAGTTCCGGAGCAGTGCGACGACGGTAACGTCCAAGATTCCGACGGTTGCAGTTCCATTTGCATCATCGTCCCCGAACCAACCCGCCGTGCCATTCTGCAGATCGATCAGCAGACCACCGGAACGCTTTCAACCGTCGCACGAGGCCAGAAGGGCGTCACACTTCTCAAGTTCAATGCGGTGTCGGGTCGGCAGGATTCACAGCTGACAAGCATCGTCTTTGAAGCGTCAGCAGGTTCGCTCCTGTACGGTCAGAACTACATGCTGCTTATGGATCGCGATGGCGACGGTTTCTTCGAAACGACAGCACAGGCATCGGGAAAAGTGGAAGCCGGACGTCTCATGTTCGAGTCGCTCACGGGTGGCGGCGTAGAGCTACCCGAAGGACTCATCGTACCATTCGTCGTGAAAGCAGATCTCGCCTCGACGTACGGTCCGGTCATCATCGGCCTCACATTCGCGACCTCACTTCCGGATTACATCGAAGCCCAAGGAAGCGCAGACGGCCTCGCTCTCGAAGGCATCGAAACCAATAACGTCTGCTCTGCAGGCAATTGCTTCATCCGCGTCAACACCTCGGGCAGCACGGACATCAGCATCGCCCAGAGCGGCAACCTGTTCGTGACGCAGGACACGCTCCCCGTCCGCAGTCACATTCTGGTTGGCTCGACGACGACCGATACGTTGCTCCGACTTCGACTGCGCGCCGAAGGTGAGAGGATCGACATCAAGACAATCCGCATCGATGGAGTCGTGTCGAGTGTCGATGCGCTCCTCCTCTATAGACTCACCCCGGGGCAGACCCTGAATACCGGCACAATGACGCCGTTCGCACAGGCATCGAGCGGCCAGTGCCCTGATCAGACGCAGACCCGCGTGTGTGCCAACTTGCCCCTCTCGACGTTCATCATTGAGACCGACCAAGAAGTCGTCATCGCTGTCGCAGCTCGTATGAAGAGTGATCAGATCGGTGGCAAGAGCGGACAAGTCATGACGCTCACTGTCTCTGGGAATACTGATATGCTCGGCCGCGCTTTTGAGGCGAGAGGTGTCGCTTCCACACAGGAACTCATACAGAACAACGGCAACAGCTCGGCTGACGGAGAGATTTTCGTCGGCGTCGGGACACCGGTCGCAAATGCCACGATCACAGGCAAAACCAACGATACGGCGCTCGCAAGTATTGGTTCGGTCGTGAATGATGCGGCTTCGACCGAAACCTTTATCCCTGTCGGGTTCAACCAGATTGGTGCTTTCAAAATCACGACGATTCCCCACACCAACTCGCAACAGGGGTACGAAGATGTCGTCATCCAAACGCTCACCTTCCGCGTCACTGCGCAAAACGTTCAGCTTGATCCGCTGAGTTTCAAGCTGTCGACCCGAAACAATCCGGATACCCAGCTCCCGTGTGCAGCAGCCGCAAGTACCGGCAACTTTGATGTCACGTGCTCGGGCATCCAAAGCGGTGCGGTGCAAAGCCGCATCGGACAGGGTGAATACCTGAGCTATCTGCTGTCCGCCAACATCACAAACGGCCACGTGGGACAGGGTGCATCCATCCTCACGGTGTCGCTCCCTGTCCTCGGCACGAACTCGCAGACAAACTCAGTACAGTGGTCCGACCAGACGACGGTCTTCCCCTGGGTCGATATTCCGGATACGAGCGTCACCTCTACTGTGTACCGCAACTAAAGGGGTATAATCCACTCATGCACCTCGGACGTAGTCATCACCTCGGCCGTGAAATCGCGGTGTCGGTCGTGGGCGGGTTTGCGGCGTCGTTCATGGCGTTCGTCGTCAACACGTACACCCAAAATTACGGGAAAGGCATTCAGGGCCAGCTGCTTGCCGGAGATCCTTCAGCCAACCGCGAATTCCCGACAACGCTCAACACGATGCATGCGGCGATGGACGGTCAGAGCTCAGTCCTGAACGCGATGGGCTCGTACGGATTCTGGATCGCCGTGATGATCGGTGGCGTTATCGCGTCGTTCATCATCTTTAGGTTGGCGCGCCGATACGTCTGAACGTACGTCTCCGAAGCTGGGACAGAGAGAAAAATTAGACGCATGGGAAGGAAAAGGCCTAGGATATCCGTACTTCTCCTCACCCACCCTATGACTGATCAGAACCAATCACGATTTGCGTTGAATCTAGCGACGCAATTTTTCCTTGCATTCATTCTTACCGTCTTCACCACCATCGTGACGGCGGAAGGACCCCAAGTCGTCCTGTCTGCACTCTCCAGCATCGCGTGGCTGACGTTCTCGTTCGGTTTCTTCTACGGACTCTTTCGATCGTTCGGTCTTCGATCCCCAGGATTGGAATCGTTCTATCAGTCATTCCCCTTCAGCGGCAAAGGCGGCGGAGCATCCGTGCATACTGCGTCCGTACCCTCTCCGGTCCGTACTCCTGCACAGCCTTTCGACTGGCACAAACTGTTCTCGTTCCAGTTCCTGAGATTTGCGGGCGTTCTGCTCATCATCACGTCTGTTTTCTCGCTGCTCTTCAATATCGAATGGGAACTCTTCTATAAGATCATCGCCTCTGTCGTGAGCGGACTCCTTCTGCTCGGCGGCGCCGAATGGTTGCGGACAAGGAAAGGGGGAATTTCGCCGTTTCTGTCAATGATGGCGTTCGCGCTCCTGCAGTTCGCACTCTCGCTCACGTACCAGTACGCAGTATTGAACGGCTGGTCGCCAGCACTTGCCAGCCCTGATACGTGGCTCTACGCCAAGATCGCACTCACGGTCGTCATGCTCTTCACGATGACCCGCTACCCGGCCGCTTGGATGCCGCTTCTGTATATCCTCGTCGGTTGGTTCTCGGCCATTTCCCTCTCCTACGTCGGCGGTATCGTGAGTCCTATCGCTTCGGCGGTCTTCATTGTCGCCTTGTCGGCAGTGACGCTCGTAGCCGCAGGTGCCCTAAAGAAACCGGAGCTCATCGTCGCAAACGGTCTCATTGCCAACGTGCAGCTAGCATGGCTCCTCATGCCGCAAGCTCCAAGCGTTCGGTACTTGGTCCTTATTCTCGTCATCGCAATCTTTGCGGCCCAGCTCTTTGCGAGCGTCGTTCTCAGCGCTAAAGAGAAGAACGAAACGATGCTCCACATCGTGAACACGATCCTCTCGCATGTGTTCCTCATCGTCGCCATCCAGACCGTACGGTCTCTCTTCCCACTGATGGACGAGTACATCGGCGTGTCGTACCTCATCCTTGCGAATGTGACACTGCTTTCGTACCTCGTCGGGAAGAAGATGCAGAGTAACCTCACGTTCACGGACGTACTCTTCAATGCCGCGGTCATCCTCGCCTCCATCGGACTCTTCATTCAGGTCACGGGCCCATGGTCCTCGGTCATCTTCCTCGCATACTCGACCGCGATCCTCTGGCTCTCGCTCTACAGGAAAAATGTTCGCACCCGCGCGTACGGCTGCGTCCTACTCCTCGTCTCGATCATCAAACTGTTCTTCGAGTTCGGCGGCATCTTCGATAAAGTCTGGGGATGTGTCGCCATTCTCGCGATCGGTTTGCTCCTTGTCGTTCTCTCGTACAAATTTGAGACCGTCAAAGACGTCATGCTTCACGGCATGAATGACCGGAGGAAGAGCTAGAGCCTTCAAAAACTAGGTTTACCATGACATCATTTTTGATGTTTTGATGGAAAAAAGTCCGCTTTTTGTGTATAATTGTGTTGTCAAATACGTCAAAACAAATATCATGCGAAAACTTACCCGCCATCGTATGTCTCCCCGTATCAAAGCTTTTAGCGGTTCAAAATTTGTTCAGACCCAAATTTTGGATAAATTGCCTAGAAAAATTCGTATCGAATTTATCCCTGAGCTAACAGATGAAGGGGAGCCAATTATGGTTATTACCTCTCCAGATTTTCCTGGAATTCTCAGTGAAGCAAAAACCCGAGATGAGGCAATTGCAAATGCTCATGATGCGATATTAACTTTTTTTGATGTACCAAAAAGATTTGCAAGCATGGTTGAATATTCTGTTGAGGAATTACCGGAAAGCACAAAGAAAACTAAGGAAGTTTCTAAGCCACGACTTGAAAGCTTTACGTTAGCTTGTGCCTAATTTACCTCCTATTACAAGAAGGAGGTTAATGAAAGCATTGAACAGCTATGGTTTCACCATAGACTCAACCAAAGGAAAGGGCTCACATTATAAGCTCTATAGTTTTGACAAGAAGAAAACAATGACTGTTCCAAAATCACTAGAATCCCCTTACGTTCGTAATCAAATTGCAAAATTTATTGAGGACCAAGGAATCGACTTGGAGGAATTCAAGTCAAATCTCTAGAGATTTTTAGAGAGTTTTAGCAAGGAGCGCCGCTCCCATCACTGCTGCATCCTTGAGCATTCCGCCTAATACAGCTTGCGCAGCTTCATCAATATTAATTTCTTTTGAATGGTTTACGTCTTTCAGAAGTAAGACAATTCAATGATCCGCGAAGAGTTGCTGCTTTTGCCAGACCGGGCACGGGAGTTACTTCGTATCCTAGCTCATTATATTTTTTCACGATCTCCGCTTCAACGGGACTCACTCCGAAAGTCGGTAAATATATTTTTCTTTCCAAGGTTCCCTTTTCATTCATATACGTCTCAACAAGAGCATTATTATATGCTCTGTGCATTTGATCGTTGTAAGTGAAAAGAGTTGGCATACGGACAACATCAAATCCGTTTTTTATAAACCACTCAGCTGCAGCATCCATTCTTTTTTGTAAAACCTTTAAATGAAAGTTGTTTTCTAATTCCTTGATGATATCGGAAAAAGGACGACTGAGAGTCGTTTCCATACCCACAAGAATTTGTGAACTCAAAACATTCCGAGAAGTTTGGTCCAATGTCTCCGCAGGGGTATTCTTAAGAATATTTTTTGACTGCTCCATATCGCCTATGACAACCGTCGGTTTTCCATCTGCATTCGGTAAAAAGGTCACAAACATATCCAGATGAAATACGGCCTGTGCGTATTCATCCATTTCTCCCACGACTATGACCTTACGACCGAAGGATTGCTCCAATTCTTTTTTTAGCTTTTTTTGCGCAAGCAATTCTTCAGCTGAAGGTTTCGATTTTTTGCGCGCACTGAGTTCAGGATTGATGTCAGGCCCATTGTCTGCAACCGCTGTGGGAATAAGTTCTGGTAACTCCTTATTTCTTAACTGTTCATCTTTAGCGGCCTTTTCAAAAGTCTCTTCGCCAACGAAGAGATACGGCCCGATTGCTCGAATATCCCCTCCTTCGAAATAAAAAGGGGCAATTTCTTGTTTCGATCTGCGAGTAGAATCTTGCGACACGATGTCTTCGGTAAATTTTCCTTTAAATTCTGCTTTCGCACTGGCGGAGCGCAAAAATACTTTTTTTCCTTCTTTAAAATCATATACCGACAAAAAATTATCTCTTGACCATCGATCCAATCGATCATCAGAAAACCTAAATTCGATGTTTTCCGTACTCTTGACCCCCTCCTTTTTCAATTGAGATTTAAATTTTTCCTTGAATAAATTTTCATCTTTTCTCAAAACCTCAGGACAAACAATAATGATCTTTCTGTCGTGGAATACTTTCGTTATTGCTATCACTTCGGCTCCCGGTTTTAATTCAGGATTGGTAACAGTTAATTCTTCGATTTCACCGATAGCATTATCGGTCAACATCCACAGATGACCCGACTCTTTTTTGGATAGATATGACTGCGACCAACTCTCGATTTCCTTATCCGAAAGCTTTGGCTTCAGTACTGACTGATACTGAAATACTGATTCCCAATTTGCAAAATCTAGTTTTTTATTTTCTTTTTGCAGAGTTTCAAATCCCGAGGATGAACTTGCAATTTCCTGTTCAATTTGTGGAATATCAATTTTGCTCTCATTATTACGCTCCATGGCCTCTGCTTGCTTATGAAGTCGGGACTGCTCCTTTATTGCATCTTCAGCTCCATACACATTATTTACAGGTGATTTCTTTGATATATCTGAAGCCAATGAAGGGGTTAGTTTTTCTGGGTTCACCATAATAAATTTTTATTATTTTTTTATGAAATTCTTCCCGCCAGTAGAGCCGCTCCCATCACAGCCGCATCCTTGATCTCGCTTGCCGCGAGCAGTGGTGCCTTGATGCCAGGAAGCATCCATTGCTCCAGTTCTTTCTCGACATGCTTGAAGTGAGGTTTCAAAGCGCGGCCGGCGCTACCGCCGAAGACGATCACCGAGGGGTCGATGGTGTGGACCGCGTTTACGACGAGCCACGCAACTTCACGAAAAACCTGCGGCTGCATGAATCCACAGACTTGTCCTTCCAGATAATCTTCAGGCGACTCAGCGGCTTCGCATCTCTTGCCCATCGCGGTACCCGAAAGAAACTGTTCGACCTCTCCCCTCTTGTCCTTCGTCGGATACGGCGGCTGACCCGGCTGCAGCAGCATGTGGCCGATCTCACCGGCGTAACCGTGTGCTCCGTGGAAAAGTTTTTGGTTGATGACAATGCCACCACCAACACCCGTGCCGAGCGTAACACCAAGAACCACGTCATGCCCTTTGCCGGCACCGAGTAAGGCTTCGGCGTAAGCGAAACAGCGAGCATCGTTCTCGATAACGGTGGGAAGCCTCGTCTCGTAGTGAATGCACGCCGCAAGTTCCATGCCTTCGGCTCCGGGAATATTCGGCATCGTGACGATCGTTCCGGTCATGTGATCAATAAAGCCAGGGACACCGAGTCCTACAGCCACAGTATCGTCGCGGCGACGTTCTGCAATCTCCGACAGCAACGACATTTTCACCGCCGAAAATCCGCGACTCGCTTCGGTAGGGAAAACTTTCACCGAGAGCTGTTTCATCGTGTCTTTTTCAAAGAGCGCGATGGCGGTCTTGGTGCCTCCGAGGTCGATGCCGATGATGGTGGAGGGAGAGGACATGCGGTAAGCGGAGAAAAGTCGGAGTGATACGTTTTTCGGAGAAGTGGGTAGAAGGTAGCGGGTAGAAGGTAGCGGATAGAAGGTAGTGGGTAGAAGGTAGCGGGTAGAAGGTAGTGGGTAGAAGGTAGCGGGTAGAAGGTAGTGGGTAGTGGTAAGGCTACTCGCTACCCGCAAACCGCTACCGGCTTTTCTGGATTTCCTTCAGCTTTTCCCCGTACATCAGCACCGTCTCCGCATACACCGCATGGCTCCACGTGAGCGGAGATACCGAGAGCGGAACACCCGTCATCGGGTGCATTTGTTCCGGAAGCATGCCCGCAGGGGAAGCCTGTTTGACGGCCCACAGAAGCGCTTCCAACGGTTTCTTGAGATCGTCCACAGTCTTGGCAGTCGCAATGCGCCACTGCGCGAACCAGAGTGTCGTGATGATCCAGGGGTTACCGGGTACGTCGGCACTTGGCTGCATGACGGACTGGTAGTAGTCATTCGTGTACCGCGCGACTCCGCCGACCGGAGACTTCACCGTGAGCGCATGCTCCAGTCGTGCGATCGTGGAGACGACGCGCGGATCATCAGGAGGAAGAATGCCGAACTGCCACAGGATGCCGATGCTGGCGTCCGGCGTCGTATCGCGCTCGACGGTCTGTCCGCCTTCGCGTTTGATCTTCTTCATGAAGCACTTGGTCTGCTCGTCGTAGAGATGAAAGATCATGGCTTCGGTCATGCGGTCAGCGGCTTCGTTGTAACGATCGGCGTGTCGGTAGTGTCCTAGCGCGGCACTAATGTTACCGGCGGCCCGAAGTCCGGCCGCAGTAGCAGCAGTGGTGTACGTGAAGATACCGCGGTGCTCTTCCCAGAGATCGTAGCTTGAAAGTGGAAGCCCGGTTTGCGGCTCGGTGTAGCGCACCAAGAAATCAGCAGCGCGCTTCACGAATGTCTGGTACATCTCGTGAAGGAACTCAAATCCCTGCGTTTTCTCGAAGTGTTTCCAGAGTGCAACGAGCGGCAGCGCGGTTTCGTCACCCTGAATCGGCAACAATGATTGGCGTCCGCGGTACCACGGATGCCATGAGGAACCGGCGGAACCGTCGGGATTGTATTTGTGGAGGAGGTATCCTTCTTTGGTCTGCACGTCTTTACAAAACCTCATGAAGCGGTTCACGATCTCGTGTTCGCCGGCACGGGTGAGCGCCATGGACACGAACGCTCCGTCACGCGGCCAGACGTAGGTGTACGTATCACGGTTGAACTGCATGATGTCCGAGTCATTGGCCGCGATGATGCCGCCGTGGTTATCCGCCTGCGTACGAATAGTAAGGAGGCTCCGGGTATAGAGATCCGTGACTTCCTTCGGAATGCCTTCGCCGGGATCAGTGTGCGAACCGACCCAACCGCGCCAGAAGTTTTTGGCGGACTGCTTCACCTGCTCCGGTGTTTCCTCGAGGAGGAAGTGCTGGAGCCCATGAACATCGGAAATCTTCTGCCCTGCGCAGACCCACATGTAGACCCACGATCCGCGGTCGGCTCTCGCCAGACAGTCGATTTCTATTGTGGAGTCCACGGAACCCTGTTCGATCGGAAAACGCCCAAGGACACCGTCTTCGGCGTCCCGCCATGTTCCCTCCAGTCCACGATAGTTGGACTTGCCGATGGAGAATGATGTGATGCCGCAGTGGTCGATATGCTTCTCGTCTTTGGAGAGCGGATGGAACTCGTCCGGAATTTCGGACGGCGTACAGTTCACAGGGTCCGACGTCGTACCGCCGACGAGGAAATAGCGGTGCTGACGATAGTGAATGACGCTCTTCGTATGCGGCTCGAAGAACGCAGTGTCTTTCTGCTTGTCTCCATACAAGTAAAAGTCGTGGTGGAAGAAGCACTGCACTTTACGCTCAGAGCCATCGAGCGTGCGAATGCGGAAAGAGCGGAGCAGAATGTTCTTCGCCGGATCGACGAAGTCTTCACAGAGGATCTCAACCTGCAATGTTTCGGACATCAGGAGCGACGCCGAGACAAGCGACGAATCAGCGTAGGCCGGGCTAATTTTCCACGAGCCGTCATTGATCCACGAGAATCCTTTGCCCTCAACGAGGAATCCGACGCGGTGGAATTTGCCGTACGTCGTGTGATCCTCTTCACCCACGTACGGGTAGTAGAAATCACGGAGCTGCAGAAACTCGTCGAACGTTGCGAGGAGTGAGCCGTTACCGAGGACGAGGCTGCGAGGCATGAATGAAAAGCGGGAAGCGGTTAGCGGGAAGCGGGTAGGACTTTGTACACTTTCGATGTCACGGATTTTTTTCTACCCGCTACCTTCTTTCCGCTAGCCGCTTTCTGAATAACGAGACGTAAATCTTCCAAGGCATGGCTGAACCGACGATAGGCTTCATACGGTGATTCGTACGGACTGAAGTATTTGTGCACGTCGCCGTCGGCCCAGTATTTGGTACAGAGATAGTAGAAATGATCCGAGGTCTGCAGCTTGCGCCAGATATCGAGAAGTACCGGATCTTTCAGTTTCTTCACCGCATGCTCGAGAGCGTAGATACCCGACAGCGCCGCTTCCTGAAGATGGTTTCCTCGCCATGCCGAGAGATCACGTTCGGTATCAGCCCACGAAACGGGCGCATGTGCGTCGAGAACCGGAAGCCTGCCTTTGCCATATTTCACTGCCGTACCAGACGGAGTAGCGACGGTGATACTGTGCTGTGCAAATGCACTCGGTAGTGCGTCCAAAAACTGGAAGATGCCAGTATCTGCCCACTGGTGCTCGCCGAACGTCTCGTAGTCCATGAACAGGTTGACGGATTTTCCATGACAATCACGAATCCATCCGGCAAACGTGTCTGCGGTGAGCGGCTTTTTGCTTCTGTGTGCGGCACCGAAACGGAATGCAATATCATCCGAGAGCTGATAGTTCTTGAGAAGCGTCTTCATCGATTTCACCGGCACGTTGTGAATGCGATGGCGCGAAATGATGCGCTGCCAATCACGCGAGAGCGTAAACTTTGGCGGCGTATACACAACGTTTGGGCTCCTGCCTTGAAGAACGCGGTCGGCGCCTTCCGCAAGAATTGCCTTGAATCCAAGGGAGCGCGCTACTTCGGCGATTTCATTGGAGTACACGAGTTCGGTATTACGGAACGTCGTCGGTTTGATCTTGAAAAGCTTCGTGATCATATCGACGTGCTTCTCGACCTGCTCACAGAATTCCTCGAGCGAGAAAAGACTCGAGAGCGAGTGATAGTACGTCTCCGCAAGAAACTCTACTTGTCCGGTCGCCGCAAGCTTCTGGAATGACTCAAGAACGTCAGGACCGTACTGCTCGCACTGATCGAGGAAAACTCCCGAGAGCGAAAACGCGGCACGGAAATTTTTTTGCTGCCTCAGAATCTTCAGAAGCATCGCATTCGCAGGCAGATAACACTTCTCGGCGACCTTGCGGAAGACGGCTTGGTTCTTCTCGTCATCGAAGTAACTTCCGGCGTCACCAATGTCTGTGACGCGAAGATCGCGCAGACGGTACGGCTGATGAACCTGAAAGTAGAAGCATACCGACGGAGACGTTTTTTTGGTCATAGAAAAAATCAGGAGCGGATAATATCGTCGTAGATCGATATGATTTTCTTGCCTTGGCGTGCCCAGGTGAGATTACTGAGAATGCGCGGGGTCTGGACCCTCATCTCGGCACGGAGTGGCTCCTCGCGAAGCACGGTGAGGATGCAGTCGGCCATCTTGTCCGTATCCCAGAAGTCCACCTGCATGCCGTTATGCACTACTTCGGCGGCACCGGACTGTTTACTGAGAACAACAGGAGCGCCATGAGTGATGGCTTCAAGAGCGACGAGGCCAAATGGTTCGGAGACAGACGGCATCACGAAACATTCCGCTTTGGCGTAGAGCTTCTTCGCTTCCGTACTCGTGACGCGACCCGCGAAGATGATACGGTCTTGGAGTCCCAGCCTGCACGCGTGCGCAATGAGCTGCGGTAGCAAGTAGCCTTCTCCGGCCACGACGAAACGTGCGTCGGGATTCCGGTCCGCCACTTTGCGTGCAGCTTCGATGAAGTGCGAGGCGCCCTTCTGGACCGTAAGACGACCGAGGAACAGGACGAGCGGATGCCGTGCGTTCTTGTGACCGGTCGTTCGTGCCTGCGGTGCTGCGTTGAACGTACCGTTATGAAGCACCGTGATCTTGTCACCGCTGATGCCGTACTCTCGCATGAGGAGTCCGCGTGTGTACGCCGATACCGCAATGACATGGTCAGCTTTGCGGAGTCCCATGATCTCGCGCTTGAAAATCCAAGGGTTCGGATGAAACTCCGTCCGATCAAGCTCGGTCGCGTGGACGTGGGCAACGAGCGGCTTTCGGTGATGCTTGGATGCCTGCACGCCGGCTTCGAGTGTCATCCAGTCATGCGTGTGGATGATGTCCGGATTCACGTGCTTCGTCATCTGAACGGCGATGTCGGTAAAACGCTGCACTTCCTCACCGAGGTTTTGGCCGTAGAGCTGACTGATGCCATCGTCTTCGAGATCAAAATCCTGAAGCCGTGCGCCGTACGTCGCAAACCCATCGTACGGCTGCAGTGCACTCGGTACCGCGATGGCACTGACGCCCGACGCGACCGACGACATCGGCGAAAGAATCTGGACTCCGGCCTCTTCGCCTGCACTGTGCGGAAGCACGAGTGTCACCCTTGCGCCATGCTGAAGCAGTCCGCGAACGATGCCCTGACACGCCACTCCGAGGCCGCCTAAGTGAGCGGGCGGATACTCCCAGCCGAACATGAGTGAGTGAAGGGACATCGGTTCTTTTTTTGTGTGTTTTTGTGATGCCGCGAAAGCACGCGGGAAATCTCTTTATTTTAGCATAAAACAGCCGAAATTCCTAGATGAAAACGGATGTTTTTGAGGGGGATTGCGCAAAGTCCGCGGAGGGTTCTGCAATGCGGAAAAGCTTAATCCCGCCTTAATGAGTTTCCTGCATCATGCCCGCAGTCCGGACAGACTCTTTCTTATTTTCTTCACCCCAAACGATATGAACAAATTTACACTCGGTGCAGTCACCGGCGCCACGTCACTACTCCTTACCGTTCCGATCTTTGCACAAATGGCCGGTGCACAATCAGTGTCGTCTGCTGCGACAGCTGCCACCAAGACCCGCCCAGTCCCGACGCAGACATGCGTCCTTGCGATGGCGGACCATGAGACTGCGATGCTCAATACCATCGATGCCAACACCGCCGCACGCAAATCTGCAGCAACGGCAAAACGCGATGCACTGAAAGCAGCGTCAGCACTCACCGATGACACGGCACGTATGGAGGCAGTAAAGAAAGCTCAAGAAGCATTCAGAACTGCGATGCAATCCACCATGAAACCACATGACGAAGTTGCAATGGCTGCACTCAAAGCAGCGTGTGGTGATAGCTTCAGAGGTATGGGAGGCTTGGGAGGTGTGGGTGACATGAAAGGCAAGATGACGGAAAAATTCGGTATGACAGAGCAGGAGCTGAAGGCAGCCATCGATTCCGGTAAATCGATTGAGCAGATCGCAGCCGAAAAGGGCATCTCACTTCCTGCCCATAAAAAAGGAGGAAATGGCAAAGGTATGATGAAATTCATGCGCTAATTTTTTGTTCAATTAATGAAAAGAGGCTGCACGACGTAGCCTCTTTTTCGGGAAAAACCCTGCGTGTTAAACCATTATTCCGAGCGCTATTTGCAGCTTGGAGTTGTACAACGAATCACCTTGAGGTCTCCTTCAATGTTGTCTTGGTAGCTCGCCACCGGCAGGCCGTCCGTGCCGATCGTGATGGAGGAATCGTTGCTGAACTGACTGGTTTGTTCGATGACCACCTTCTCGTTGCCCGCGGTACAGGCGACGTTACCGCACTTCATGATGACGAATTGGTTCGGTTCCCAGAACGAGACGATAGGGCGTCCATCGGCGCCGATCGCAATCGATGTGTCGCCAGCAGTCTCGCCGATGGCGGTGATATCACTGGTTCCCGTACATTCGGGATTTCTGCAATGGAGAACTTTCGTTTTGGCGAGCGTGTCATCGACATAACTCATGATGGGATTACCGTCCGTGCCGATCGCGAGCGACGTGTAAAAACCGGCGCGACCCGTATCAAGCACTCGGCTGACGGTTGAGCCGACACAACCGACGTTGGCGCAGAAAACGATCTTCAGACTGTTATTACCCATATCCCGGTATGAGACAATCGGCAGGCCGTTCGTGCCGATCGCGATGGAGGGATACCACCCCCTGTCGCCGCCCTGATCGACGATGACTTGGGAAGCCGTGGAACATTCGATATCGCTGCAGTGCGCGACCTTCAGGCTGCGGATACCCTCGTTTCTTCTGGTGTCATCCTGGTATGCGATGACCGGCAAACCGTCGGATCCGAAGACCATAGAGATGAAGTTACCCATATCAGGCCCGTCGATCTCCTTCACTATATTTCCAGAGGTGCAGGACTCGTTGCCGCAACGCGCATACTTGAGAACACTCGAGAGTCCTCTGGTGTACGCCATGGTCGGACGACCGTCCGGTGCGATAACGATGGATTGAGTGAAAGAATTCCAAGCAGACTGCGTATCGATAGTCGTGATGACGTTTCCTACCGTACACCCGGCAGTGGCGCACTTCACCACCTTCAGAAGATTGTTGTCATTATCGCCGTACATGATGATTGGAAACCCGTCGGTGCCGATCGCGATGACGGAATGCTGCCCAACGGTGCCTTCGGAATCGATGACAGTGACGTCATTGTTGCCGCACCTGGCATTGGCGCACGTGCACTGCGAGGGGCTTGCGTCATTGCAGGCGTACCCCGTCTCCTCCCTGCAGACGCTGCTGCATCCGTCCGACGAAGCCGTATTGCCGTCATCGCAGCGTTCCATTCCCTCCTTCACGCCGTTGCCGCATGTTGTGGAACATACGCTCGGAGAACCGCTGCACTGGAAGCCTTCTTCGATGCTGCAGACTGGCATATTGAACAGTATCGATGTTCCGGTACCTGTCCCGACGATGATGTCTTCCCGTTGATCCAGGTTGAGATCAGCCATCGTGATCCAGACCGGATTGGGCCCGGTAACCACTTCGTACGCATACTCGAATGTTCCGTCGACTTTTCCAATGTGAATGGAAACATCGCCATCACCGTACCTATTGGCAGTGACAATGTCGGCAATACCATCCCCGTCCACATCGCCGATGGAGACGAAAATCGGAGAGTCACCGGTAAGGTATGAGGTTCGTGGAAGGAATGTGCCGTCACCTTTTCCGAAAAAGACGGAAATAGTACTGTTGTGATGATCTGATACCACAAGATCGAGTTTTTGATCGTTATTCAGATCGGCGGCAGCGACGAAAGCCGGAAACCAGTTCTGTACCGGCAGCGTGTGCACGGAAACAGCATTATCGTACAGAGCGTCATGGGGAATCACGATGGTGATACGGCTGAAATTGCTGGTGACAGCATAGTCCAGTTTTTGGTCCCCGTTGAAATCACCGGAAACGACCGACGTCGGCTGATTTCCTGATATTCTTGCCACCTCAAATGTAAATTGGCCGTTACCGCCATTCACGAAAATAGAGAGTTTTCCGGCATTGTAATTCGTCACCGCAAGATCCGGTTTTCCGTCCCCGTTATGGTCTCCGATGGCGATGGCGCTCGGCAAATCAGTCGGGTATGCGACGCCTGATCCGAAGGTACCGTCGCCGTTATTCATGAACACTTGCAGGGACTCCGGCGCCTGCGTGCCGACGACGATATCCGGCTTGCTATCACCATTAAGGTCTCCGCTTGCGACGACAGACGTATTTGCTCCTCCGGTCACATAACTCACTTTCGGATTAAAGGTGCCGTTCCCCTTTCCTATCCAAACGTGGAATGACGAACTTTCATTTGTTGAGGCAAGATCGGGTACCCCATCGCCATTGAAATCCGCAACCGTGATCGAAGGACGATGCACGTGTCCCGGTTGCATCCCTGAGTCCACATATGCGTCCGCTTTGAAACCGGATCCGATCCGTTGCGCAGAGCAGCCGTCACCCGCTACTGCATTGCCATCGTCGCATGTTTCCTCCGGTTCTCTGAGACCGTTGCCGCAGATCGGAAGGAAGAAACATGAACTCGGTTCTCCCTCGCACGTAAATCTGGATTCGATGGAACACACGGCGCTGCATCCGTTACCGTCCGTGCCCCCTCCGTCATCACACTGTTCGCCGGTATCCACCGTCCCGTTGCCGCACACCGCCGACAGGAGTCCACGGAACGCGCTGATGGCATCCGCGAGATCGGCTCTGTTCACAACTCCGCTCTCATTGACGTCGAACGCTGCGTCTTGCACGGAAACTCCCCCTATCACCTTCACGAGCGCCTTGCGAATCTCTCGTACGGTGAGAACGGAGTTGGTATCGGTATCGGCAAGCGCCTTCATTTTGAGCCCGATATCACGCGGAAGAATATCCCCCTTTATGAGAAGCGGCCCTGCAAGAGTCAGCATAGCGGCAAGCAGCACGATGAGAGCGAAGCCGATGATTGTGTTCCTTTTAAGCAGAAAAAGGGGAAATTCACTGAAGTGTAGCATACACCCTATCTTCCGGCATCATTGCAACTTCAATGTCGCCGCCTCCTCACGCGGATATTGTCGCGACTCGGCACAGAAAATTTTTTCGCGCAAGCGAGTGGATGGTGCTA
>JAGORY010000067.1 GCA_018062585.1 Candidatus Peribacteraceae bacterium | reverse complement strand
TGGCTGGGGAGGAGGGATTCGAACCCCCGAATGACGGGTTCAGAGCCCGTTGCCTTACCGCTTGGCGACTCCCCAACGGTGTAGTGAAAGATAATTCCGGACGATAGTAGCTGATGGGTGGGCTTGGCACCTGCCCGCCGTAGCCCCGAAGGGCGAAGGTGGGACTCCCCAACAGTGGCTCGCGCAAGTGTACTGAAAGGTGCTACTTTTGACCAGTGTGCGAAAAATCCCCCGCCAGAGGGTGATGGCATCGCGACTTTTCCGCATCAGAAAGACATCCACAGAAGACCGTCCGGTTTGCAGTCCATTAGATGTGACAACTCCCAAGCCCCCGCTTCTGGAGGTATTTCTGGTGGTACGTTTCGGCGGACGTAAACTGTGTGGCTTCCGTGATTTCGGTTACGAGCGGATGTTTCCAGATGCCAGACTTTTCCTCTTTCTCTTTCACCGCCTCGGCTATGTTCTTCTGCCCCTCGCCAATGGTAAAAATTGCTGAGCGATATTGGGAACCAAAATCCGGACCCTGCTGATTCTTCGTCGTCGGGTTGTGATTGGCGAAAAAGACTCTCAAAAGTTCGGCGTAGGAAATGATCGCCGGGTCAAACACGATCTTCAATGCTTCGGCGTGACCGGTCGTATCGGTGCAGACGGCTTCGTATGTAGGATTTTCGGTATGCCCTCCGGTATATCCGACTTCCGTGGAGATGACTCCTGGAAGAACGCGAAACGTTTCTTCGACTCCCCAGAAACATCCGGCGGCAAAGATCGCAGTGTCGGTAATTAGAGAATCATTTGTCATAGGCCTAGCAGTATACCTCGGAAATTTTAAAATAAACTCATCTCGGCATTGTCCATCAAGGTAAAATCTTTTTGAAATCGGAACTACCCTGTGGATAAACAATCAAATTTTCTCAACGAATCAAACGTTGGCAACAATCGTGCAATGGTACTCGGCGCTCAAAAATCGCAGTGATTGCCGAGTACGGAGTGATCAAAGAATTGGATCCTCCTTGTCGCGCGGATTTCAAACGCCTAAAAAATCAGCGAGCGTGTAACCTGAAACACAGATGTTGTTTTTTTGGCTTGTTTCAGCTGAAATATCACATTCCCATTTTAACGAAAAACGCCCCACTCGGGGCGCCTTTCGAAAAGAGGGAAATACTTTATTTATTTCCTTTTCTTCTTTCCGCCTTTCTTTGCCTTCTTGGTCTTCGTCTTTTTTGCTTTTTTGGCCTTAGCCATAAAAGTTGTAGGGAAAAAAGTAAGTATGTTTATTATTGTAGAACTGTCTAAAAATTTGCCAACATTTTGCTAATGCACTTTATCGTAGTTGGTACACATTCACATTCGGGCATTTTGAATATTTTTTGTTTTATGCAGAATTTTTTTATTTTTTTTTCTTCAAAATCATTTTTCATCCCACTCTTTCAGAGGAAGAACAAGAAAGCTGACGAGCAATCCTGTGAGACCGGACATGACGATGGAACCGGTCCAGAGATGAACAGTCCACCAGATGCCGGACGTGAGAGACAGCGTTAGGAAATACGCTGTGAAAAACGCGGCAGGAATGATGAACGCAAACATGCGGACTTCCCTGCGGTGCAATTCAAACGGATGCAGTCTGCGAGCCAAAATGTCGGCAAGAACACCGGTAGCGAATCCCGCGGGTACGAATGCCAGACCGTCACGCATAAGCGCCATCTCAAGTATCGAGAGTGTAAAGATCGTCGTGAATCCTCCGGTTGCGATGCGTGCCCTGCGCGCGATGAAAAGAATTACGCCGGTGATGACGGCAATGTGGAAAAGATATCCGGTGATCGCGATGTTCTGCGACATGTCGGCGACGATTGGGTCCTCTGGAGGAAGACTCGACGCGCGAGGAATGATGAAGTGCGAGAAATTCGTCATGAACCAGATGAGCGATAGTGTCATGGCTCCGGAAAGGAGCATCGGAAGCTGTGTCAGAAAATTCGGTACGCCGATCGGCGGTGTCGTCTTACACCACACGCGAAGTCCGGTGCTGAGCATGAGCCCCATCGATACCGCGAGCACGAGATGTGTCGGACTTAAAAGCGCTTCGATATTGGCTTCAACTCCGAAAAGTTCATGCCACGCCATATCCCCTACTCCGCCGATTGCGAAGACTGCGGCCCCGATAAGCGCGTATCCGAAGCCGTGGGGGATGCTCTCCATGAACGTCCCGCCCTGTCTTTTCCGAGCGAGCCATATAATAAGGAGGAGGGTGAGTGCGGTCGCGGCGTATCCGGAATAAAAGACTGCATGCCACGGGGTGAAGAAAGATTCCAGCTCCGGCCTGTGAATATGGGCCCAGCCATCGATGAAGAGGCCCGACAAAAACCAGAAACACGTAAGAGTCACCGCCCACATCTCCCTCGCCGTCGGTACCCGAGGCTCGGTGGCCCTGGACACTTCTTCGTGCTGTTTCTGGAGTGAGCGAAGTTTCAAGGATGATGACATACCCATCACTATACTCAGGGAGTGAGACAGGGGAAGCAATCTTAGTTTACAGTCGAAACGAAGTCGGTCAGCAATTCGTTGGCTTCTGAGAACTGCCCTCCTATACTGCGCTCTCATGCGACGCACCTTTATCGCCGGGCTTTTCCTGACTCTCGCGCTGCTCCCGCTTGCGGCATCTGCGCAACAAGGACAGTCATACGATGACAAAGTCCTCACGCAGCTCTATCAGGCATATCTCAAAAAAAACAGCACGGACTCGTACCTCGAGAAGCGCATCGCAGATGAGCGGCTCCGGATCCGCAAGCAAGCCGACGAAGAGGTGAAAGCCATCGTGTCTCCTGCCGGAACGGATGATCAGCTCATCGATACGGCAGGACTACCGAAAGCCGTGGACCGTCAGCGCACGCTCGTGACATCGATGGAAGAACAGCAGCGCGGACTCAAAGTAGACCTCGATATCCTCGCCGAAGAGGAAAAAAAGTATTACCTGCCAATCAGTGGCACTGGATCCACGGATTCGCTGCGGCTCACGACATCACACGGTGAACTCCTCGCCAAGAAAGCGATCCTCGAAGAACGCATCAACGCGCTCGAAGCAGGACTCACGTTGCAGCACGACCGTCTCAGCAAACTTAGCCGTACACAGTGGTACGAACAGTTCGCATACTTCTTCGGTTTCCTCCGATACGCCGCAGTCATTCTCGGAGCCATCATCATCGACCGCATCATCCGTAAGCGCCTCGTAGGCAGGATTGAGGTAAAGAACCGGAGGTATCTTGTCGCCAAAATCGTCACGACAGTCATCTACTCAACGACCGCGCTCTGGCTTTTCAGCAAACTTCTCTCCGATTACCCGAGCGTCATTGCGTCGCTTGCCATCATCGGTGCCGGTATTGCGGTTGCACTCCAAGACATCGTGAAAGACGTTGTCGGCTGGATGATCATCCTCCAGCGCAGGCTCTACACACTCGGCGATCGTGTCAGCGTTGGGATCCACACCGGAGACATTATCGATATCGGACCGCTCCGTACGACGATGCTGGAAGTAAGTAGCGACGGACGCATGAACGCACACGAGCGCACCGGCAAAACCCTCAACCTCCCGAACTCGATGGTACTCAGGGAATCCGTCCTCAACTACAACACGACTTCCGACTTCATGGGAGTCGAAATGCAAGTGACCGTCACGTACGACAGCGATTGGAAGAAGGCCGAGACAATCCTTCTGGAAGCGCTCATCCAAGAAGCCGGCATGTTCACGGAGCAAGCCCGCAAGCAGCAGCGTCGGCGCACCGCGCTGTTCTATACAGTCTGGGAAGTCGGCGAACCCGAAGTGCACACGGACCTTGCTGCAAGCGGCATACTCTTCACACTCAAGTTTACGGTACCCATCGGCAGACGGCGCTCGGTTGTCACCGCAGTCACGAAATCAATCCTCGATCAGTTCACACCTGAAAACGGCATTCATCTCGCGTACAATACGATTCACGTTGTGGGAGAATCGATGAAATCGTAGACACGTAAAATTTTACATCTCTACAATTTCATCAAAATAAACCTATGCCGGAAGTTCGGCTGTCCTCTTCGGCGGTTCGATGTACGGAAGCCCGAGTGCTGCATAGATATCTTTCTCTTCTTTCGACGCAAGAATCTTCTCGCCTTTCGTCAGTGCGTACTCATTGAGCTTCAAACCTTTCGTGATCGCCAGTCTTCGGAGCGAGATGTTGTGCTCTTTGCTGCCCGTGAAATACAGGAGCGCGCTGCCCCACTGAGAAACATCGACGATGCGAATATCGACGCGAAGCTTCGATGTGAGATCAAACGCGATGCGGGTTTTTCCTGCAGCCACCACACGCTCGACGATAGAGAGTTTGCCAATAGCTTTCGCAAGATCAGCCGCAAGTTCGTCGGTTGGCTTCTTTGCGGCCAGTAGCACATCGACATCGCCGACCGTTTCTTTGCGCCTGCGGTACGATCCTGCAGATTCGGCCTTTACGACTCCCTTAATCTTCCGAAGTGCTGCGAGCAGTTTCGTAACGTCGTCATCGATCTCACGAAGAGGGAAACGCTTCACCCGATCCTGAGACCGTAGTGCGCCCTCTAAAATTTTCTTCTCCATCTTCTCGGACATTCTCGGAAGTTTCCTGAGTTTTCCGGACTTCGCCGCCTCGATGAGCTCCGCAACCGTGCGGATATTCAGGATCTGCTCAATATCACGGACACGCTTGGGGCCAAGGTCATCGATGTTCATGAGGCCGGCGGCACCCATCTCGGTATCCGCCATCAGGCGATCGAGGAACGACATATGCCCAGTCTGCCGATACTCTAGGATTTTCTCAGCGATGGCATCGCCAATACCGGGAAGCTTGATCAAGTCTTTCTTCGTCGTCAGCGTCAGAAGATCCTTCGGAAAATCCTCGATTGTCTGCGCGGCCCGACGGTATGCCCCGGGCTTGAATGCAACTCCTTGGTAATCCAAAAGATCGGCAATCTTCCGTAGCAGTGCCGACACAGCGGGATTTTCCATGAGAGACAGTATATCACTCTACTTTCTGATCGCGGTGTTTATCGATGTATTTTTTGAGCAAGGTCGCAAACGTCTTCTTTTCAGACGCCGAGAAGATGCCCATGCAGTCGGTCGCCCGCCCGCAGAGCACACCCTTCAGTCCCGCAGCTGCGGTCTTGCCTTTGGCGGTGAGCGTGAGCTGGGAAATACGGCGATCATTCTCGACTGATGCACGACTGACGAAACCTTTTTTCTCGAGGCCTCCGACGATCTGGGTGATATTGCTCTTGTGGCAGCACATCTCTTTGCTGAGTGCGGACATCGACACCGGACCCTCCAGTAACTTCAGCATGATCGTGGCCTGGCAGTGGCTGACGTCAAGATCCGACAGAGAATCATTGAGCTGACGCTCGCAGCAGGCTGCCGCGGCTTTGAGGAGGTTGCAGACGGAGAGGCAATCGTTCATACATCAACGATTGTACCACATCTTTCCATACAGATATCACAACCACGGATTC
>JAGORY010000006.1:4870-21653 GCA_018062585.1 Candidatus Peribacteraceae bacterium | reverse complement strand
GGCATCCTGTCATCGATTGTCGTCGTAGCGATCAATCCCATGCAGATGCTGGACAAATCGAAGGATTCCGTGCGTCTGCATGATCTCAAGCAGATCGAGAATGCTGTGTTGCAGGCGCTTATCGATGGCCAAATCATTCCGCCCTTACCTGGGACCATTGGCACGGCGAAGGACATTTGTGCACCGAGTGTCACGGGTACGGCGTGTACGGTGACGCTGAGCGCGCTGGATTTGGCATTTCTTGCGCCGGAGTACTTTGCGGAGATCCCCGTCGATCCCGACGAGAATGGAGGGCTCATAACCGGCTATCGCATGTACAAGATTGGGTCTTTTTTCAAGGCGTGCTCACCCGTGCTCGATCCTACCTGCGGCGGCCCGTATTCTCCCTCCTCTAGCTCCTCTTCCTCCTCAAGTACAACGTCCAGCTCCAGCTCTACAACTTCCTCTTCCTCAAGTACAACGTCTAGTTCCAGTTCTACTACTTCTTCCTCGCTGTCTTCAAGCTCTAGCTCGAGCTCCACGACCACCTCCTCATCTTCTTCTGATTCCAGCTCAAGTTCGTCATCGTCTACATCAAGTTCAGTTCCGGATTCCAGCTCAAGTTCATCATCGTTCACTTCAAGCTCAATCCCCGATTCCAGCTCAAGCTCGTCATCGTTCACCTCCAGTTCAATCCCCGATTCGACATCTTCTTCGTCCTCTGAGAGCTCTAGCTCAAGCGAGCCGTTTTTCTCGTCATCGTCATCTTTCTCTTCAAGTTCCAGCTCGTTCTAAAGCCGCCTGTTGATGGCTCTGCCAATGAAGACACATCTCAAATCCAAATAAATAGGAGCCTTCCCACCCAGCACGCAGGGTTGCCTCCAAAGCATCTCTCCCCTACTCTATCAACGTTATGATGCAAACTCTCAACGCCATCGCCGCCGTCACAGGATCGCTCCTTGCGCTCCTCATCCTCCTGCAGCACCGCTCTTCGGGACTGTCCGCTACATTCGGTGGAGCAGGTACCACGTACGTACAGCGTCGTGGAGCTGAGAAGGTTCTCTTCAAACTCACGATCTGGCTGTCGTTTGCCTTCTTCGGTGTCGCGATCGCGATGATGTATCTGTAATAAGCGGAGAGCGGATAGAAGGTAGCGGATAGCAATTTCCTCATGGTATGGATTTTTTTCTAGCCGCTATTCGCTACCCGCTACTTGCTCCTCTATAGTGTCTTTCGCAGTCAAAAGTATGCGCCCAATCCTGCGACTGATTTCGGCCATGTCACGCACGGAACGCATCGTTCTCGCGGTATTGACGGTGATCCTCAGCCTGAGTCTCCTCATGCTTCTTCGAATTTTCTTTCTTGAGAACACGGCCGACGTACCGGTCGCAGGAGGCACGTACATAGAAGGAGCGGTCGGCGACGTCCTGCCGCTGAATCCTTGGTTTGTGACGGGTAACGACGTCAGTCGCGATATCGTCTCGCTCGTCTTCTCCGGTCTCATGAAGTACGACCCACGGACCAGCAAAGTAGTGGATGACCTCGCAACCGTCACCGTAAGTGCGGACAACAGGATCTACACCGCAACGCTCAAGCCTGGGCTCCTGTGGCATGACAGCACGAAAGAGAAGCCACATCCGGTGACGGCCGATGACATCGTGTTCACGTTCAAGACGATCCAAGAGCAGGGCTTTCCGAACCCAATCCTGCAGCAGAATTTCCGGGGCGTCGAAATCGAGAAGATCGACGACCGAACCGTCCGATTTCGCTTGAGTAAGCCGTACTCGTTCTTCAGCAGCAACCTGACGCTTGGGCTTCTTCCGGCTGCATCGTTTGAGGGGATTCCGGTCAATAAGCTGAATCAGACACTCGACTTCGGGTTCTTCCCGATCGGCGCCGGACCGTACAGTTTCTTAAGTCTCCTGCAGACCGATCTCTCAACCGAGGTGACGCTGAAGCGTTTCCCGAGACCGGGCATGAGTGAAGACAAAATCGACCGTATCGTGCTCCGAGTGTTTACGGAATATTCATCACTCCTCACCGACATCATCAACATGAACGGTGTGCGACTGGTCCCGAGGAACGCCGAAGGTCAGCCGATTCTCCCGCGGAGATTCAAACCGATCCCGTACACGCTTCCCCAGTACGTCGGCATTTTCTTCAATATGGATCGTGAGATTCCTGCGGACCGCAATGTCCGGCTCGGTCTGCAGCTTGCGGTGAACAAACAGGAGATCGTCGACGTGCTCCATGAAACAAAAGTCATTGATACCCCCCTTCTTGAAATCAACCTCGGTGACTGGAGATACACCTTCGATACGACTGCGGCTCAGGGGGCTTTCTTCGAGTCGGACTGGAACGTGCCCGAAAAAGTGCGTCTCCAACGGCTCCTCGAGCAGCGCGAAACCAACGCCGTCGGGCCGCTCTCGGGCGTTCAGCGCACAGCACTCCTCGGGACCGGTGGTATTCTGACACTCACCGGTTCCACTCGCGGCATGTCGTTTCCAGTGAAGGTGAATGGATTCTTGGTCGAGACCGGATCAAAGCTCGACGCTCGCGGTGTGGAGACCTTGTCAGGCACATGGATCGTGAAGCTCCCCGCTGGTAACGGCGGCAGCGGTACCCTCAAGATCGGCATGAATATCCTGAAGATGACCGATGCCAAAGATGACATCCTCGACTCTGCGTATCTGGAACGACTGACGGAGGCCCGTTTGTACCAAAAAGCCGTCACCGAACAGCAGCTCGTGAACCAGTTCATCAGAAGTAAGCAGCTCAAGAGCGATGATCCGGCGCGCGTGGATGTCGGGGGCCTGTATCTCGACGAAGGCTTCCTCCGGCGCAAAACCGAGAACGACAAACCGCACACTCGCATCAATACCCGCGGTAAAGAGATGGCGCTTACGATCCTTACTTCCGCCAAGCCCGATTCGTACCCCAAAGTTGCTGAGATGCTGAAAGAAGAATGGGAAGCAGTAGGTGCCAAAGTCACCCTCGACATCGTGGCAGACAAGAAAGAGTTCCAGGACAAGCTGACGCAGCGACAATACGACGTCGTACTCTTCGGGCAATCGCTCTTCGACAATCTCGACAGCTACCCCTACTGGCACTCCAGTCAGGCTCAGGAGAAAGCCGACCCTACGAAGCTGCGACTCGATGCCTTCAATATCTCGCAGTATGCGTCCTTCGAAGCCGATCAGCTCCTCACGAGGATCCGCGAAACCGGTGATACCGCATCACGCACCAAGGCACTCAAGGAACTCAATGATCTTTGGAAGAAGGACATCCCCGCCGTCGTGCTCTACTCCCCTCTCTCGATCTACGCCCACGACGAGACGGTCCAAGGCATCAGCCTAAACAGGCTATCTCTGCACGCCGATCGCTTTGCTCATATTGACGAATGGTACGTAACGACGCGCAAACAATTTAAGGAAGGAAAGCGTTGGGCTTCCTTCGTTCCATGGCTTTTTGGGCTCATTCGCAGAATCTGAAGAATCTGCTTGATTTGCGACGGAAATTGCCTCTTGTGCGTCTAGTCATATTTCCCTATGATCTTTCGGCTTACAGAAGCACATGGAAGTCCTTCTTCTCACCGATATCGGCGGCGTAGGAAAAAAGAACGACCTCATCGTCGTGAAGAGTGGTTTTGCGCTCAATCACCTCCTTCCAGAGCGCAAAGCTTTGGTCGTGACTCCCAATGTCCGCAAGCGGTACGCCGAGCAGATCAAGCACCGCGCGCTTGAGCGTGAGCGTGAGCGCGAGATCCAGATGTCTCTGTCGAACACCCTTACCGGAAAAGTCGTCCACGTCACCGGAAAGGCGTCCAAGGCCGGCAAACTGTACGCCGCTATTTCCGAGGACCAGATCTCTGCAGCTCTCAAGGAGGAATACAGCATCACGATCCCTGCATCGTCCATCGGTATTGCCGATCACATCAAGAAAATCGGTAACCACACGGTGACTGTCACGGTGGGAACACAGTCTGTTCCCGTGACCATCGAAGTGAAGGCCGAAGCCGAGTAGGCACTGGCCCCCGCGCCCTAAGCTTGTTACTCTTCATTTGCTATGCCGGAATTTGGCGGACTAGAATCGTTTACACCCAGTGAAGGCGGAGCCTCCGCCTCCGAAGGCGTGTCCGAAAGTGCGAAGCAGCGTTTTGCGCAGGCACAGCAGCAGATTAAGCAAATTGCCAAAGAAGAGAAGAAAGCCCGCAAACGTGATGACCGCGTCGCTACGACGATCCGTCAGTTTTTGGATGACGATCGCTACGCCCATCTTTTTCCGCTGATCTCGAGACTCGCCGCGATGGACTGCCCGTCTATTTTCATTCTTGCAGTGCTGTCGCTCATTCATCAGGAATCTCTCGAGACCGTCGAGGACTACATCGCCGAACACACAATGGTGCTGGAGACACCGGACATGACCTCGCTCGTCATCGCCGGGAAGAGCAAGCTCGCTCCCGAGTTGCAGGAGAAAATCTTGTTCTGGACCGCACGCCTTGAGCTCATCATGAGTACGGACGCAGAACGCATCCTCAGCAGGCTCATGGTGGATGAAGGCAACATCGACGGTGCAGTCTTGCAGGTGACGACGTTCGTGCTCGTCGATTTCTTCCATGAAGCCGATACACCAATCCCCTACGAAGAACTGCAGCCACTCACGATCAAGATTCTTCAGGACATCTTGGAGCCGTACATGGAAGTCATGGAGAAGCACTTTGCGGCTCTTAGAGCCGAGAAAGAAGGCCCGCCTGACGCGGAGTAGAGACGACCCGTTGGGGCGTCTCGTTCTGACGCGGAGGGCGTCTCGTTCTGACGCGGAGGGCGTCTCGTTCATACCAGAATCACACGGCAACCCAGGAAAACACGGGTCAAGAAGACGCGCGCGCCGCGCATCTCTACATCTACCGCTTAAGGACCGCTAAAAACGCATCCTGACTCAGTGTCACACGTCCCATCTGCTTCATGCGTTTCTTCCCCTTCTTCTGCTTGTCGAGGAGCTTGTTTTTGCGGGTTACGTCTCCACCGTAGAGGTACCCCGTCACGTCTTTCCTGAGTGCTGAGATGTCTTCCCGCGCGATGATCTTTCCGCCGATTGCAGCCTGAATCGTGATCTGGAACTGAGCTTTGGGAATGACTTCTTTGAGCTGCTTGCAAATTTTTTCACCGACGTCTCTGGCCTCGGATCGGTGAATGATAACCGAAAGCGCATCCGCCGGTTCACCGAGGAGCAAGATGTTCATCTTTACGAGATCGTCCGGCCTGTAGCCCAAGTGCTCGTAGCTCAAGGACGCGTAGCCAGAAGAAGCCGATTTCAGCTTATCGAAGAAATCCAAGACGATACCCGCAAGCGGAACCTCGAAATGCAGCAGCGCACGATCGTCATCGATGTATTCGAGCGAGAGGTACACGCCGCGCCTGTCCTGCACAAGCTGCATGGCAGGGCCAACATCGGGACGACGACACACGATTTCGAGGCGGACCCACGGTTCACAGACTTCTTCGATGTATGTTGGGTCCGGAAGTTCGGCGGGATTGCTAATGAGCGCGATGGTCGGATCGTCGATCTTGAGGAGACTTGCGCGTACGACGGATGCCGGGCGTGCGGCCTTGAGCTTTACTTCGTACAGTACGCTCGGAGCGGTGATGACGAGATCGCAGTCGTACTCGCGTTCAAGGCGTTCTTGGATAATGTCCATGTGGAGTAAACCGAGAAATCCACAACGGAAGCCATTCCCGAGAGCGGTGTTATGTTCATAACTGATCTCGACTGCGGCGTCGTTCATCGACAGTTTCTCAAGCGAGTCTCGTAGTTTGGGATACTCATCAGCCTGCGACGGATACAGTCCCGCGAAGACCATCGGCTGCACTTTTTTGTAACCCGGCAGCTGCTCCGCGGTGATGGAAGACGCAATGGTATCTCCGACTCGCGCCTCTGCGACATTCTTGAGGCCGGTCACGATGTAGCCGATTTGCCCAGCCACAAGCGACGTATCCGAGATGTACTTGGGCGAGAAATAGCCGACGTCCTGAATGTCGAAATCCACCTTCGAACCGATCAGTCGTACTTTCATGCCTTTTTTGAATTCCCCATCGATTACTCTCACATATGCAACTGCACCCCGATAATCATCCATGACGGCATCGAAAATAAGTGCGCGGCTATCGCTGCGGGTTGGATCAATGGTCGGCGCCGGAATGCGATCAATAACTGCCTGCATAACGGCCTCGACGCCGGTGCCGTCTTTGGCCGAGATCTTGAGAATGTCTTCACGCTTACAGCCAAGCATTTTGATGACTTCGTTACTGACGCGCTCCGGGTCGGCGGCTGGAAGATCAATCTTATTGAGCACAGGAATGATCGTGAGATTGTGTTCCATCGCCATGTAGAGCACTGCAAGCGTCTGCGCCTGAATGCCCTGCGAAGCGTCCACGAGAAGCACCGCACCTTCGCACGCCGCAAGTGAACGGCTCACTTCGTACCGGAAATCGGTGTGACCGGGCGTGTCGATGAGGTTGAGTTCGGTGCCTTTATACGTCATCCGGACCGGCGTGAGCTTGATCGTGATACCCCGCTCGCGCTCCAGATCCATCGAGTCCAGATGCTGTGCCTTGAGCTCACGAAGCTGCAGCGTACTCGTGAGCTGCATCATGCGGTCCGACAAGGTGGATTTGCCGTGGTCGATGTGGGCGATGATGCAGAAATTCCGGCGGTTCATGGCCCGGACATCCTAGGGTTTTCGGCCTCAAAAGGCCAGATAAAGCGCTATTGATGTGTCCTGAAATTTTCCTCTATTTTTCCTCTGCAATCGTGCCGACAACTAACTCCAAAAGCGGATTGATCTTCGCTGCTCCCGCGATGGCACGTTGATCCGGAGTGAAGGAGTTCGCTGCTTCCTTGTACATTGCATTCTCACCGGAAAATCCGACATCAAACTTCTGCATGATTCCTTCACAGGTATGTATCATTTTCTCATAATCACTGACGTGAGAATCGCCCTCCAGAGCCTTGAGAACAAATCCGTCAATTTCCTTGCCGATTTTCGCAGCGATATACGAACGCACGACATTCTTAGAATATGTATCACCTGAACTAACCAATGTATCGATACCGGGCCAGTTCTTCTCTTCGATGAGAGAATCAAATTTGTAAATAGTGTGACTCAGTTTTGTCAGTATCAAACGACGTATACTTTCCTCAGCCTTCGCAGTTTCACGCAATTGCTCGGCAGAATTGGATTGTTCTTTTGAAATTTGGCCTAGAGCATTGAAGAGGACTAGCTCTTCGACCGGACGCACAAAATTCCGATACCGAGTCACCTGCTTCAAAATGTCAGGAGTAGAGGCGGACAACGGATCTAACTTGGAGAAATCGAGCAATCCTTCGGTACCATCATCATCTGCAAATGGAATTCTCATATTCTCATTCCTTTTTTCCATTTCCTCTTTTCGCAGCATCATTTCCGCATACAAATCCGCCTCCTGATAGATATAAGCACTCGTTAACTCGTATCCTCCATTTGTTGCCATACCAACATAACTCGTTTTCCATTGAATTATTTTTTTTGCCATGTCGTCACTCGTTTCGGGTGAAATAAGAAGGTTTTTTGTAAAATACGCTTCGACAATTCTCTGACGCGCAATTTTTTGAGCTCCTTCAATAGTTTCGACCGCTTCCTTCTGACCGGCTCTGCTCGGAAATGCAATTCTTGGATACAGAGTGCCCCCTCCACCCGCTTCAACGGCGTTTAGAGATGTGGCCTTACGAAGCTGTCCCATGAGTCCCGTACTGTCAAATTCACGATTCCAATCCGCAGCCTCACGTGCCCAACCGTTTTTCACTTCTGCACGATTGCGATTGTAGCTGCCCGTGTAATATACCGGAGCAGTGAGAACAACCTGAGGTCCAAAGGACAAAAGTGCAGCGGCAAGATAACCGGACGTTTCCAAGGCCGTTGTCTTATATTCCTTTGCGTATTCCGCTTGAAGTTGAGCATTGCCATTAGCCGACTTCACACGTTCATGTGTCAGATATGCTTCGTACAATCCAACTGCCGGAATGACTGCAAACGAACCGTATTTGATTACTTTATTGGCACCATTCGCAACCGAAGCGTTACGCACAAATTTTAGATTTGATACCCAACGCCCTGCGCGAGTTTTTTCCAGCATCTCCAGAAGAGCTTTTTCTCCCGGCATGTCGCGTGTCTTGGTCAATTCATTGGCAAGACGCGATCCTCGTATGGCCCGCTGAGCCGGCGTCACCCTTGGTGTCCTACGAATAAGATTCACCGCTCCTCGGCCAGCGTGCCAGCCAATCTTCTCTCCGAAGCGAAGAGTCTTACCCAGTACCGGCACCTTCCGGGCGATGACGTATCCCAGGGCTCCGAAAAGCCCATATATCCACCAGTTATTCGCCTGATCTTTTGCATCCTTCAGGTGACCCATTGCATCCAGTCCTTGGTCCGAGATTTCGTCGAACCCGAGCTGCATATCATGCGATAACTCAGCATACGCATCGGCGTTCTGCTGCAGCTTAAAAAATAGGTAGTAATAACACGCTACAAGTTTTGCGGGTGCGGCCTTCAGAACTTCTGGGTCTGCAAGAAGTTCATCAAGCGTCGTCTCACTGGAGAGCAAAGAATCGAGTGTCGCAATGTCCGGTTCCTGATCGACCATCTGATCGGGATTCTTCAATTCGTAGAGCTGCTGGAAAGACTGCAGATTCCACTCAATGTTTCCTAAGCTGTTTTTAAATTTTTCCTTGTTCTGGTTCAATTGATCCAGTGTACTTTTCTGACTAGCCTCGATTTCCTGCCACTGCTCGGGGCTGAGGGCATCCCAGTGCTTGGGTTCTCGGACATCAAAAGGCACGGTCTCTCCGTCGACTGTAATGACATCGGGAAGCTTCCACGCTCTGCGGACATGCACCATGACATCTTCCACTTTGTCGCTGAACGTGGCGTTCATCTCGAGCGGATTCAGATACTTGCGGATGACTTCCGGGGCGACTCCCACATGAGCAGCCGCCTCCAGTACAGGATATACGATCTTGAATCTCCCGTGGTCCTTATAGACATCCTCGCTATAGAGCTTCCAGTCACCAAGATCGAAAATGCTCTGATCGAAGAGTCCCTTAACTGGATCTCCGTCAGAATTCGCTCCTCCCATGACCTGCACGGCACGATCGTGGAAACGCTCTCGAATGGCTTCGACCTGCCTTCCGAAATTCACTCTGTCGATGGTCGCAACGCTCTCAATCTGCTTCTGAGTAAAAATCGGAGGATCTCCTTCATTTCCCTGCGGAGCGTAGGTTGTATCGAAAAACGAACGGGAAACGTCGTCGAGAGTACCGATTTGTTGTCGTTGGTTGCGCCAAACGAACTGTGATAATTCGGTAATAATGTCGTCTTCGAGCTTCTTGAGTTTCTCGTCTTCCGCAGTCGCCTGTGAACCCGTCTCGAGTCTTATCGCCTTCCTGCGCTCACTAATCTTCTCGCGCACGACGGACAGATACTCCACGTAGTACACATCCACGGGATTCAGCCCGAGAGCTTCGGTACTGACGCCCGGAACTGATTCATCGTACGTCAAAAGCCTGTCGATCTGGTTCTCAAGACCGAGCACGGCACTAGCAAAGGCCGGATCTTGGAGCATCCCTGCACTCTGCCACGCATCGGGGTTCAGAGTTACCGTCTCTTCCTTATTCTGTTCGGTATTCCACACCTGAATCGTGCGCGGAATCTGCCTGCGTGCCTGATTGATTTCCTCGTCAGACACCGTTTTACCTTCGCTCTTACGCATAAAAAGAAGTCCCAGCTGCGCAAGCGACACTCGCGCCTGAATGGCACCAGTAAGAGGTTGCATGTGTGCGACTAAATTGCGTTCAATGGTCGGATCAATCGTGACTTTGAGATTCAACTCAGAGATACGTTTACTGAAACCTGCCTGCAGCTGAAGATTCGTACGATTGCCCAAGATCATCCGCAGGTTTGTCTGGAGATAGCTGATTCTGTATTCGGCGATCTGTCGTTGTTCAGGAGACGCTCCTGACAATTCCTGTTTTAGCCTGAGCAGCTCTCGCTGCACTTGATTGAACTCTGTAAGTTCCTCAAATCCCTGAATAAGATTATCCCCCCACAATGATTCCTTGAGCCTGTTCAATTCCTCCGCAGTGATGGGATGAGTTACCAGTCTGTTGTCACGGACTTCGTCCCTCGGCAAAACGGATGAACGGGGATCCCAAGGCTGATTGTCGGCAGGAGTACCGACAGCCCTGATAAATTCTTGGATGGCCGATTGCGGCGTGTTCTCAGGCATAGATGTATGTGTATTTGTGTATTCGTACTTTTACAATTCACCCGGAACTATCGTTTTCAAAGCTTCGGATGCAATCCCGGCCTTCCCGCCGGAGAGAGACAGTTCGGCCTTAAGAAAATCGACTGATTTTTGTATCGCATTGCTGACGCCCCCCGCTTCCAATCCTGCCGCGCCTGTGAATGCGCCGGTCGCCGCCATATAACCCAAAGTGGCTGCCAAAATCATGAGGAGCGGATGACGGACGGGAAACAGTACGACCGACTTGAGCTTTTCGTAAGCCCATTTCGTCCATGTCTTCTTATCGACATTCTTCTTATAACGCTCTTTCGCCGCCGCAATGTGAATCTCTTCCTGTGCTTCGCCGAGGAGCGCCTGAACGTTCTTTCGGAGAACGCGTTTACGTCCGTCATGTTTTTCGAGGAGATCCTTGTTCGAAAGAAGATCCTCGCGGACATCCGGATTTTCATTGAGGTACTTCAGAAATGTTGCATCCTGCACCGCGTCCGCTTTCTGGGTACCGTACACGGCACGCTTCAGGTCCTGCAGTGTCATCTCAGCCGTTTCTGTCCTCGTATCAAGAGTGGCCATGATTAGACGATGGGAGCGGTAAGGGAGTCGAGCATTTCGTGCCGAAGCAGGGAGAGAGCCGTCGCAAGCTCGACCGCATCGCGGTTCTCCGCATGTTCGAGAGCCTGAGCGATCATGAAGCTAGTGCCGTCAGGACCGACCGCGAACATGATTTCGGCGACGTCGTCATTTGAAACAGACTTCAGATCGAGTGCTCCGAGCATGGAGACGAATTCCGCTTCGGAGGCGGCGAGTGCGGCGGTCGCAAAAAAATTCTTGAGAGACGTATCATTTACGGACAAGTGCTTCAGGCGAATACTGCGGCGGCGTGCATTGTCCTCGTATTCCAGCCTTTCATCCTCCACTGTGAGATCTTTAGTCAATTCGGCTGGCAGCTTGGCAAACACCTTCCTTTCCTCACCTGTGAGATAGAGTGTATGCATATCAGAATAGTATACCAGAAATAAGACTTTTCTCAAAGAGAGGATACGCCTCCTATCGCCTGCCGCAAGCCGTCAGCGCCCTGCCGGACTAATTGGAGCATTGACTCACGCGCCGTGCCATCCTGCATCACGGTGTTCAGCGTATCCATCTTGTCTCCCGGCTCCTGCGGCACCGACCTTGCCGGAACGCCCATCGCGAACGCTGCGAGTGTGCCGTGGTAGCGCTGGGAAAGAACGTCCGAAGCGGCACCGATTTCCTCAAGCAGTTGCGAAATACTCATGATCGCAATGACCGACGCATTGGCGGACGAAAGCTCACGAAGCCGCTCCCCTACCCTGCGTTCCGCAGCGTCCGGCTGCAGAAGAAGAATCCGGATGTCCGTGAAATTCTCTGCCAATTTTTTTTGGACCTCGCTAAAGAAATTTTCATGAGAATTGGTCCGCGGAATGATAACGAGTCTGCGTGCTACAGGTTTCTTTTGATGAGACGCAAACAGTGCGAATGCCGGATCAAACGAAAGAACTGGCTTACGAGAAAGAGTGAATGCCCCAAGGCGACGCAATGAATCTTCATCACGCACCGAAATAAATGCAGCTGACTGATATGTTTTCTTCGCAAGAGAAAGCCCCAAACCTGTCTTCCACGGACCCGCACCCTGAAACGAAAGCATCACCGGAACGCCGAACCATGACGCGAGAATTGCATACGCTCTCCAGATGACACATGCCCATACGGATTCAATGTCTGTAAAAAGCGAACCTCCACCAAAAATAAGTGCATCAGCATGACGTATTTCACTGATCGTCCGCCAGAACGGAGTAAAGAGCGACCGGAACCCAAGTGGCAGGCGCGGTACGTCCTGATCATGCTCGGGAGCAGCCGTCACCACCGTCCATCGGATATCCGTGAATTCGGTCAAGAAATATTCTTTCAGCGCTTCGTCGCCGATATTCCCTACGCCGTAGTTACCGACAAGGACACACCGCATGAAAGGAGTATATACGTCGAATATCGAATGCCGAATACGACAAAAACGGTATTCGATAATCCACCTACAATATTCGAATTATTTGGCCTCTTCCTTTCCAGTCTCAGCAACCGGTGCATCTGCTGCCTGAGCTTCGACAACCGGCGTCTCTGCGACGACTTCTTCCGAGGCGATAGCAGTGGCGAACTCATCAGCATTCGTGAAGCGCTCGGAGAGCTTGGCGCTCTTGCCCGCGCGTCCACGGAGGAAATTTAGCTTTGCGCGGCGCACCTTGGCGATTTTCTTCACCTCGATCTTCTCAATGTTCGGGGAATAGAGCGGGAACACGCGCTCGACGCCGATGCCGGAGGCGACTTTGCGAACTGTGAAACTACAGTCCGTAGGGCTATGGCCGCGGTGAACGCCGATCACGAGTCCCTCGAAAATCTGGACACGATCTTTGTCACCCATCTGGATCTTGGTGTGCACACGAACCGTGTAACCGGGCTGGATGTCCGGCCGGTTGATGGCCATCTTGTCTGCCTGTTCTTTGAGAGCGATTCCGGTCATAAAGCTGAGGAAGTGTAGGCAAAGAGTGTAGGGCTGTAAAGGGAAATGATGAAGGCGGATAGACGGTAGCGGATAGCGGGTAGTCATCCAAAAATGAACATGGTTCTACCCTCTAACCGCTACTCGCTACTCGCTTGTTACTTTCTCGCCTCCTCCATCTCCTTCTCGATGTGGCTCAGAGCCACCATGTGTCTCGGATCGTCGACAATTTCGAGGATAAACCTGTCTCGGAGACTCAGGCGATAAAGGAAGTCTGCCTTGGAAAACAGTGAGTACTTTACGTTGCGCATCGTGGGGTCCTGAGCGAGTAGAAGCTCAATGGAGTCCTTTTTGACGTCACCAACGACCAGAAGATCCACCTTACTGTGGGTTCCGACGAAGCTACCTGCAAGCTGCAGGAAATGGAGTCCCGGCAGATTCTTGAGGGCGCTGACCGTCGCGCTCTCCCCTCCCTTCACCTCTTTACTAAACATATTCCGGAGTTCTGGGTAAAAAATGAAATCAGTGTCGGTCTTGTAGAACTTCTTACGATTGCGATGCCTTGCCTTCACAAGACCGATCCGGCGCAGGTTCTCAAGCTCGCGGCGGATGCTATTGATCTGTTCGCCAAGAAGACGGGTGAGCTGCCTGATGAAATACTCCTCTTCCGGATGAAGTAGGAAAACCGAGAGCAGTTTGACTCTAGTCTGAGAACTGAACAGTGATTTCAGAGCGTCATGAGCCATGAAGATCGCAAGTGAATGAGGAGACTCTGATCACAAATATTACTCATATAGGCCTAGGTAGAGCAAGAAAATTGATCATAAGGCGTGTTCAACACATGTATTCTGTTATTTGCTCTTAAATAAGCCATAAAACTGAATATAAAGCATCATAATTTAAGCTTACTGTACAAAAAATGTATTCACATTCTGGAAAAGATTGTTTCCTAATCATCTTTCTCTCTTTAGACACACCTTAGTAAAGCCTGCTTCGGGTTCCTTTCGAAGATCGAATTTTTGTGCTATAATAAAGAGAAATGTTCGCATCCAAAACAAACATACTGAAGGCGGTCATCTATGCCCTCGTTCTTGCGGTCCTCCTCAAGATTGAACTGGTCACTGTACCGGGTGTCAGTGCCGCAGGTTCATTCAGCATTGGTAGCGGTACTCCGGTCCATGGGTCACTGGGAGACGATCTCGTGAACTTCATCGGCAAGATCGCGCTCATCAATACATTCATGCACATCATGCTGCTGATCGTTCTGCAGTTTTTGGGCTACCTCCTGCAGGCAGATTTCTTCAACGATCCGGCGATGATGTCGGCGCTCAATAACATTTGGCAGCTCAGTAGGGACATCATGAACGTGATCTTCGCGCTCATGCTCATCGGCGTGTCGTTCCTCGTCATCATCACGGGGAAGACCGATAAGGCAAAAGAAAAAATTGTAAACTTCGTCGTGGCGGTCATCCTCGTGAACTTCTCGTGGTTCTTCCCCCGCGTCATCCTCGATATCGCCAACGTTCTCACGGCCACCGTGTACACCATTCCGCAGGCCTTAGGCGGCTTCAACTGCATGACGCTCGACGAGCTCAACAACCCTGTGGAATGCCGCGTCATCACGGACGTCCTCGTATTCCCGTCTTCAGCCGAGTCAGCCGGAGGCGGATTCGCTCCCGGAGGATTCTGCGTCGGATCGACCACGTCAGCCTGCTCGTGCTCGGATAACATCGAGTGTCACAAGACCGATACGTTCTCGAACTCTCTCACCACGATGACCTCCGCACACGCGATGCTGAACGGCATGGCAGTAAGCTTTGCACGCATCACGGTGCTCAATAAAATCCCGACGTCGGTTATCGTTCCGAGCGGCGGAGGTCTCACCGCCAATCAGGCAGTTCGCGTATCGTTCAATATCGCCATGAGCATCATGCTAGCCTTCGCGATACAGCTTGCGGTGCTCCTGCCGCTCCTCGGACTCGCAGTTGGTCTCTTCATCCGCATCATCATCCTGTGGATCACGACGGCGTTCATGCCGTTCTCGTTCCTCGGGTACGTCATCAACGGAAAACTGGGTACGAACATCTTCGAATTCGAGACCGACATCTGGAAAGAGTTCATCAACGCCGCGTTCCTCCCTGCGATGGTTGCGATCCCGTTCGTCATCGGATTCATCATGCTCTCGGCGGTCTCGCAGATCCCGGCGCCTCCGGGCATGTTCTCGCTCACGATCGGCGTACCGATCCTCTCGGGCGTCAGGACGTGGTGGCAACTCATCTGGACGATGGCCGCCATCGGCATCATCTGGACCGGCGCCTTCAAGGCCCTCAGCCGCAGCCAGATCATCGGAAAGTTTACGGACAAGATCAAAGGATTCGGTGAACAGGTCTTCGGCGGCATCGCGCAGGCCCCCCTTCTCATCCCGTTGCCGCTACCGGGTGGCAACAAGAGCGGCATGAACCTCGGTACACTCGTCCACGGACCCAAGATTGTGGCTGACTCGGTACGCATGGCCGCCTCGGGTACCAGCGGTAAGAGCTTCGGTGATATCGTGGCACAGCGCTTCGGCGGGGCTGCCGCTGGTGGAGCTACGGCTGCTGACACCGCGGCATCGACCGAGTTCCTCAGGCAGAACAGAAACAATGCAAGTGAGATCGTGAATGCAATCAAGGCACTCAATAATCCGGCTCTCACCGGTACTGCACGCGATGCGGAATTTGCGAAGATCAGAGACAAACTCGGTACTCAGGCACAGGGACTCAACAACAGCGAAACGGCCAATCTTCTCAAGGAGATGGTCAAAATCAAGAACCCAAACAGCGAACTGAAAGCGATCGAAGTTGATATCACGAACCTCAAAGCATAAATATCCATGGCCTTCCAAAACGCCGAAATCGGCAAAATTAACCAGAGCGCTCTGGACGCCGAGCTTGGCCGCTGGATCGAACAGGACAGACTTGCGGTGCAGGGGCACCCCAAAGAAACCGAGTACAAGAGAATTTCCGAGCAGGCCAAATCCATCCTGGAGCGTATGTCGATGGCGCTCGCGATGCCCGCCGGGTTCCAGATTCTGGAGCAAGGCGCTGAACAGCTCGGAACACTCTATGAACAGGCGGTAACTATCCGCGCAGCGATCGCCCACGACAACATCCGGAGTTCCTTCGGCGTACAGCCGGGACAGGATTTGCAGACGGTCCTCGAAGCCGATATTGATAGAGCGATATCGGGTTTGGGCTCCGGTTTCTCCGAGCCTATCCGCAGGGATTTACTGAGTCTGTCTGAGGCCTTCGGTGTCAATCCGGCCGACACGATGCAGGGAAACGTTCCCGGCAATAAATTCTTTATGGCGTTTCGGGGCAAGACCGGCGTCAATTTCGACCAAGTGGACAAGGCCAGAAAAACACTCGACCAATTACGCGCGGCGGGTAACACCAATCCAGAACTTGCAGCACTCGCAAACAAATTCGAGGCCGGGCTCCAGCAAGTGGAAGCCAGTGACCCGTTTCGGGCAGCGCATCACAAATGGTATAACGAATCATTCGGAACGAAGGTGAATATGAAACCGCTTCGGGTACTCGGCGGACTCTTCGGAGCGCTCGTCACAACCATCGGTCTCGGGCAGACAGTGTTCACCAAAGGTCATGCACTGAGCCCCGCTACTGTCGGCTGGGGATTGATCACAATGCTCATCGTAAATCCGGATTTGCGTAAGGGAAACGGCGCGCAGGCGCTCGATCAGATCACTGCACTCGGGACCCAGAACGTCTTCGATCTCGTGAATGCCGGATTCAAGGGGCCGCAGGGTCGGGCCGCCTTCGAGGAACTGCAAGCGATCAGGAGTAGTAACTCAAACGGAATTAAGGCGCTACAGAAATCAGAAGAAGTAAGTGTCGCACAGGTCGGCGCACTCACAGACGGTGTCAAAACGCCGCTTGTGACGGTCCTTGCCGGCATGCCG
>JAGORY010000006.1:0-4770 GCA_018062585.1 Candidatus Peribacteraceae bacterium | reverse complement strand
AATCCGCGCTTCTGGATCTGCCCCTGCTTTTCAGCGTAGGCGACGAGATATGCCTTGAGCTCTCGTTCGGTCGCAAAGACCTGCAGAATGTCACCGACATTCGGGAGTGAATCGAGGCCGGAGATGACGGCGGGGCAGGACGGTCCTGCTTTATCGATGCGCTTGGTCGTGAAATCAGACAGCGCCTTCACTTTGCCGGACGCTCCGCCGCAACCGATGATAGCTCCGACTTCCAGAGTACCGGTGTTCACGATGACGGTGGCGAGCGGACCTCGGGATTTATCGAGATGGCTTTCGATGACGGTAGCGATGGCGGGTCGGTTAGGATTGGCTTTCAGTTCTTCGATTTCGGCCATGAGCAGGATGTGCTCGAGGAGTTCTGGGATGCCCTGCTTCGTGAGTGCGGAAACCGGAATCATCGCGACCGTTCCTCCCCAGTCCTCGGCTTGGACGCTGTGACCCGCGAGTTCGCCTTTCACTTTCTCCATGTCGGCGTTGGGCCGGTCGATCTTGTTGATCGCGACAAGCATCGGCACCTCGGCATCCTTCACGTGGTCGATGGCTTCGATGGTCGTCGGCTTCACGCCTTCTTCGGCCGAGACGACGAGAATTGCAATGTCGGTAAGCTGAGCGCCGCGGGCACGCATTGCTGTGAACGCCTCGTGACCCGGGGTATCAATGAACGTGATCGGCTTACCCTGATGAACGATCTGGTATGCACCGATGTGCTGCGTGATGCCTCCGGCTTCGCCCGATACGACGTCGGTACTGCGGATGGCATCGAGGATCGCGGTTTTGCCGTGGTCGACGTGACCCATGACCGTGACGATGGGCGGACGTGAGACGAGGTTCACCGGATCATCTTCTTTCGTGAGCACTGCAAGGTCGTTCTGGAGGAGCGCCTCGACGGAGACTAATCCGGCTTCACGTTCCACCGAGACCCCGAGTTCCATGGCAACGAGTGCAGCCGTATCGAAGTCGATCTGCTGGTTGATGGATGCGAGCACACCGTTCTTCATGAGCGCTGAGATAATTTTCGGGACCTGCACACCTGCCTTCTCGGCAAACTCCTTCACCGAAATCTGATTCGGGATCATGACCGGGCCGGTCTTCTGTTTGATCTGCTGCTGATGGATGGAACGGTCTTGCTTGTCGAGGTTCTGGAAAATCTTAGCCTCAGTCCGGCGCTGTTCCTGTTCCTCTTTCGTGAGCATCTTTGGTTTGTCCTTCGCAAGTGCTTGCTTCTGACGGTCGATGGCTTCCTTGGAGACGTTATCGAGCGAGAGTTTCCGGAGCACGTTCAAGTTCTCGGGTTTCACGGAAGCTTTCTGTTCTTCAACGACTGGAGCCTCCTCTTCGACTGCTGCCGGTTCGTCGACCTCCTTCTCAAGCGGAACTTGTCCGGTACGCATGAGTTCCACCGCTTCCCAGTCCACGACGATATTGCGCTTTCCGGCGACGAAACGAATGATACCCATCGCCAAATTGTCTGGGACCTCGCGATCCGTCGGTTTGATTCCGAAATCGACATTGAGAAGCTCCTTACGAAGCTCCTGTCCGGGTAAGCCTAAGATTTTCGCGACTTGTACGAGGCGCATGGTTGCGGAAATTGCCGACGATGACAGCGTAACACACGAAAACGCCAAACGCCACGTTACCGCTTACGAACCGAGCGCAGCGACGATATCGGTATCCGTACCCTTGTCTGACTTCTTGTCAGTACCCAGCTTCTCGACGACGTCGATGTCGGGGGTAGTCTTTTTCTTGGCTTCTGGAAGCGGTTTCTGAACCACTCTCGGAATTTCTCTGACCGTGACTTCGGGAGCGGACTCGGTCTCGGACCGCTGGCGCTTCATCTCTTCCGTCAGAAGTTTCACGCACTCGATGACTTTGAGCTGGAAGTTTCCGTACTGCTTGATCTTGAATCCGGCAGCTCTGGCATGCCCCCCGCCACCGAAGAGTCGACCTGCGGCTTTGTTGACGTCGATCGCAGTCGAGGACCGAAGACTGGCCTTGAATCCGCCGTCCTCGATCTCGGTGAAGAGCGCGTGAACGTCAGCGTCCGGAATCGTAGAGATGAGTTCATCGAGAATGCCCGCCGACTCTTTGGACGTTGCGCCCATTTCGGTGAGGTCCTCGCGGCTGATACTGGACCAGACGATCTTGGTCTCGGGATCAAACTGAATCTGATTGAGTGCCCGGCCCCAAATCTTCAGCGTCGAAAGCGGCTTCGTTTTGTAGATGTGCTGGATGATTTCCTGCTGACGAGCTCCGAGGTCCAGAAGATTCGCCGCAACTTCCAGTGACCGTGGCGTCGTGTTCGGATTCTGGAAACTTCGGGTATCGGTAATGAGACCAGTGAGTAAGAGAGTCGCGATATCCGGCGTGATGAGATCCTTCCACTTCGGATGCGACGAGAACCACGAGAAGAGGACTTCGGTCGCACTCGCACACGTGGGATCGATGAGCTGCAGCTGACCGAAACGAGTATTGCTGATGTGATGGTCGATGTTGAGAATCGACGTCGACTGAAAGAGATCGATGTTCTCGGTGTACGCGGAACCGAGGAGCGAGAGCTCGGCGCTATCGACAACGATGACAAGGTCGTAGTCGCTGCCCATGTCGAGGGTCGTTAGATGTTTGGCCTGAATCCTCCCCTTCTTGGGGACCACGATGATGTTCACCTTGTTCTCTTCGACGGTGTAACGCAGCTTGTCGATCTCGACGCCGTCCGAACAATCCAACGTGATGACGAATTCCTGCTCGTTTGAGATGTCCGTCGAAAGATGCTCGAAGTTCGGGAGGAACTTCAGCGACTCCGGCAGCGTATCCGGGCAGATCACGGTGCAATCCTTACCTATCGCCCGAAACAGCGAGTAGCAGGCCAAAGCACTACTGAGGCCATCCGGATCGACATTGGCGTGCGGGATGATCAAGAGACGCTCGGCCTTCATGAGGGCTTCGGTCGCGGCCTGTAGTTCCTGGGGGCTGAAGGGCATGGACAATGTATTCGTAGTATTATCTCATATTATTATTAGAATATCAAGTACTTAAAGTGTCAAGTATTGGGGGAAAGGATCGAATTATACACAAAAGCAGGCCGAGGCACATGGCAATTCGGCCCGCCTCAGCTAGTTCTGCTTGGTTCCGAGCAGCTCTTTCGCCCTAAGCCGAGCAATATTCATGGACTGCCAGGGCCCGACCTTATCCTGCCACTCATAGATTCGTCCATACTGGATCCTCGATACATCCTGAGACGTCAGAAGATCGATCGTAACGGGAAGCGCATCTTCCGAGAGCATACTCAGATAGTAGATATCCAACTTCGCGGGATTATCGGCAAAATGCCTGATGTTCTGCCGTGCGATAAATGCGTCCGGATTCAGAAGATTCATCACCACCAAAAATGCACAGCCTGCGAGAAACAGACGATGAGCGAACGTGTACTCCCTCGCATCGACGAAAATCTTGTAGAGCAAAATCAGAAAGATGACGCTGAGCAGAATGATGAACGCGTGGCTGTACAGTCTGAGCGTCGTGAAGCCATACGCATCCTCGTAGAGCGAAAGCCGGGTGAAGGCCGATGCCATGATCAGAAGTACCTCACAGACGAGAATCCCGCTGAAAATCTTGAATATTCCAGAATGACGAACTGCCTCTTTTCTGAGAATCGATTGCTCGATCTTCCACAGGATCAAGAACGAAAAAACCGCCACGATGATGAGTTCAAAAAATCCTTTCCGCGCATATTCCGCATACGTGAATCCCTGAGAGGTGATGTTCTCAGCTCCACCGAAGAGGTAGACGAGCTGAATGAGAATGAACGCCAGGAACAAGACATTGATGGCGCCCAGGAAAATGGAGACCTCGATGATGCCGATCGTGAGGGGCGGCTTACCCGAAGCGACAACGGCCTTCCTCTCAGCGGCATGAAGAATCCACGCAAAACCCCCGATAAGCGCGCAGGTCACGATGACGAGGCGTACAATCAGGAAGATGGTCTCCTCCGACAGGTCGAGTGTCAGGATGCTGGAGACGTATTTGGCGAACAAAAGGTCCGCCGAATAGAAGAGAAAAGCGAAGACGACGAGTACCGGAATCGCCATCACAATCCCCTTCACGACCTGGGATACGATAGCGGAGTGGCGGTGCACGCCCTTGAGTGATGCGATATCGGTGAGCGTTGCCGCAAGTGGCGCGAAGAATCTCAGAGGCAACACGATGATATCGGCATACTGCCCGAGCACGTACGACCGAAGCTTTTTGCCGGTGACGAGATCCGCAAGCAGGAGAGTAAGCAGAAACGTCGCAAGTATGTTGAGGACCGTAAGAAGTTCGCTCGCCCGCACGAAGACCATCCAGCTAAAGAACAAAAGCGGAACGAGTACCCAGAGGATTTCGGGGTCGTAACGACGCTTGCGGAGAAGTAAGAAACCTCCGGCGAGAAACAGTAGGACGAAGAGCGGAAAGCCGATGCCGAGCTCGTGGCCGAAGACGAAGTATTCAAAGAAAACGGCGAGCACGAGTGACATGCCCGCGACGATGATGCTGGGGAGAAATCCCCGAGTGACTGAAGGTTCTGGCGTCATAGGAAACGATGCTAATGAGAAGCTCCACAGGAGGCAACACGTCTCGCATTGACATAAAAAGCGACTGGAGACGCTACAACGAAACCGCTAAGATTACGCCCGTTCGGGATGTAGCTTAGTTGGTAAAGCGCCAGGCTGGGGGTCTGGAGACCCAGGGTTCGAGTCCCTGCATCCCGACCAT
>JAGORY010000005.1:19144-22042 GCA_018062585.1 Candidatus Peribacteraceae bacterium | reverse complement strand
GAAGAACAGCGTCGTTCGGAGCGACGACCGTCGCACATTTCGCCGGATGTTGGCATGATTCTTTTGAGACATAGAAATCTCTCTATTTTAGCATATTTCAGCCAATTTCTCCACTTCTAGACCACCCCAAAACACTACAAAAGCCCCCTCACTGGAAGGGGCTTAGAATACGTACTGAAGGCCTTAGCGCGTCACGGAGATCGAGGCACCCTGCTCGGCGCCAGGAGCCGACACCGTGATGCGACCGTTCTGAATGCTCTGGATCCGGTAGTTCGTGCCTGTCGCGGTGGAGAGTGCCTGCGGATCGGACGGAATGGCGACGACGTAGGAGCCGGTGAGCGTGTTCAAGCTCACACCGTCAGCGTCACAGTCGACATCGACGCCGCTCTTGCAGACCATCTTCGATGTGGTCGTGATGCCGCTCGGAACGTTGCCGTTATTGTCGAGGGCATACTGGTACACCGCGTCGAGAATTGTTTTGACATCAGACCTGCGCTGAGCGTTGCGAGCATCCCCGAGCTGCTTTGTCGGGTTGATGGCGACGATGACGACCGCCGCGAGGATCGCGATGATACCGATGACGAGTAGAAGTTCGATGAGCGTGAAACCACGCTTGAGTGAAGAGAGGGACATGAAGAGGAGGGAAGCGGAAAGTGCACATGAAGAGCGCACGACGATGCACAGTGTATCAGGAGACAGATGATGTCACTCCGGACACATTGGCATTTTTCAGAAGATATGGCTTGATAAAAAACCCCCTCGGTGAGGAGAGGGTTGTTTTATTTCCGTAAGGAAAATATTTAGCGCGTCACGGAGATCACAGCACCCTGCTCTTGGCCGGGAGCGGCTACCGTGATGCGGTTGCCGGCCTTGACGATCGAGTAGTTGGTGTCGGTGGCTGAGGTGGACTGCGGGTCAGCCGGGATGCCGACGACGTACGAACCGGTGAGCACGTTCAGGTTGATAAGACCCGTGCAGTTCACGTCAACGCCGCTGCGGCAGATGTTCGTGACGGTTGTGGTGATCGTGGACGGCAGGTTGCCGTTGTTGTCGATCGAGTACTGGTACACCGCGTTCAGGATGGTGTTCACGTCAGCACGGCGCTGAGCGTTGCGAGCATCCCCGAGCTGCTTGGTGGGGTTGATGGCGACGATCACGATCGCGGCGAGGATCGCGATGATACCGATGACGAGCAGAAGTTCGATGAGCGTGAAACCACGCTTCAGAGAAGAAAGGGACATAGAAGATTGGAAAGGAAGGGAAGGCACGGAGAGATCTCCGTGTTACAGGAAGACAGCATACCAAGCCGCTTTTCCGATGCGCCAGCGTCAAAACATTCTCTGTCTTGCTTTCGCGGCGGTTTGTTTTTTTTCGTGAATAATAAAAAAAGCCGCTTTCCAGTCACTTTTCCATGTTTTTGCCACATCAGCAACCGATGACTTTATCCGACTCCGCGCAGGCGCCGTTGTCACAGTGGTACCAGATGTACTCATGATTCGCGCAGACCGGAGCGGTGCACGTCCCGCAGCCGCCGGCTTCACTCTGATCGTCGGGGAAGAGTGTCACCGTTGCGCCGAACGTTCGTGTGTATGGAGTGGGGACGATGGTCGGTATGACAATTGTGAGATCGAACGCATACGCGACGTTTGCGTCGGCAACATTTCGAAATGATACATTCGAGATTGTCACGCGCGACGTGAGAAGTTCGGAGATCAGTGTCTTCTCCACATTCACCAGATTTCCGGATGCCGTACGGGCGAAGATTATGGGGTATTCACTATTACTCGCCATCTGCAACGTGAGGATGCTACCGGTGCCATTCGTTTCGGGTGACAGTACTTTTTCAGCGCGCCGGATGCTTTTCGTCATCGTCGACAGGAGTTCGGTGCCTGCTTGCTCCATTTCGGCAATCGAGCGTTGGCGGATGCGGGCTTCCTGTGTTGCGATATACACGGCGACAATAGTCCCGCTCATGATCGAGAGGATGCCGAGAAATAATACCGTTTCAAGAAGTGAGAAACCCCGGCGTAGTCGAAGACGAAGTCGGATCATTCACAGAGAGAGAAGATGGCTACTTCCTGCCACGAATAAATTTTGGTCTCTGGAAGAACCTGATTGACGACGATCTCGAGGCGTCGCACTGAATCACCAACTTTTCCTTCGGTGCAGAGTACGCGGTTATTATTACCGATGCCGCCGACGGCAAGTATTTCGCACAGGTCGTTCCCGATCGTGACGAATTCATTACCGGCATATAACGGAGATTGCCTGAGTTTTAGAAGACCGTAGTCGGCGCAGCCCTGAGCGCTTGCGAGCGACTGGCTGGCTTGCAACACCGAAAGGCTCACTTGGTTTGTCGAAATACCGAGCAGTAGCACCGATGACAAAATCGCCGACGAAATCGCTCCGATGACGAGGATCGTGATGAGCAGAATGTAGCCCCTGCGCTGAGCGCGGAAGTGGAAAGTGAAAGGTGGAAAGTAGAAAGTTGGCATCAGCCGGGTGCAAAAACGGAAAGAGTCGCGGAAGAAATACTGAAGAGACGGTCAGTCTGCCAGTCGTGCTTCAGGCCGCGGATCGTTGTCGAGGTGTCGAAGTTTTTTACGACCGGCGCCGCGCCTTGTGCAAATTTGAAGAGGTCGAGCACGCGAATTTGGTTGCTGGACATGCTGCCGCCGATGAACGCGTAGCGACTGCCGAAAATTGTAGCGATGGACCTGACGTCGCCTCCCGTCTCCAGAGACCACGGCCCAGGCGGCGGACTCGGTACCGGAGAGAGTCCGATGTCATAGAGTGTGAGCTCTTCGATGGTCGAGCCGCTCACACGTCCTATGAGTGCCGATGTCCCGGTGGTTGCGAGAGAGTAGCCGTCTTGCGTGTCGCTCATATCGATGCCCG
>JAGORY010000005.1:16218-19044 GCA_018062585.1 Candidatus Peribacteraceae bacterium | reverse complement strand
GCGGCCCAGTTGCCGACAGTCGCGATTTTTTGCCAGTTCGTGAGCTGTGTTGTCATGAGAATTGACCCCGAACGCGTGTTACCGAAATCCCATGTCACACGGGATGCTACCTCCAGCCAGTCTGCTCCTTTCGATGTCACCGTCACCCACGACGTATAACCGTTATTTTTTACGAGCGTCCCAGACCAGCTCCAGCCGCTGGCATTGAGCGTGAGCCCGTGATCTCCGGTTGTGACGGATGAAAAATTTTCAGAGCGCATCTGCCGCACAGCCTCAAGTTGCTGCTCGGCTAGGAATGTTGCACGCGTGCGGTCCCCAGAGAGAATGGTGGAACGCTCACCGAGAATGAGTGACAGACCGATGCCGCCGAGAAATAGCGCAAAGATGCCGATGGCGATGATCGCCTCAAGGAGAAGGCTACCGGGACGGAGACGGAAATGAATTCTTGGGATGCGCACAGATCTTATGGTACGGGAGGTATGGTAGGTGTGGTAGGTAAGGAAGGTGTGGGAGGTATGGCAAGGAGGCAGGGTTTGTATCCCTACCTCACCTACCTAATCTACTCAACCTACCCTACCTACTTTCGGACACCATACGCATGAGCGACTCCGCGCAACCGAACTTTCGGGAAGTCGACACGTAGAACGAGAACAGGTTTTTCATCTGGCGGTAGAGTGCTGGGTAGTCCTCAAAGCGATGGTAGCCCTTACCCTCGATGGCATCGAGCAACTGAGTACAGCTGCAGCCGCGGGTATCTTCCAGTGTGTAGTCGCTCACTTGTTTGCGTGGGCCAGTGCGGAAGACGGGAATCTTTTTCACGTTGCCTCGTGCGCCCGTGAGAGCGTAGCGCTCAAAGGTCATGTACTCGGTCGGTACGGATTCTGGGACGGTGGTGCTGAACGGACAGAGATCATCACTATTCTTGATGCCGTCCAAATCAGTGTCTTCATTACTATTGATGGACGAGGATGAACTGGACGACGATGTGCTCGATGCGGAGCTTGCGCTGCTTGAGGCACCGGCGCAGGGGCCGAGCGAAGCCGGACGATCCACCGAGATGATGGCGACCGCGTCGTGGAATTTGGCCTCGGCGATATCACCGAGTTCGATCAGGTACACAACGTCCCGTCCCGTGAGGTTCACTTTGGAACTGTTGTCGATGAGGTCCCTCAAGTACTTCTTCATCTGGCCGCTGTTGACGAGCGAAGATAGGCCGCTGAACGTCTGTTTGTTCTGGAGAACACGGACGCGTGCATCGCTCCGGCCCGACGTTACCGTGCGGTTGAAGACCCACGAATAGCGTCCGTTAAACTCAAGCATAATTTTGCTGCCCGACGCGACGTTTGGGAACACTTTGAGCTCGTTGCCGCGCAGCGCACGGTAGGCGTAGAGCTGCTGCCAAGAAGCGCCCTCGTCGAACGAGATGCGCGTACGAACGTCGACGCGGGGACCACGGACGCCGTATGTGCTTTCGGCACCTGCGATTTTCACGCTGATGTCAGCTTTACCTTTGAGGGTGAGGAGTCCGCTTGCGTTCACGGTGAACGGAACGCCGCAGGCATCCGCTACTGGAGCTGAGGACGACGAGGATGAAGAAGTCGAGGAGCTGGACGAAGAGCTAGCGTTACTCGGGTTTCCTTCGGCCCAATACAGGATGACGCCGTCATCTCCGGTAGTCGTGCGTGTCTTGAAGGTCATAAATTTCACGTTTGGCCCGGGGACGAATTCATCACCTGCCGATGTGTCGTTGGTATTACCGTCGATAGGATTTTCAGAAGCGTTCTGATCCACCTCGTTCACAGTGGAGGTGATGTACGCGTGGTTGAACGAGACGCCGACATCGGCGATTTCCTTGCCACTGCTGTTCGGATGCGAGCCGTGGTTGATGATGCGAATCCATCCATTGCCGCGCTCGAAAGCGATGCCTTTCACGTCCTCCACGATGCCGCCATCAATGATCGTGGCGCCGTTCTTGTCCTTGAGAGGAATCCACTGATTCTCCGAGAACGCCACGGACTGTGGTCCGGCGTAGATCTTTTTCTCGAGGTCGCCCGCACCGGTGTTGGCAACGCGATCAAACTGGAGTTTCACGCGAGGCTTGGAGGAGTCGGTACACGTCTGAACTTTTTCGGTGAAGGTGACAAGCACGACCACGTCCTGAAAATCCGAAGCCTGAGAGTCGAGCGTGCCGAGTTCCACGAGGAACAGGACATCTTTGGGGCCAATGGAAATCTTGCCGTTGGATCCGATGATCGGCCTCAGGAACGATTCGAGTGAGGCTTGGTTATCGAAGGTTTTGTACTTCGGGAGCGTATCGCCGTTTTTGAGCGCGTACGTGTGACCGTCGTTTGCGTTGGAGGTGTAGGTCTTATTGAAGAGCCACGAATATCGTCCGTTGAAGCGGAGCGTGATGGGTGTGCCATCCGGCAAGTTCGTGAGCGTCTGTGTTTCATTGCCGACGACGGCCTTGCCACTAAAGAGGTCGGACCATGCCTCGCCTGCATCGACCGAAGCCGAGACACGAACATCGACCTTCGGCCCCCCCGCACCGTAGGTGATGGCGGAACCAAGGACCTTGATTTTCACGTCGTTCGTACCCGCGGACTCAAGAGCCGCGCCGTTACCGAGTGCGAAGCGGACTTCACACGGAAGTTCGCCGCCGCCCGTTCCGCCGGACGTACCGGACGTCGTTCCTCCGGTGTCACCGCTCGTCGTTCCGGATGTATCACCCGACGTATTGCCACTCGTCGTACCCGAGGTATTGCCTGATGTGTCACCGCTCGTCGTTCCGGATGTATCACCCGACGTATTGCCACTCGTCGTACC
>JAGORY010000005.1:0-16118 GCA_018062585.1 Candidatus Peribacteraceae bacterium | reverse complement strand
GTGAACGACACTTCGGTGAGACCGTCGGTTTCGATGCTGCCTGGAAGCGGGAAGCTTACGTCTTTCTCGCTGTTTCTCGATGCGTAATCTTGGCCGGCGTAGAGCGTGCCGTCCGGGAAGTACACTCCCCAGCGGGAGTCAAACTTTCCGGTCTGCGACAACGTCTGCGCAGCGCGGACCGCCTGCACCAAGTGCTCGGTTGCGGTGTCCAGATCCGAATAGACCTGAAACTGACGGTACATCGGAATCGTGATTCCGGCCGTAGCCGCCATGAGGCCAATGGCTATGAGAAGTTCAATGGCCGTAAATCCACGACGGTTTTCGGTGCGGTGTTTCTTGGAGCGCATAGTGACGGTACGCATAAGGGAGAGAGGAAAAAATATGGGTATTTATCGGCCTACGTTGCCGACGATTGAGTAGATGGGAACGATAATAGAAAACGCGATGGTGCCGACAAGTCCTCCGATGAAAATGAGGAGCATTGGTTCCAAGACAACCGGCAGACGCTGTGCAGCATCCTCGGCTTTTCGCTCATAAATCTCGGCAACACGCATCAGCATGTCTGATATCCTACCCGATTTTTCGCCTGTGACGATAAGTTGCTGGACGGAAGCAGGGAGAAGTTTCTTGGTATCTTTTATCGATGCGAAGGCTGCAGCGAACGATTGACCAACCTCGATTTCACTTGCGAGCTTGAAATAGAAGCGTCGGTAATACACAGTGTCTGTCACTTCGGCCATCGAACGGATGGACTCGATGAGCGGCACGCCGGCCTTAATAAGTGAACCGAGAATCACGCCGAAACGCGCAATGGTTGCGGATTTCGCCATGGTCCCGATGCCAGGAGTTTTGAAGATCAGTTGTTGTACCGGTCCTCTGAGCCCTGTGAAACGGCAGATGAGGGCGATAAAAATTCCGGCAGCGAACGTGAGCGGAACCGCCACCGCGCCGTGGGCCTTGAAGAAGTTTGCGATGAAGATGATGACTCGTGTCGAAAGTGGGAGCTTGGCATTGAGGGACAGAAGCACGCCGACGAGCTGCGGCAGCACGAACCACGCGAGGCCGAGCGTGATGATGACGGTGAGCGTGATGACGATGGACGGATAGATCATAGCCATCTTCACTTTGGACTTGAGTGATCGGTCCTTTTCCTGCTGCACGGCAAGATACTCCATGTTCTTACTCAGTGAGCCCGACTCTTCTCCGATGCGGATGAGAGCGAGCGCGTACGACGAGAAAAAGTTTTGGTTATCCATGGACATCCAGAGCGGGATGCCGCTTTCCACTTCGTCGATGACGCGGCCGATGAGCTTCTTCATCGGTTTCACGCGGACTTCGAGCGCGATGGTTTTCAGTGCATCGACGACCGTGAGTCCGGAGTTGAGGAGAATAGCGAGGTTCTCGATGAAGTGAGATTTTTCCCTACCCAGTCCGATGTTGCCGATGGCGTCGAGGACTATCTTGAGTCCCGATTTTTTGCGGACCATGGAGGCGCCTCCGGCGAGCTCATTATTCTTGGCATTTTTTGCGGCCGCTCTCTCCTTCTTCTTATCGACTGCGGAAGCTTTGACTGGTTTGTCGCTTGCAGCTGCGGTCGCCGGAGCTTCGGCTGTCGGAGCTGATTCGGCAGAATTTCCCACAACCCGAGCCTCCGTTTTCACGGGCTCTTCGGGTGCAAGAATACCGAGCATCTGCTCGGGTTCGTTACGTGCCTTTGGGGTTGGAGTTTCGAGCATTATTTTCTTTGATGAAGTAGATCTCCTCGGGCGGAGCCGCAATGCGCATCAATTCCTCGATCGTCGTGAGTCCGGCCTTCGCTTTATCGAGTCCGTCCTCGAACAGGAACATGAATCCGTGCTCACGCGCTTTCAGAAGTAGCTCGGTGCTGTTGCATTTCTTGACGATGAGTTCTTCCATATCTTTGTTGATCTCCAGAAGTTCGTAGATTCCGATGCGTCCGCGGTATCCGGTATTGCCGCATGCTTCGCAGCCTTTACCGTGATACAAGTGGACGGGTTCGTTTCCATGAAAATAATGGTCTGCGCCACGGAAGAGTGTCCTCGCTTCGTCAGCCGGAATCGTGAAACTGAAGCGGCAGTTGGGGCACACTTTTCGCGCAAGACGCTGCGCCACGATGACCTCAAGCGTCGAAGCAAGCAGGAATGGCTCCACGCCCATTTCGATGAGACGGGGGATCGCGGTTGCGGAGTCGTTGGCGTGGAGTGTCGAGAATAAGAGGTGTCCGGTGAGAGCGGCGTTGACGGCGATACTTGCGGTCTCGGAGTCGCGGATTTCTCCGACGAGGATGATGTCCGGGTCCTGACGAACGAGGGCACGGAGGCCTTTCGCAAACGTGAGTCCAGTTCCCATATTGATCTGGATATGGTTGATGCCGGGGATTTTGTATTCCACCGGATCTTCAACCGTACTGATGTTCACGTCGGGACGGTTCCGCATCTTCAGGAGTCCGTAGAGCGTTGTTGATTTACCAGCTCCCGTCGGACCGGTTGTGAGGATCATGCCGAATGGTTTATTCGCTGCTTGCTCCAAGATACTGCGGTAATGATCGGAGAATCCGAGATCTGCGAGTGTCAGGTTTCTCACGTATTCCGAGAGAAGACGCATCACAACTTTCTCACCGTCGACGATCGGGATGATCGAGACACGGACGTCCATTGTGCCGGAGCGTGACTTGTAACGGATGGCTCCGTCCTGTGCTGCGTAGTGTTCATCGATGCGGAGATTGGATTCGATCTTGATGCGGTTGATGATGCCTACGTAGAACGCTTTCGGCAGTCGTCCGGCTTCGTGCATGACGCCGTCCACGCGGAAACGAACGATGACATCTTTCTCCTGCGGTTCGAAGTGAATGTCCGAGGCCTTCAGTCCCATCGCGTCCTCGAAAATTTCTTCCAGCATTTCGGGGGCGACTTTCTTCTGCTTCTCCATGATCGACTGGAAGCGCGTCGCGAGTGGTTTGTGATACAGCGCGAACGATCCAGCGATGGCGTTCTTCGGCGAGTAGACGAATGTGACCTTGCCCGTGAATTTCTTCACCGGAACTTTGGGGCCTTTACCCCAGAAACTCTTCCTGCCGCCAGCCTTCACTGCCGCCTTGCCAGTCGGTACGTACTGCGGCTGACCGACGTTTGCTTTCACAGCTTCTTCGAGTCCTTCGTAACCGGGGTCTGAGGTTGCGACGGTAATTTCTTGATCAGGAATGTATGCCACCGCGACGGCACTCACGGTGCGCGCAAAGTCTTCGGGGAGTACCGCGATGACTTCGCGTGATGGCGATTTGCCTATGATGTCGTAGAACGGCAGCTTGTAGTATTCGGCGAGTGCGTTTTCGAGGAGTTCCGCGGTCAGGAGTCGGCGCTCAGAGAGAATGATTCTGAGATCCACGCGACGCTCGTCAGCTTCTTGTAAGACTTCCGTAAGCTCGTCTTCCCCGAGGTAGCTCTGGGCGACGAGGATCTTGCCGAGTTCCTGATTAGTGAGTGCCATAGATTATTTGAGAGCTGATGTGACTCGCTGGAGAATCTCGGCGATCGGTGTATTGGACTTCACGAAGTAATCGATAGCCCCCAGAGCTTTGGTCTTGGCGCGGTCTTCGTCCTGACCGAGGTTACTGAGGACGATCACCGGTACGTTCAGATTCTTATTTTTTATTTCCTCAAGTACACCGAAACCATCCATGATTGGCATGATGAGATCAAGGAGCGCCATGTGGTACGTGCCTTTCGCAAGTTCATCCAAAGCATCTTTGCCGTTCATGACGACTTTCGTCGTGAAGCCCTGCGCTTTCAGTTTCATCTCCAGCGCATGTGAAAGCGGCCGCTCATCTTCGACGATGAGAATATTTTTGCCGTTCGGAACCACAGCTTTTTTCACCGCTACCTCAGCGGGTGCCGCCTTTTCCTCTGGTGGGGGAATAGATTTTGGTGACATAAATCCTAGTATTGTAGCATAGATGAGCCACTTTCACAATATCCGAGCAGGAGGTAGACTTCCTGTCGTGCCCACCCCCTCACAACGGCGCGCTTTACTCTCGGTTGCCGATAAAGACGGCCTGACAGAATTCGCAAAAACACTCCTTGCAGCCGGTTTTGAGATCATTTCAACCGGGGGGACCGAAAAAGCGCTCAAGGATGCCGGAATCCCAGTGACGGGAGCCGAAAAAGTCACGAAGTTCCCGGAAGCGTTCGGCGGACGGGTAAAGACGATGCATCCGCTCATTATGGGCGGCGTGCTCTATAAGCGAGACGATAAAGCGCAAGTCGAGGAAGCGAAGGCGCTCGGCATCGAGTCCATTGATATCATCGTCGTGAATTTGTATCCCTTCGCGAGCACCATCCAGAAAATCGGTTTCACACCAGAACCAGGCAAGCCACTTCCCGATGCAGCGATCGAACAGATTGACATCGGTGGGCCTACACTCCTCAGGTCAGCTGCCAAGAACCACGCTTCGGTCACCGTCGTCTGTGATCCCGCTGACTACGGTCGTGTTGCGGAGCAGATCAAAAAGTCCGGTGACACGACGATCGAACTTCGGCGCGAACTCGCTGCCAAAACTTTCTTGCACACCTGCGCCTATGACGCGCTCATCGCCGAACAGATGTCGGGCGGCACGGAGGACAACGTGCTTCTCACGGGCGCGAAGACACTCCGATACGGTGAAAATCCGCACCAGTGGGGCAAGTTTTTCGAGATTCACGGATCGCCTCAGCAGCGCTGGAAACAGCTTCAGGGCAAGGAATTGAGCTATTTGAACCTGCTCGACGGTGACGCGGCGTGGCGCATGGTCTCTGAGTTCGAGCATCCGACGACCGTCATGGTGAAGCACGCCAATCCAAGCGGCATCGCGTCCGACGAGACGATCGAACATGCGTTTCAGAAAGCGTACGACACAGATAGACTCTCGGCCTTCGGCGTTATCATCGCTCTCAATCGTCCATGCACGAAGACCGTCGCACAGAAAATTATCGATCAGAAAATTTTTGTGGAAGTGATCCTCGCGCCGACGTTCGATACTGATGCGCTTGTTCTCCTCAAAGAAAAGCCAAATATTCGTGTCCTCTCGATGGGGGACACGAGGTTTTCCGAGAATGTTATCTACCGTTCCGCATTCGGCGGCATGCTCGTCCAGAATGACGACGTTCGATCTCTTATCGCGAAAGATCTCACGTGCGTTACGAAGAAAAAACCGACGGATGACGAACTTCGTGATCTCCTCTTTGCATGGAAAGTGGTGAAGCATGCCAAATCGAATGCGATTGTCCTCGCGAAGGATGATACGACGGTCGGCATCGGTTGCGGTCAGACGAGCCGCGTGGATTCCACATGGATTGCTCTTAAGAGAGCTGGTCCACAAGCCAAAAACTCGGTGCTCGCATCGGACGCATTTTTTCCATTTCCAGACGCTATCGAAGAGGCGGCAAAGCAGGGGATTTCGGCCGTCATTCAGCCAGGGGGCTCGGTCCGCGATGCCGACGTCTTCGCCCGGGCCGATGAACTCGGCCTCGCGATGGTGACGACCGGAGTCCGCGCGTTCCGTCACTGAACTATGATGACCACTATCAAGAAATTTACACTCGTTCTCGGCGGATTTCTTCTTGGCGTCGCAGTCATGCTGTTACTCGTTCCTGAGTTTTCATTCCTCGAAAAAACACTCGATACACCGAGCCAAATTCTAGGCAAGAGTGCATCGTCGTCATCAACCGAAAAAGCGCTTACGAAAGCCGCTTTCTTGGTCACGAAGATTGTCGATGGCGACACGATCGATGTCAGAGATTCATCCGGCAGGATCGAACGCGTTAGGCTTGTCGGCATCGATACGCCCGAGACCGTGGACCCAAAGAAAAATGTGCAATGCTTCGGTCCGGAGGCGAGTGCGTTCCTGAAAGAGACTCTGCTTGGGGAATCAGTCGCGCTCGTCGCGAAACCCGATGAAGACCGGGATGATTATGACCGTCTGCTGCGGTACGTTTTTCTCGGCGACGAAGACGTCGGTTCGACAATGCTTGCGAAAGGGTACGCAATAAGTTTGTGTGAAAGATACCCGCACCCGAAGTGCGAAGAATATGATCTGATTGAGGAAAAAGCGATGTCCGAGAAGCTGGGTCGGTGGGGGGAATGCGCGAGAAGAAGATAACAAAAAACCTCCCGTGCGGGAGGCTTCCTGCAGCCTTATTTCTGGAGGTCTCATTAGACAGCATTACCTTCAAGTCGAGCGAAAACATTTTTAATCTTCTTGCTTTCGTCGTCCTGGATCTGGTCGGTGGCGAGGTCAGGTGTGAGAGCGGGAACGTCGTTGGATTTTGGCATCATCTCGAATGCTTCTTTGCTTGCTTCTGGCATGGTGAGTTGGGGAAAGAAATACCGATTCAATTATCGTCAGATTGGGGGTGGTGTCAATGAAATGGTGGGGTTATGTACATATCTTTGGCGGTGCTTGTCTTCGTTTGGTCCTCATCCCCAAGCCCCTCCTTCCCCCTCGGGACAGGGGTGAGGCGGAGAGGAGGTCGGGAGGTAAGGGATGCGGCGCAAAGCAGACGCTTGACTATCGTATGGTTTATCGTAATATCCCCTTCCTTTATGTCTTTATTTTCAGTAACTCCTGATGGCCCACCCCTTCACATTGGTGCAGGTAGTGAATATATCGCTGCCAAAGTTCTTGAGTTGGAACAGAAAAGAGGTTTGGATATTGCCACGATTGAAATCACCGGTCATCGTGCATCGGATCTCCAAGCGCGAGCAATGCTACCGAAACCTGGTTCGAAATTTGCATCTCCACGCTACGATTACTCCGAATCTTCTGAAGGTCGTCATGAAATTCGTCGTATCTATGAGCTGCAAACAGGCATTCATAGGCGAGGCAAGGAAATAATTCTTGAATTTCTCGGAAATCAAAAGATGGTCGGTGATGTAAAAATCGCTTTTAACGGAACAGATGAAGCAGGTCAGGCAGAATTGTTTCTCACAGCTTCTCCAAGAATACCGTTTGCCACAGATGTGGTCTATCAACGAATTTTACAGGAGATTCATGGCTCTGGCGAAGGCGGTAGTCATTTGAGAGTCATTATAGAAGACTGGATTGAAGAACATCCAGAAGCGTGAGTGGTGAATTGTATGTACGATAGCACCTCACTCGGCCGCCATTCGTACTTGGTAGTACACTTTCTGTAGAATCAGTTTTTACTCATGTCCAAACCCATCTTCGCTGGCCTCTCTCGCAGCGTCTTCGATGACGCCAACCCCTCGCCGTACGCCGATGGCTTAAAGAAAGGCGTTGATGCAGAGCTCGTTCGTCGTATCAGCGCTGATAAGAAAGAACCCAAGTGGATGCTCGAGCACCGGCTACAGTCGCTCAAAAATTTTAGAGAAAAAGACATGCCCACGTGGGGCGCGGATTTATCGACGTTGGATTTGGATAACATCATCTATTACGCGAGCACGGGTGCTACCGAAACCGATGACTGGGGCGAGGTGCCCGAGGAAATCCGTAAGGTCTACGACCGGCTCGGCATTCCGGAAGCCGAGCGCAAGATGCTGGCCGGTGTCGGTGCGCAGTACGAGAGCAACATGGTGTACCACAAGCTCAAAGAGCAGTGGGAGAAGCTCGGTGTCATCTTCCTCGATATGGACGTAGCGTTGCAGCAGCACGAATCACTCGTGAAAGAATATTTCATGAAGTGCGTGCCGGCGACCGATCACAAATTCGCAGCACTTCACGGCGCAGTGTGGTCGGGTGGAACCTTTTTATATGTGCCGCCTGGGGTGAGCGTAGTCGAACCCCTGCAGGCGTACTTCCGCATGAATGCCAAGAACATGGGCCAGTTCGAGCACACGCTCATCATCGTGGAGGCCGGTGCCGATGCACACTACATCGAGGGCTGCAGCGCGCCGAAGTACGGATCGCAGGGGCTGCATGCGGGCTTGGTCGAGATCTTCGTGAAGGAGGGCGCCAAGTGCCGCTACTCCAGCGTTGAGAACTGGAGCCGTGATACGTACAACCTCAATACGAAGCGCGCGATTATCCAAAAAGACGGAACAATGGAGTGGATCGGCGGCAACATGGGTTCTGGAGTCACGATGCTGTATCCGTGCTCGGTCCTCGTCGGCGAAGGCGCCCGGTGCGACCACATGGCCATAGCCTTTGCCAATAAAGGCCAGTGGCAGGACACCGGTGCCAAGGTTCTCCATATGGCGCCGCATACCTCAAGCAAAGTGATCAGCAAGTCCGTGAGTAAAGACGGCGGCTGCGCTGTGTACCGCGGGCTCCTGAAGATCGCGCCGCACGCGCATGACTGCATTGCCAACATTGAGTGCGACGCACTACTACTCGATGAAGTAAGTCGCACGGACACGATCCCCGATATTCAGGTCCGCAACAATGACGTCACGATCGCGCACGAAGCGACGGTCGGGAAACTCAGCGAAGAAGACATGTTCTATCTTATGAGCCGCGGCATCGCCGAGGAAGAGGCGAGAGCAATGATCGTCAACGGATTCATTGAACCGATCGTGAGGTTACTGCCACTTGAATACGCGGTCGAGATGAATAGACTCATCGAAATGGAGATGGAGGGGAGTGTTGGCTAAGATTGTTTTTTTCTGCATCACCTCTTATTTTTCATGAGCATCCTTTTCACTATCAGAAGTCGTACCAGTTTTATCCGCCGTTATCTTGAGCGGCAGATTGTCGTAAGCGCTTTCTAAATTCTTCGACTTTCTTCGAGAGAGACATGAAACGTTCTTTATAGGAAATCACCATTGCAACCATCCTGCTTGTTGTTTGTGGAAATACATATTCTCCTGCATCCAGACCCCTACTATCGATACCGAGTGATTCTTCAAACTTTTGCATCACTGCATCACTAAAGACTGCCTTGCATTGACTGCGGATGATCTGAAACTGTTCTCGCGACTCCAAATCTTGCGAAATGCTCTCCATGGTTGTTTGCAGGGACACGATCTTTTCGGATGCCAGTTCATCGATTCTTATTCCGTCATTCACTCGCTGCACGAGTTCTATCCCACTGGAAATGCCATTTTTTTCACATACTTCGATGATCGCAGCCAAACGAAAGAGATATCCATTGATGCATCCGCCATTTTCGTGCGCATATTCGGAAGTTCCCGGTTTTAGAGCAAGAATCTGACGCTCCAGTACGTCGATCACACGGAGCGCGACCTGGTGCGCCTCTCCGTGCGCCTCGAATTTAAAGAGTGGCCCATGGAGGAGTAAAGTGTTCATTTTTGTACGCATTGTTGGGGAAACGCTATCCTAGTCTAGTTTTTTATGCGAGAGAATCCAGTGAGCCATCATCATTGAGTCGTGGCGCGAGAACATCATCGATTCTTTTTCGTGTGTCTCCAGAAGCCCGAGTTATGATGGATTGGATGAGTGGACGTTGTTTGATGCGTTGCGCTTCAATAAGCCTCATTCCACTAAAGGTACCGGCAAACTCCTCTGAAAGCAGTGAACATTGTTCGGGGCTCAGAATCTCACACTGCACCATGGTGCGGATGAGGTCAGATTCTGCTGAGGCTCTTTCAGTGATGATATGGGCAGCGAGTGCTGCAGGGGTCATGTTGAGCAGTGCGTCCGCAGCTTTCTTTTGTTCAGGGCTGTCCATCGTATGATCTGTGCCGTCACCAGCGAGATCGCGAATACTTTTGCCGTCAGGATTTCGGTCTGCATCTGACATCAGATCAGTATACCATTTTTTTACTTTTTCTTCCATACTCCCGCCGTGAAGAAAGCAGATGAACTGCGGCAGATCATGGTAGCGGCGGGGGAGTGTCCTTCGTCGCCGATCGAACTCATGCTCACGGGCACAGAGTCGCAAGCCGAGGTGCGTATCGGGCGAGGAGCGAAGGCTGTTATCTGTGATGTCAGTACCTCGCTGCAGCATAACGTGAACGTAACACTCGAGCCGGAGAGTCAGCTTCTCTACGTTTCCCTGAGTGCCGGTTCGGCTCGCACGTTTCGTTCTACAGTAGCGGAAGGTGCTTCCATTCACTGGCACTGCACGACCCTCGGCAACGCCGACACTCACTCACTCATCTCCACCTGCATCGGAGCGAATGCGGTGAGTAACGTGGACTGGATCTTTGCGGTCAGAGGCAAAGAGAAGCAATCCGTGAACGTGCGCAACGTCTTCGCTGCACGTCGTGGCGGTGGAGAGATCATGCTCAAGGGAGTGGCCGAGCAGCACGCGCTCGCAGTCTGTAATGGCATGATCGAAATCACGGAGCAGGGGACTGGGACTGATACGTACCTCACGGAAGACGTTCTCATGCTCGACGCAACAGCAAAAGTCGATGCCATCCCGGGCCTCGAGATCCGCACGAATGACGTGAAAGCCAGCCACAGTGCCACGGTGTCACGGGTAACGGCTGAAGATCTCTTCTATCTACAGTCGCGCGGGATAGACGGCACGGTAGCACGAACAATGTTCGTCGATGGATTTCTCTCCGACCTCACCAATTCCATTCCCGACGAGATACTCAAGGGCCGAGTTCTCAGCGTACTTGCGGGAGCTCTCTAGTGACTAACGCACACCGAAATTCACCCCATCGTGTAGTAGAGAAAGTGTTAGGTTTGTCCGGCTTTGCCCGAAGGCTACGCCGAGACGATTTCACGTATAGGGCTCTTGGCCCCGCAGAACTCAGTGTCCCATTCGAGAGACTGAGTTCTGAGGACCGAAGAGGGTGTTCCCTACTCAAAGTGTTGGCTATGTTGGTTCCTCCCGCAGATGCGGGGGAAAACACCCCAGAGCATAGTTCCAGGTTATAAACTCCCTGGTAAGGAGATGTTCCATGCGCAGGTTCTCCTACACATACCTTGTTACGACTTAGTCCCAATCAGTAGCTTCACCGTGGTACCCCCTCTTGCGAGTAAAGGTCCTTCAGGTGCTTCTACCTTTCATGACTTGACGGGCGGTGAGTACAAGACCCAGGAACATATTCACCGTAACGTAGCTGATTTACGGTTACTAGCGATTCCAACTTCATGAAGTCGAGTTGCAGACTTCAATCCGAACTGAGACCGGCTTTTTCCGATTGGCTCCTCCTCGCGGATTCGCAACGGTTTGTACCGGCCATTGTAGCACGGGTGTTGCCCTAGGCATAAGGGCCACGCTGATTTGACGTCATCCCCACCTTCCTCCGCCTTGGAGGCGGCAGTCTCCCATGAAAAAACAACATAGGATGAGGGTTGCGCTCGTTCGCTGACTTAACAGTACACCTCAAGGCACGAGCTGACGACAACCGTGCAGCACCTGTCTTAGCGTTCCTTGCGGCACCCCTCCGTTTCTGGAGGGTTCGCTAGATGTCAAGCCTAGGTGAGGTTCTTCGCTTACTATCGAATTAAACCCCATGCTCCACCGCTTGTGTGGGTCCCCGTCTATTCCTTTGAGTTTTAGTCTTGCGACCGTACTTCCCAGGCGGCGAGCTTACCGCGTTAGCTTGGACACGGAAGGCAATTGAGAACCTCCCACATCGAGCTCGCATCGTTTAGGGCGTGGACTACGGGGGTATCTAATCCCCTTCGCTCCCCACGCTTTCGTCTCTCAGTGTCAGCAAGTAGCTAGCATCCTGCCTTCGCTTTTGGCGTTCTACCGCATATCTACGGATTTTACTCCTACATGCGGCATTCCAGATGCCTCTCTACTGCTCAACTCTCGTAGTTTCCATGACGCTCCCGGGGTTGAGCCCCGGACTTTTACCACAGACTTACGAAAGAACCTACAGACGCTTTACGCCCAGTGATTCCGAGTAACGCTTGTATCCCCTGTATTACCGCGGCTGCTGGCACAGGGTTTGCCGATACTTTCTCCTGAGGTACCGTCAAAAATTTCGTCCCTCAGAACAGGTGTTTACGACCAGTTAAGGCCTTCATCCACCACGCGGCGTCGCTCCGTCAGACTTTCGTCCATTGCGGAAGATTCCTCACTGCTGCCTCCCGTAGGAGTATGGACCGTGTCGCAGTTCCATTCTGACTGGTCGTCCTCTCAGACCAGTTACCCGTCATTGCCTTGGTGAGCCATTACCTCACCAACTAGCTGATAGGCCGCAGGCCCCTCCCGAACCGATAAATCTTTACTCACCGCTTGCGCGGGAGACCATCCGGTATTAGCCCCGCTTTCGCGGGGTTATCCCTGAGTTCGGGGCAGGTTCCAACGTGTTACGCAGCCGTTTGCTGTGCTTTTAAAGGCACTCAACTTGCATGTGTTAGGCGCGCCGCTAGCGTTCACTCTGAGCCAGGATCAAACTCTTCGAAAAAGAAGATGTTCGTGTCTCGATGGTTTAGGTCGAGACATGGCTTCTAAATACCGTTTTTTTCCAAAGGTGGTACACCCTTTGTTTAATTCCAAAGGAAATAAATTGGACCTAATTTTCTCTACTACACGATGCTGTGAATGATCGGAGATCATTCACCCTGAGCGAGTTCCCGCGAAGCGGGACGAGTCGAAGGGTGAAAGGAGCTTTCGGCGTGTGAGGCGCAGCTCCTTTATAAGGGGAGGCAGACAAGCCATTACGAATACATAGGCTTACTCACAGCCGAGCCATCTTAGGAGGCGCCTCATGTGTCGTCAAGGATGTTCGAGCAATTTTCTTTTACGTTGTTTAATAGCAGAAATTTTAGTCGTTACTTTTTGACGAAAAGGCTCACGTATCCATATCAAAGGTTCCCCGCCGCGGTGAAGCGACGGGGTTCCTTGGCATTGGCGAGAACGGTTAAGTCCTTTGCACGACGATGGCTACTTCGTAAAATCGAAGCGGCCTCCCGTGAAACTGATTTCAATTTGGTATTGAGCGTCCTTGCCCTTGATGGGTGTACTGCCGCCGCCGCGGGTGATTTCTTCTCCCCTGTCACGGGCTTCAGTGACACCCATTTCTTCTCTGCATAGCATCATTAAGTGCCATTCAACACGATCGACGTCTGCCTTGCCCGGCTTTGCCTCGAAAGTTACGAGGTAAGTGGTGCTCGCACCTGTCGCGCTTTGGACAACGGCGGAGATCATTTTCACCTTCGTGGTGATTTTGGCTTTTTCTTGCGCATCTGCACAGGTGAAAGTTAGGAAAACCAAGGTAAAGACGATACTGCTAAATCGAAACATAGTTTCCTCCTGCCACTCTTTCCCTTCATCGGACATCCGGGCCAGACCAGGCCAAATCAGATGTCCTCGGGGAACGTTGCATCAAAGCAACGATCATGGCTCGCTTCCCGCGTGCGGACGGAGAGGGAGCCATGATCAGCGGCGGAGACGTGCCGATGAATGCCAAGGATCTATCGGAATCAGAGACTCCGACATTATTATTATAACATATAATTATACTTATGGTAAGTATGCTTCTTTTTGACTTTACCGCTTGCTACCGCCTAGACTGCGCGTCGCTTACTTCCCTCTCTCCCTTCGGAGACAGGTTTAACCCACGAAGCATATGCCGACACTCATCCCGAGCAGCGAAGACGTGCGTATCTACGAGATCGCCGTCATGCTCCAGCCCGATCTCGACCAGAAGGCCGAGAGTACTCTTCTTACGGAAGTGGAAGAATTTTTCACAGAGGCCAAAGCCACGACCATCTTTAAAGACCCGTGGACCAAGCGCGGTCTTGCGTACAAGATTGGCGGCTTCGATGAAGCCAAGTTCGTCATCTACTACCTTGAGATGGATCCGCTCCTCGTCCGCGAACTTGATAAGCAGCTCCGCCTCACGAAGGGCATTCTCCGCCACCTCGTCGTTATTCCTCCGAAGGGTTACGAGGCAGTGAGCTATGAATCCAAGTACCAAGACTGGCTCAAGAACCGAGTGACGCTTGCGGAGCAGAAGCAGAATAAGCGCGAGGAGAGACTGAAGCAGACGGTGACCGACACAGCCAAGCGCACCGCGAAGCGCATCGAGCAGAAACCGAAGGAGGCAGTAAAGCCGCTTGAAATCGGCGCTCTTACCGAACAACTCGACAAACTGATTTCCGATGACGACTTGAAGCTCTAATCCATCCGCATTCCCCAAAGCACCCATGGCCAAGCCTGCCAACAAATCGTTCAATCAGATGAAGTCCAAGCGCGTCGAAAAGAAGGTCTGCCCCTTCGACCGCGCGGGCGTTCTGTACATCGACTACAAGGACTACCCGACGATGAAGCCGTACATCGATTACTTCGGCAACATCCGCAAGCGCTACTACTCCGGCCTCTGTCTCAAGCACCAGAAGATGTTGAAGAACGGCGTGGAGCGCGCGCGGTTCTTGGGAATGCTGGCGTACAGGAAATAAGCGGATAGCAGGTAGCGAGTAGCGGGTAGTTTTTTTTGTATTCTTTTTCTACCTACTACTTTCTACCAGCTACCCGCTTTACGATTTTATTTGTACTTCTACCATGTCCGGTCATTCCAAATGGCACCCCACTACGCTCTGAGGAGCTTCGCGGGGCACGTAACATTCGGTACACTTTCACGCATGTCGGGACATAGTAAATGGCACAACATCAAAGTGCGAAAGATGGCGTCTGACGCCAAGAAGGGGAAGGCGTACACCAAGTTCGCTCGCTTGATCGAGATTGCGGCGCGAGAAGGTGGAGGAGATCCGGTGAGCAATATTCGTTTGCGTGCGCTGATCGATGCGGCGAAGAGCGAGAGCGTTCCGAATGCAAATATCGACCGCGCGATCAAGAAAGGCACAGGTGCGCTGAAGGGGGAGGCGATGCAGGAAGTGACGTATGAAGCGTACGGACCTTCTGGAGCTGCTTTCATCATCGAGTGCCTTACGGATAACAAGAACCGCACGCTCGGGAACGTGAAGCTCATCCTCAGCAAAAACGGCGGACGATTCGCCCAGAGCGGGTCTGTGCTGTGGATGTTTGAACGGAAGGGGGTGGTCGCTGGAAGAAGTGAAAAATTAAAAATGAAGAGTGAAAAATTAGAAGAGTTAGAACTTTCTTTGATTGATCTGGGTGCTGAAGATTTTGATGTGCAGGAAGATTATTTGCAGGTGACGACTGATGGAACTGCGTGGTCGGGCGTGCGGGATTTTTTGAAGACACAGAACTTTGAGATTGTCTCGGCAGGACTGCAATTCATCGCGAAGCAGACTGCGCCTGTGGATAGTGTGACGATGCAGAAGCTTGAGGCGCTCATTACGGCGCTGGAGGAAGACGATGATGTGTCAGAGGTGCATACGAATGCTATTTCGTAGCCTAAAAGTAGAGACACAAAATCTTGTGTCTCTACTTTTAGGCATCTGGACTCGCGTTTAGTTGAGGTATAAACTGCATCTCTCATGCGCGGTTTTTTCGCACTCGCATCGGCTCTATGGCGTTACGCCGGCAAACGGCGTTCGCTCGTCGTGCTCTCGACTGCGATGTTTATCCTGTCCAATATCGTGTGGCTCTTTGAGCCGTATGCCATCGGGCAACTCCTCAATGCTGTGCAGAATGCAGCGACGACCGATGCGCCGTTCAATGTCATCGTCTACTACTTGGTGCTCATCGTGCTTCTGTCAGCTGGTTCGTGGTTACTCCATGGTCCGGCACGCGTGCTGGAGCGCCGTACCGCTTTTCACATTCGTCTTGCTCTGAAGCAGCATCTTTTTTCGACACTGACGGCGTTGCCGCTGCAGTGGCACAAGACACATCACTCCGGTAAGACCATCAACCGTATCGGCAAGGCCTCCAATTCTCTCTACGATTTCAGCGAGAACAGCTTCCAGCTCATCGAGATGATGATCCGCCCGCTGGGTGCACTCGTGGCACTTTCCTTGCTGCTTCCTGCGGCTGCTGCCATCACCGCAGGCGCGATGATCGCGGCGTGTGTCCTCGTCTTCTCATTTGATCGCGTGCTTCTGCCGCTCTACGACCGGATCAACGAGAAGGATCATCGCGTCGCGTCCGTTCTCCATGACTACATCACGAATATCACAACTGTGATCACGCTTCGGCTGGAGACGCTCACGCAGAGCGAACTTCTGCGGCGGATGTCGCACTACTTTCCGATCTTCCAGCGCGAGACGCTGCTGAATGAGTGGAAGTGGTTCATGGCGACCATGGCGATCTCCGTCACGACTGCCGGTGTCCTCGGCTGGTACGCGTACTCGAACATCTCGCTCGGGG
>JAGORY010000066.1:1878-5614 GCA_018062585.1 Candidatus Peribacteraceae bacterium | reverse complement strand
GCGCAGGACGGCGATACCGAAGCATTCGGGAAGATCTACGATGCGTTCCTGACGCCGGTGTATCGGTATGTTGTGTTCCGTTTTCCGGAGGAACTTGCGGAAGATTTGGTCGCGGATATCTTCGTGAAGGCGTGGGAAAAATTGCACACGTATAAGCCGTTTGCAGGCATTCCTTTTTCGGCATGGCTCTTTCGGATCGCACGGCACTCCGTCATCGATGCCTACCGGAGCCAGCGCGGATTTGAAGAGCTCACGGAAGAACTGATCGACGAGGACCACGAGAATGATCCTACAACGCGGACGCAACGAGCGATGTCGGTCACGGTTGTTCGCGATGCACTCGAGAAACTACCGAAGGGTTACCGCGATGTACTGCTTCTTCACTACGTTGCTGGACTCGGACACGGTGAGGTGGCTAGTGCGATGCGGATGACCGAAGGGTACGTCCGCATTCTCAAGTTTCGCGCACTCAAAAAACTGGAAGCACTGCTCCCGAAAGATCCTCTTCAGGACAATGATTGAAGTTCATTCATTTTTGGCGTCACATACCAGTTTTTCTGTCGTAAAAGTGTGTAACGAAAGTCCGTTTTTTCCGTTTTAACAAGCGCAAACCGCCTTTTCTATGTCCCTTGAGGATTCTCTCCAGCAACTTGCGCGAAACGTCACTCCCAGTGACGAAAAACGCCATGCCATGAAGGCTTCTCTCGAGGCTCGTATTCGTCCTACTGCCCTCCTGAACACCATTTCTGCGACAAGTCCCAGCCCTTCTCTTCGTCTCTCTCTCAAAGAGACCATTTTGCGGGCTATTCGCCCAGAAACGGCTTCCGACCTTGCATCCTTGGCTGAGAGTATTGATCTCGCTCCTACGAGCTTCCAGACGCTTCGAAGTGTCATTTTGTCGCGTCTACAGCCTCTGAAACCTGTTCCTATGGTTCATAGTGGCTTCAAGTGGGCTGCCGCCTTCGCGATGTTCATTCTCATCATCCGTTCGATGCCTCTTCTTTTGCTTGCTCCTGCGACTCAGGCCGAGCTTGGGGTGCAGCTGGTGCCGAGCGGCGATAACGTCTCGGTCTACGTTGGCGGAGTGTGGCGCGACGCGACGGAAACTCAGATTATTCATAGCGCCGTCATGGTTCGTACCGGAGCAGCCGGAGCCACTCTCGTCCTCAATGATGACGGCGTTCTCCGTCTGGCTCCCGACACCACGGTGAAACTTCACGACATCGGCGATCGTCCGCAATTTAAGGCTGAAGGTCCGACCGCGACTCTCATCCGCGGCAAGATGTGGGCATTCGGCATTCTGCCTCCTATCGTGGAAGGCATCGTCATCGAAACGTCCTACGGCACGCTCTCTGTGAACGCGGGGAGCATCTCAGTTGAGGACGACGGCAAAGGTTCGGTGACGGTAGCGGTCTATGACCGTGGAGCAACGCTCGAGAATGGCAAGCAGACGTCGTTCCTCGTTTCCGGCGAAAAGTCGGTTCTGAAGGAGAGTAAGACGTTCTCTATCCAAAACATGCCGACCCGCGTCTTCTCGGATGAGTGGGTGAAGACCAACTTATCCCAGGATGCCGTGCATCGAAGCGAGATCGCGAAGCTTCAGGAGGAACGTAGGACCGAAGTGGCTGGCATTCTGCCGACCTCGTTCCTGTATCCCGCCAAACGCATGGCCGAACAGGTGGACGTACTCTTCACGCTCACGCACGACGGTCGCACCGAGAAGCGCATTGCTCAGGCCAACACGCGTCTCAGTGAAGCGTTGGCACTGGTCAAAGAAGGCGAGGACACGGAAGCTAGTGCACCGCTTGCTGAGTACAAGAATTCACTCATCGCTCTCGCGTCTGGCGAGGACGATAACCTCGTGAAGTACCTCATCAAGAAACAGATCGCCGATGCCAGCGCTTCCCTCAGTGCGAATGACGAGAACCCGGATGCCAGCATCCAGCTTCTCACGGATGCCGTGTCTGATGTTGGCGCTGCCATTCCGGATGCGGATCTGAAACTGCGTGATATCGAAGGCTACGTCCTTGTCGACCGTCTTACGATGATCAACCAGATTCTTTCAGGAAACGATGAGCGTGCGACGCTTGCCGCCAGCGAATATGCTGATGTCAGTCCGTACATCGCGGGACTTCTTGCAGAGACAGACGGCGCACATCCGCTGCTGCAGAAAGAAGCACGTTCACTCCTCGTCACCACGTCGGAGCTCCTCAAGAACGTCTCGAAGACGAATACCGGCGAGGTCTTCATCGCCATGACATCCGACGTTGAGCAGTATCTTCCCGAGAAACCCGAGGAAGTGCGCGTGACCGAAGAGCAGCTCAACGCCCAAGTGCAGGACATGGTGAAGCGTATCTACATCTTCCGTCAGCCCATCAGCCGCTACAACCAGCTACTCGCCGAAATGCGTGAACTTGAAACCAATCCAGACCGCGGCACGCTGCTTCGCCGCCTCAAGAGCGCGCTCCCAGAACGCTTGGGTGAATACGTGAACACCGAGGTCAAGAAGCTAGGAGACGAGCTGCAAGGAAGGTGAGGTAGGTTTGGTAGGTGTAGTAGGTACCTACCCAACGTACCCCTCTTGCCACACCTTTCCGTTGACTTACCTCTTAGTTTCCCCCTACCGTCGCTTCACTCTCACCCTCTTCACATGTACACACTTACCGACTTAAAGCCCGGCCGCGCCGTCACGCTCGATGGCGATCCATATCTCATCATGTCGTCCCAGTTCGGTCGTAAAAGCATGAGCAAGGCGAACATGCAGTGCAAACTGAAGAACCTGAAAACGGGTTCGATCGTCGCACGTAACTTCCAAGGATCAGAGAAAGTGGAGCCGGCTGAAGTGGGTTACCGTCACGTGCAGTACTTGTACGCAGGGCAGGGGACGCGTGCTTTCATGGATCTTGCAACGTTTGACCAGTTCGAGCTTCCGGATGACATCGTTGGCGAGGGCGTGAAGTTTCTCGTGGACGGCATGGAAGTGGACGCACTCATGTACGAAGAGAAGCCAATCGGCATCAAGCTCCCGGTGACGGTTGTCCTCGAAATCGTCGAGACCTCCCCCGGAGTCCGCGGCGATACGGCGCAAGGCGGCGACAAGCCGGCGAAGCTCAGCAGCGGTGCCACGATCAACGTTCCGCTCTTCGTCAATGAAGGTGAGAAAATCAAAGTGAATACCGAGAGCGAGGAGTACGTCGAGCGCGTCACCGGCAAGTAGGCGTTACGCGATCAGTGTGAGGAGAAGTGCGTTAACTTTAGCGGCGTCAGCCTGTCCTTTGGTCTGCTTCATGACCGCTCCGACAATGGCTCCCAGAGCCGCTGTCTTGCCTTCTTTGTAATTCTGTACGGCCTTCGGATTCGCTGCGATCGCTTCCGTGATCATCGTCGTGAGTGTTGCATCGTCAGCCACTTGTCCCATGCCTTCATCTTTGATGATCGTCGCTGCTGACGTACCGGTTGCGACCATTTTCTCGAGCACGTCTTTACCTGCATTCGTCGAAATCTTTCCGGACTTCATAGCGTCCGCAAGTTCACAGAGTGCGTCCGCGGATGGAGCGTCGCTTAAGGTTTTGCTGTGCTTCGTGAGGAAGCCCGGCATCTGCGTGAGCACGATCGACGATGCGCGCTTGGCGTCCTGCAGCGCATTTTTCACGGCATCGAAACGCGTACGCAGCGGTTCGGAGTCCACGAGCATTGTGGCTTCGGCAGCGGTGAGGCCGGCAGCTGTGTACTCTTC
>JAGORY010000066.1:0-1778 GCA_018062585.1 Candidatus Peribacteraceae bacterium | reverse complement strand
GGTCTGGTTGGTCTTGGCGTCGGTGATGGAAAATTTCACGATGCCATGCGAGGCCAGAGGGAATTTGTACTGCGAAATCTGATACCCGCACGGAAGATCCGGATAGAAGTAGTTCTTACGGTCGAAGTGGCTCTGCTTATTCACCGTGCATTGCAGCGCCTTTGACGAACGGACCGCTTTCTCGATGACGGCTTTGTTCGGGACAGGCAGTGTTCCGGGGTGACCCATACACACCGGGCACACCGTCGTGTTCGGCGCCTTGCCCCACGCGTCGTTGTCGCACGCGCAGAACATCTTCGTCTTCGTGTTCATCTGGGCGTGGACCTCAAGGCCTATGATCGTTTCTAGTTCCATGACCGCGATTGTACTACAGAACAGTGTGCAGCCGGTGATCCGTAATTAGGATGCCATCCAGATGGTCCGTTTCGTGCTGTACGACACGGGCGTCGAAGCCAGAGAGTTTTAGCTCACGCTTCTTGCCACCGTCTGTTTCGTATTTCACGATGATATCCGTGGGCCTTGAGATGTTGAGCCAGAGGTCGGGGAGACTTAAGCACCCTTCTTCCGCAATCGCTGTTGTGTCTGATTTCCACGTGATGATCGGATTGATGAGGGCCGTGAGCTTGCTGCCGATGAGCGCGATGCAGAGCCGTTCACTGCGCCCGATCTGCGGAGCCGCAAGGCCCGCGCCCTTGGCAGCGATGACAGTTTCTTCCATGTCCTTGAGGAGCTTCTTAATCTCCTTCGTGATGGTCTTCACGGGCACGGTTTTCTTCCGGAGAATCGGGGTCTTTTCGCCGATGACGATTGGCAAAACGGGCATGTGAGCCCCAGTGTAGCGCTTTCCGGTGAATCTGACACCTAGTGCGCGGATTGCTGTTAGGCGGCGACTCCGAGCGATGAGATACTGCGAAGATCATCCATCGTCGTGATGCCGCCTAGTTCCATCATCTTGAGGAGCGCGTGTGCCGTGAGCAGGACATCGGGGAGCGCGCGGTGACGTGCTTTCGGCAGGGTCAGATTGAGCCTTCGCGCGACGGCATCCAGGCTGTGTCCGAATTCCTGTGAGTAGAGTGTTCGGCTTAAGCGCATCGTGCAGAGACACTCCGGTAGATCCAAGTACCCCCAGCACATCTCTTTCTCGCAGTGGAGAAAACCCATGTCGAATGACGCATTGTGAGCAACGAGAATGGTTCCCTGTGCGAATTCTAGGAATTTTGGTAGCACTTCCTCGATGCCGGGAGCCATGCGGACATCATCGTCGCTGATCTTATTGACCTGCTTCGCTTCCCACGGAATATCACGCTCTGGGTTCACGAGTGATACGAACGATTTCGTCTCGTCGATCATACCGTCTTCAATTCTAATGCCTGCGATTTCGATGATCCGGTGGCCCTTCGTGGGATCCAGACCAGTCGTCTCAACGTCAAAGACGGTGAGCGGTGGGAGGGGGGTCATGAGAGTTTGAGACTACACTGGAAAAGATGAGTTTCAAGACAACTTTTGTTGCGTTTCGCGTATGATTCTTTCATGCAGAAAAAATTATCTCCCGCGGAGATCTTCGCGCGTCTTTCGGAGCTCTATCCGGATGCTGCCTGCACGCTTGATTGGTCTACGCCGCTCGAGCTTCTCGTCGCTACGATCTTATCGGCACAGTGCACGGATAAGCGTGTGAATATCGTGACGAAATCGCTCTTCAGAAAATATCAGCGCCCTGAAGACTACGTCTCGGTGCCGCAAGCGGAACTGGAGCAGAATATTCATTCTTGCGGGACGTA
>JAGORY010000065.1 GCA_018062585.1 Candidatus Peribacteraceae bacterium | reverse complement strand
CCGTCGGGGAGGAAGCCACGCGCGGCATCGGCAGCGGTTCCACCCTGCGCGCCGTAGCCCGGAATGAGAAACGGTACGTGCGGCATGATCGTCCGGAGGTATTTCATTTCTTCGGGATACGTCGCACCGACGACTGCTCCCACCGCCGAGAGATTTCCTTTCTCTCCCAGCGCCTGCGTCGCCCAGCTCTCCACAAGCTGCGCAACGTGTTCGTGCACCGCTTCGTCGCCAGTCGGCAAATCCTGAATCTCACCGGAGCTCTCGTTACTGGTTTTCACGAGAACGTAGATTCCTTTATCGTTTTTGTGAGCTCGGTCCATAAATGGCTTCACACCGTCTGATCCCAAGTAGGGGGTCACTGTGAGCGCATCGATCGGTGCATTGGCGCCAAGATAAGCGTCGGCGTACGCGTCACACGTGGCACCGATGTCGTTTCGTTTCCCATCCGCGATGACGATCATGCCCTTCTTTTTGGCATACTCACAGATTTCAAAGAATATTTTCATCCCCTCCCAACCTAAGAGTTCGAAGTACGCGAGCTGCGGCTTCACGGCTGACGCGACGCCGCTCACTGCATCGATGATGCCAATGCAAAACTCTTTTACTCCCTGCGGGTTTTTCGCGATTCCTTCGGGCAGTTTTGGTATGACGGGATCCAACCCCACGCACACGGGGGATGTCCGGCTGATGCGTTCATGGAGTTGGTCAGCATAGTGCATTGACCTCAGGATAGCATTCACGAGGCTACACGCCCACCTGTTGTCGATACTGCAGCGCCTCGGCGACATGGTTGATACCGATGTCATCGGAGTCTGCGAGGTCTGCGATCGTGCGTGCGACTTTGATCGTTCGGTGGTACGTGCGGGCAGAGAACTTCAGTTTTTCGGCGGCTTGCTTGAGAAGTGTCTGACTTTTCAGGTCGAGCGGACAGAACGTTTCGATGTCGCGGACGGTCATCTCTTTGTTCGTGGAAAATCCCTGTTTTTTGAAACGTTCAGCCTGTCGTTTTCTCGCAGCGGTAACACGTTTTCGGATCATCGCACTTGTTTCGGCGTTCGGGTCGCTTTTTCTCTGAAGATCCGAGATCTCGACCGGTTGCACGTCGATCGTGAGATCAATACGATCCAGAAGCGGTGCAGATATTCTTCGTTTCATCTTTTCCGCCGAAGCAGAGCTATATTGTGGCGGATTCATAGCGCCAACGAGAATAAAGTCAGCCGGAAATGTCACCGTTCCCTGTGCGCGGTTGATCGTGATCTTTCGGTCTTCCATCGGTTGCCGCAAAACTTCTAGCACCTGCGGCGGAAATTCGGCGAGTTCGTCCAAAAATAGGACGCCTCTGTGCGCGAGTGAAATTTCACCCGGCATCGGATGCTGACCGCCGCCGACGATAGCCACTCCGCTCGCGGTGTGATGCACAGTGCGGATGGGTCGTTCACTAATGAGAGGCATGGATGCTGGAAGCAGATTGGCAACCGAATAAATGCCGGTGATCTCGAGTGATTCGTCCTGCGTGAGCGGCGGCAGAATGCCACGGAGCGCTCCAGCGAGCAGTGTCTTACCGGAACCCGGTGCCCCAGAAAGCAGTACGTTATGGCCGCCAGCTGCCGCAATTTCGAGTGCACGTTTTGCAAGTGCCTGACCGCGGACATCGGCAAAATCAATAATATTAAGAGGTGTGTCCGGAGCGCAGGCGGGCGAAAGAATGACGGGAGGTGTCATTGTTCCAGACAGACAGGCGACGACGTCTTTCAGGTGATCCACGGCGATGACCGTGAGACCGGGTACGAGCGCTGCTTCTGCGCCGTTCGCCGATGGTACGATGATCTGGGTGAGTCCGCGCTTCATGCATTCAAGTGCGCAGGCGAGGACGCCGGACACGTGTCGCAGACTGCCATCGAATGCGAGTTCACCCAAAAATGCGCTCGTCGCGATCGTCTTCTCCGGAATTTCGATCACCGCATTACTCTGCAGAATCCCGAGTGCGATTGGGAGATCGAACCGTGATCCCGCCTTCCGGATGTGAGCGGGTGCTAAGTTCACGTTCGTGACGCGGCCCATCGGGATACGATAGCCCGATGTCTTCATCGCCATCATGACGCGCTGTTTACTTTCCTGAACCGCAGTGTCCCCGAGTCCCACGATTTGAAACTTCGGTTCGCCGGACGTCGGGATGACGCCGATCTCAACATCGATGGAGAGTGCGCCGACGCCGATCGTCGTGAAGGATGTAAATTTGGTGAGCATGGGGTGGGAGAAAAGGAGGTGCAGATGCTATGGTGTACTTTCGTACACCTAAACGCAAGCCCATTCAGGAGACGGAGGCGCTGGAGTGTGGTGTGATGTCGCTCATGGAACAGACGACCGACGCCACCGGACGGCTTGGGGAAGCGCTTGCTTCCGCGTACCTCCAAACGCAGAACTTCCGGATCATGGAGTGCAACGTGCGTTTTGGGCGCTACGAAATCGACATTGTCGCCTACGATCCCAGGGAAAATATGATTGTGTTCGTCGAAGTGAAAACACGGTCAAAATTCGATAATCGATATCCGATTCGGACTGCCGTCGATAGCAGAAAAAGACGGGCAATGCAGGCGGCGATTGCACGTTGGGTTCTGAAGCATACGTACGAAGGTCCAGCGCGTATCGATGTCATCTGCGTTGCGGAAGGAAAAGTCCAAAATCACATCGTCAATATCGGGGCCGAGTTCTTCTAATAGCTATCACATCATGATTATATGATTCTGTCACATTCAAGTATCACGACCGAAAGGCTTATGTGTGGTACAATACACAGATTTCCCTATGTCAATACCACACACAATCAAAACACACGGCCTAGCGCCTCTCACGGTGCTTATCGCACTCCTCATGGTCGGAGGCGCTCTCCAGTGGGCAGCTCCTTCACGTGCCGCTGACTCCGTGTGTGGCGACGGCGACCATGAGGCTCCCGAGCAGTGTGACGACGGCAACCTTCAGAGCGGCGATGGATGCAGCAGCGCATGTTTTATCGAGCTGTGCGGTAACGGGTCTATCGATGTCAGTGAACAGTGTGACGACGGAAACCTCCAGAACAACGATGGCTGTAACCGCTCTTGCCAGATCGAGTTCTGTGGCGACCGTGCCGTGCAGGAAACGAGAGGTGAACAGTGTGACGACGGCAACGGCATCTCGGGCGACGGTTGCTCAGGGAGCTGCAAACAAGAGGGCGTTCAGCAGGAAACGACTCCGCCTCCAACTCCGCCTCCCCCGCCTGACCCGGTTCCGTCTGCCCCTCCGCCGTCACAGCAGACACTGCCTCCGGTGATCATTTCAGAGGCTATCGCCCTGAACCAATTCCTCGGCAGCGAAGCCGGTGAGGATTACACATCATATCTTACGGATAAGCAGGCCATCGAACTCGAGACGATCATGAAGAAACTGACCGCTGGCCGTCGTCTCACAAAAGAAGAGCGCGAGTGGGCTCTCGAATTATATGGCGCTCTCCAGAAAGCGAAGTTCAGTGAACGGACGCGCTACACGGATCTCCTCAAGCAGTTCATCGCAACGCCTATCAGTTCCGAGGTCGTCGAAGAGAAAGACTTAAACAAATCGTTCCTCGTGGACGTGGAGGTTCCGGTTGCCATCACCGAACTCAAGCGTGCGGTTGAAATCATCCGCCGCGGCGAACTGAAGAGTGCAGTCGTCGTCGATGTTGCTCGTCTCAAGAGACAGGGCATTGATCTCTCCGAAGACATTCCTGCCGGATACGAGAAGAATTTTGATGCAGGAAACCAACCGATTTCGGTCTTCGCTACATTGAAGACTTTGAAGGAGGCAGCCGAAAAATACGCCACGACCGACGTGCCGGCTTCTCTGGAGCTCGTGCGGAGTGAAGCCCTCTCTCTCAAATTGGCGCTGCCTCTCTTGGAACAGGAATACGGCTTAGACCCCAGCATCACCGAGCCGCTTCTCACCGCCATTGAGAACGTCAGCAAAGAAGCAACGAAGCAGGACGTGGACCGCGTCGTCGCGGCGATCAACCGTTTCTTCGCCTCGCTCGAACGGAACACGATCCTCTCGAAAGCCGACATCGCCACATTCGAACAGAACCCCGCTCATACCGCAGCTGCGGCGACGCGCATTGCAGATGTCGTGGGCCTTCGTGATCAACTGACAACGATGGATACCATCACACCTTTCCTCAGCGATCTTTCGGCTGCGGCTCCCACGGAAGCGAAGGACAGCTTTGAACGCGGTACGGTTCAGGAGCAGCGCCGAGCACTGCTTGATTTCCTTGCGAATGACGACCGTGTCACGAGCCTTCGCATGACACTGAGGGAGGATGGACGCACAGAATTTGATGCGCGGTACGAAGAGCTCACGAGTGACATCGCGTATACCGGGGACCTTAGGGATACCGTGACGCTCTGCGACGACACGATGCCCGAGGCTCTCCAGTGCGCTCATCAGTATCTCATCGACCTCGAGCAAGCCGTACGCGGCCGCAATTTCTTCACACGCCTCATCGGTCATCTTCAGGATTACTTCGACATCGGTTCATGAGCGAGATCAATCCACCTCCTACCGGCGCACTCGTCGAAATGCCTCAGATGCTGGGCGTCGCCGTGCCTGCATCCGTCGAAGGTGAAAGGAAGGCACTCGACCTCGCGGTGTTGAAGCGTGGAGCGAAGGACTACCTTGATTTCCTCGATACGACGAAAGAAATTTTTTACGGTTACCTCTATCACCGCACCGGTTCTGCGGAGCTTGCGAAGACCATCGTTGGCGAAATTTACTTGGACATACTCGTCCGCGCGATGTCGATGTGGTGGTTCGGCACGCTGAATCTGACGCTACTTTTCGATGCCGCCGATCAGGCTCTGAAAGACAGAGATGTCGTGGAGGCCGACATCGGCACGGTCTATCTGCCGAGCCTTTCGTGGCTCACTGAAGCCGAGCGTGCGTCCGTCGGTACGATGCACGATGCGTTGTGGTCACTGCCGAAAGAGGCACAGCGCCTCCTGATTTTGTCGATGCTCGTGGGCCTCAGTGATGAGCGCATCGCCCAGATTTTCAGAGTTCCCGTGAGCGATATCCAAAGTAAACTCCAGACAGCCAAGGATTTTCTTCTCACGCGCTGGCAGCCGCTCTCAGACGTTGGTGCCAAGCTGCAGTCACTCGTGTTCGTCCCAGCTCTCGACATTCGCTCAGAGACGCAGCTACGATTCTCGGTCGTTGAGAAGTACAACGCGCTCCGCTTCCGTCGTTACCAGTGGGTGATCCTCGGCGGACTCTTCGCGATGATGAGCAACGTCATCGTCGCTTCCGTGCTCGCATTCGCTGTTGTCACGGCGCCTCCATCGTCACTCCGCGGCGTCCGGACGCAGGTCGCGTCACTCGATGCCGTGCTTCTGCAGCGTCAGATGGCGATCGATGATGCGCGTGGCAGCATTGCAGCGTCTTTCAAGGAAGCGCAGCGTCTGGCCGCGTACGATGTCTCTCGTGATCTCACTGCTCTCGGTCTCGCCTCGGCGCTGGAATCCTTGAGTGCGCAGCAGGATCAGGAAGCTGACGTGGATCATTTGATCCAGCTCATGCAGCGCGCACAGACCGCAATGGCTCCGATTCTCAGCCCGGTTGTGAAATTGGCAACAAGTGATGCGAAGGCGATGTTTGGTTGGCTGTAA
>JAGORY010000064.1:4566-5733 GCA_018062585.1 Candidatus Peribacteraceae bacterium | reverse complement strand
CTGAAGACACTGCCCTTTTCGATGACCTTTTCCGAACGCTTGGCCGCAGGAACGGATTCTCCGGTGAGACTGGATTCATCAGCCTCGGCGGACGATGACGCGATGATGCGTGCGTCGGCACTGATGCGGTCACCGGCCTCGACGATCATGAGGTCCCCAGGCACGAGCTCGCGGGCAGGAAGCATAACGGTGACACCGTCGCGACGAACTTTCACGTGAGGCGCACTGAGTTTTTTGAGCAGTGCGATGGCGTTTTCGGCTCTCCACTCCTGCACGAATCCCAGTATCGCGTTGATGATGACGATCGCGAGGATGATGCCTGCGTTCATGAGCTCATGGCGCTCCACCGTTCCGGCATGCACGAGTGGCACGAGCACAGACACGAGGACAGCACCGAGAAGAATGTAGACCATGACGTCCTGAAACTGCGAGAGAAATGCTTTCCACAGCGGTTCTTTGCGACTGGTGATTTCATTGAATCCATGAATCGCTCTCTCCTTCTCTACCTCAATCACGGACAAACCCCGTTCACTAGCCTGCAATTCCTTCAGGATGGCGAGCCTTTCTGATGCGACCATGGTGGTAGGAGTGAAGGTAACAGGGGTTAGGACGTTACCATACAACACCTATGGCCTCTACGTCACAAAAACGCATCTGCATGGTGTATGTGTCAGTTCTGAATTACTCGTGAAATCGGTGGGATAGTCTGTAGAATGACGGGTGGAGAGGTGGCCGAGTGGTCGATGGCGACAGTCTTGAAAACTGTTAATCCCGCAAGGGGTTCGAGGGTTCGAATCCCTCCCTCTCCGCCAACGTCTCAGAATTCCATTGTCATCCCAACCACTCTGAAATTTTGTTTCCCCTTATTTTTGCCGTAGTGCATAGGGCCATGTTCTTCCTTAAGGCTGATTGTTACTCCCGAGTTTTCAAGCTTTTTCTGAAGCGAAAGGATGCAGCTGGGACACTCATTACTCTCATCGATTTCCTGATTGCCAGTCGCCACAATAACTTCCTCTGGCTTCACTCTTTGCTCCTTCGTCGAAGCAGTGACAGTGTGAAAGGCGCAGAATAAGGCCAATGCTCTTCGCTCTGCCTCCGATAATTCAATCCCGCTGATTTTCTCTTCCAAATCCTTCGGTAAAGCAACGGTGGCTGAAACAGGTTCAA
>JAGORY010000064.1:0-4466 GCA_018062585.1 Candidatus Peribacteraceae bacterium | reverse complement strand
TCGAAAAACTCGTCGGCGAAGCTACTCGGATCAATGTCACTGATCCCTTGAAGCGTATTTCCGATGCCGGAAAGGGAGGAAAGGACATGTTCGACAAAACGAGCTCGGTGGTCGGTGAGACAGTGAAGGAAGCTGCGCTGCTACCGGTTCGCAACGCAGCTGCAATTTCCAAGTACATCTGGAAGAAATCATTCTCGGTTCTCGGAAGCATGCTGAAGACCGGAGCGCAGGCTGCGATGCTCATTCCCCTTCCATTACCCGGAGGCATGCGCAATGCCGCGGACGTCAGAGGTAGTGTCGTTGCGGTGCGTCAGGCTGTCAGCATCAAATCGCAGGGGCAGAGTCCAGAGAGCTTCGGTGAACTGGTCCAAAGAATCCGTGGTGTACGTGACACAGCCGAGCAAACAGCGATGGGACAGGCGACGTAAAGGCCAGTAGACTGGTCTCATGAGCCCCCTGCTGCCTACGTCGGTGATCATCAAAAACGCTGCCGTTATTTCGGGACGCGGACGAGGCAAAGGTCTTGGCATTCCGACAATCAATATTGATCTCGCTGCTGTTCCTTCAGATGTCCCACACGGTATTTATGCTTGTAAAATTACGCTCGGAGAGACAACCTACATGGGCGCAATGCACTACGGACCGCGTCCTGTCTTCAAGGATGGCGTCGCCTTCGAGGTCCACATTCTCGATGAAACGGTCGAAGACATCCCCGATACCGTCGATATCGAGATCATCGGATTCATCCGTGCCATTGCCGATTTTCCGAGTCCAGAAGCTATGATGAAGCGTATCGAGCGTGATATCGAGGAGGCACGTGGTATGCTCAGTGCATGAAACGTCTGCTCAAAAAACTGATCCCCGAGACGTCACCGGCCAGACTTTCGTATCATCGCTCCAAGGCCTTCTTTGCCGCGCTCATGAATGGCTTTCCGGCAAAGAAACTCTCGGTCATCGGCGTCACGGGTACGGACGGCAAGACGACGACAGTTGGGATGATCGCTCACATTCTGAAGTGCAACGGCAAAAAATGTGGCGCGCTCAGTACGGCGTTCTTCCAAATAGGCGACGAGGTGACATGGAACCCGACGCAGAAAACGTCTCCGTCGCCCTTCATCGTACAAAACTTTCTGAAGAAGTGCGTCGATGCCGGATGCACGCACGCTGTTCTGGAATGTTCGTCGCATGGACTCCTGCAGGGCAGAGTGAGCTTCACATGGCCGATGGTCGCAGGCATCACGAATCTGTCGGAAGAACATCTGGATTACCACGGTACGATGGACGAATATCTGAAGGCCAAAGCACACTTGTTCCGGATGCTGCGGAAAGAATCCGGTGTTGCCGTGCTTAATGCCGATGACCGGAGTTACGAGAAACTAAAGACAATTGTCGCACCGTGGCGCATCGATTATTCCGCGAAGAAACCTTTCGCAAAGCCAACGGATGAGTATTCCTGTGGCATCTGGGTCGAGAACCCGAAAGCGGAGACAGGACGAGTGAGAGGCAAACTTCGCTGCAATGCCGAAGCCGAGACTCATGATCTCACGATGCCGGTCTCGGGCATCTTCAATCTCAGTAACGCACTCTGCGCCATCGGCTGTGCTCATGGCCTCAATGTCCCGCTTGCTGACGCGGTACGATCACTCGAAACGTTTCGTGGCATCCCCGGCCGTATGGAGCGGGTGGACGCAGGTCAGGCCTTTCCAGTGTACATCGATTTCACAGTGACACCACAGTCGTACGAATCGACACTCGCGACTCTCAGGACCTCACTTTCCCCAGGCGGTAGGCTCCTCGTGCTCGCGGGTTCGTGCGGCGACCGCATGAAAGAAAAGCGTCCGGTCGTGGGGAGGATCGTGAGCTCGTACGCCGATGTCATGGTGGTCTCGAATGAAGACCCGTACACCGAAAATCCGGAGAAGATCATCGATGAAGTGTGGGCCGGGATTGATCAGAAGAAAACCGAAGCGCACCGCATTTTCGATCGCCGCGAGGGCATCAAATTCCTCCTGAAGAAAGCCCAGAAGAACGACACTGTAATTTTCTGCGGCAAAGGAAGTGATACCACGATGTGGGTGAAGACGGGACAAATCCCCTGGAATGAACGTGAGATCGTCGCCGAAGAACTACGCGCGCTCTGAGCGACGCAGCATCAGTACGGCTACTCCGATCAGAATAATCGGTATCGTCAGCAGTTGTCCGCGGCTCACATCTAACCCCACAATGTTCGTAAATCCGTACGGCTGCTCCCGGAAGATTTCAACGATGAAACGGAAGAGTCCGTAGAGAAGTAAAAACAGACCGGCTGTTCGTCCTGAAGGAATATTGTTCTTGGCATTTTTGGTGAGATGCAGAGCGCAGGCACCAGCGATAACGAGATCTTTGAGAATGGCGTAGATCTGCGTCGGGTGTCGAGGCTCGTCGGCTCCCGGAAAACTCATGGCCCACGGCATCGTGGTTGGCGTTCCATAGAGCTCACCATTGATGAGATTACCGAGCCGTCCTAAAGCCAAGCCGATCGCTACCGGAATCACGAGGACATCACCCAAACGGAAGAAGTCGATGTGCTTCCGCGACGCGAAGAGAAAGACCGCAAGACACACACCGATAAATCCGCCGTGCGATGACATGCCGCCCTCCCAGACTGCGATGATCTTTGCCGGGTTTTCAAGAAAATACGTACCACCGTAAAACAGGATGAAACCGAGGCGCCCCCCGAGAAGCACGCCGAGGAAAATCCACAATACGAATGTCTCACGGTCTTGCGGGCTCATCTCGATCTTCGCGAGGCGAAGAAGACAGGGCAACATCCAGATGCCGAGCAGGAACCCCAGCGCGTACATAATGCCGTACCAGTGCACGGACACCGGGCCGAGGGCCAACGCGATTTCGCGGGAAGGGAAAAGCTGAAGCATATGAAAAGTATGAAGCAGGTATGGTAGGTTGGGTAGGTGAGGTAGGTATCAAAAAACCCCTACCAAACATACCTTCCCTACCACACTTTCTCGTGCTCATCCTCGGAATTGAAACCTCGTGCGATGAAACCTCGGCCGCCGTTGTGCGGGACGGACGTGAAGTCCTGAGTTGCGTCATTTCAAGCTCCAAAAACGATTTCAATGCCTTAGGCGGTGTCATCCCAGAGGACGCAGCCAGAAAACAGCTCGAAAGTATTCTCCCTGTCCTTACGCTTACTTTGGAGCAGGCGAAGATTTCCCATAAGGATCTCGATGCGATCGCGGTGACGTACGGGCCCGGGCTACTTGGTTCGTTGCTCGTCGGCACATCGACTGCTCGAGTTCTCGAAAAAATCTGGAAGAAGCCGCTACTTCCAGTTCATCACACGCTGGGGCACTTGAGCTCGACGTGGCTGAAAGAAGTGAAAAGTGAAAAGTGGAAAGTGAAAAGTGGGGAAAAATGTATTGAAGACGATGAACCGACATTTCCGATTTTGACCCTATCAGTGTCTGGCGGTCACACGGATCTGTGGTACCGAACGTCACATACGACCGGAACGCTAGCCGGAAGTACACGAGACGATGCCGCGGGCGAAGCGTACGACAAAGGAGCTGTCCTCCTCGGACTCCCCTACCCTGGCGGACCGGCGCTTGCCGCTTTGGCAGAAAAAGGAAACGAAACGGCATGTGCGTTTCCGCATCCTCTGAAACACGACACAGTACCGGATTTTAGTTTTTCGGGACTCAAGACGTCACTCAAATACTTACTGCGAGACATGGGACCGAAAGCCGAGGATGACAAGACGAGGGCCGATATCGCCGCTTCATTCCAGAACGCGATCAACGCCCACCTCCTAAGTCGCATTGAGATGGCGCTCAAAATATATCCGGAGACGAAGGAACTGCACCTCGTCGGCGGAGTCTCAGCCAATACGCACCTCCGCGCCCGCGCGGCTGAGTGTGGCGCACGTGCCGGTGTCACCGTACGCTTGCCCGAAAAACTCACGTACTGCACCGACAACGCCGCGATGATCGCCTCAGCGGCATTCTTTGTAAGGCAAGAAAACGATACCCCACATGGAGCATTCCAGACGCATGCGACATCTTCGCTACAGGCACTGCTTCAGCCTGTTTCCTAGAAAGGAATAGCACTCATGGCCGGGAGCAGGGCTCCGAGAATGATTGCAAGAACGCCGACGACGGCAATGCCGCGGATGAGAGTGTGGGATTTCATTATTCTGCGACGGAGATAGTAGTGGTTTTGACGCTACGAAGTCCATCCCCCGTAATGGCCGTGAGCGTGACGGTAAATTCGCCAGGCTTCAGGAACACGTGAGTCGGACTCTGCACGTCGCTCTGAGACGCATCGCCGAAGTCCCAGTTCCATGTCGTGAAGTTGCCGGTGGAGCACGATGCATCGAACTTTACACCGAGTGGCGCCTTGCCGCTTCTCCGACTCGGGAGCAAACAGGCGTCAATCAGCGGAGCGCGTACCGTCAGCGTCTGCTTGTT
>JAGORY010000063.1 GCA_018062585.1 Candidatus Peribacteraceae bacterium | reverse complement strand
ATGGTGTCACGGGCCGGGATTGAACCGGCGACCCTGGGCTTATGAGTCCCATGCTCTACCAACTGAGCTACCGTGACACAGACAACGTTGTAGCAATGATCAAAGCCCGCAGAGTATGCCGCAAAATCTATGCCTCTTCCAGTGCCTCAACGGGTAACGCTGGCTTCTTCGTTAGTAGATACATGCCAACCGCAATCGGTGGAAGACTCAGCATCTGCACCCACTCCGGCGACTGACTGAGGAGAAGATACGCAAAGATCATCGTGAACAGGGGCTGGATGCTCGTGATCGAGATCGTCTGCGTGATCGGGAGCCGGTGAATGGCCTCGATCCACAAAATTTTACTGAAACCCATGAGAACGAATCCACCAAAGATGATGGAAGGAAGCGCAGGGCGGAGTTCCGCGAATGTCGGCACATCCTCGAAGACGAGTGCGATGAGCCCCATGCACACGGTGGCCGCGAGCGACCGAAAGAACATGATGTACGCCGAACTCACTTCTTTTCGCGCCCGCTGCATCGCGAGGTTTCCGAGCGGCGGAAGCATGCCCGCAAAGAGCAGGATGAAATCACCGAGCCGAAGTTCCCTCGCCGACGGCACGAGCACGAAGAGCACTCCCGCGACCATGAGGATCGCGCCAATGACATGCGACTTCACAAGCGGCTCATGGCGTCCAAGAACACTAATGAAGAGATACGAGTAGAAGATCTCCATGAGCATGACGATGGCGGCATTACCGGGCGACGTGAGGCTGATGCCAACGTACGTGAACACGTAGTAGCCGACACCGAGAATCGCGCAGGCGAAGGCAATGTCGCGTATTGCAGCCTTGGATGGTTTTGTTTTCTGCGGCCGCACGATGAGCAGAAAAAGAAAGAAAAGAGTGGCGAAAAAGGTCGTGAGCGCCGCCGCCGTGAAGAGAGGAACCGACTTCAGCGCGATCAGCGTAAACACTGGGAAAGATGCCCACAGTACGGATGCGAGCAGAATGTACGAAAGGCCTGCGGAGTGACGCTTGATGCTCATGCAGTGCACCGGACTATAGCCGGAGCTTGCGAGAACTGATACCGAAGAATGACCTGTCAAGAGAGGCGAAGGTGTGGCACACTAAGCGCATGACACAACCGGAAACAGCGGGTTTCGCCGCACTCAATATCGCTCCCGATATTCTCGGGATTCTTGATCAGCGGGGCATCAAAACTCCGACTCCCATCCAGCACCAGGCCATCCCGCCGGCACTCGAAGGCAAGGACATGATCGGCATCGCACAGACCGGAACGGGCAAGACGTTTGCATTCGGCATTCCCCTGCTCCAGCGCCTCGTACAGTTCGGTGGCCGTGCACTCATCATTCTGCCGACGCGCGAACTCGCAACGCAGGTGGAAGAATCGCTCCTGCCCATCGCCACAAAACTAAAAATCGGCATGGCCGTCTTCATCGGAGGCGCTTCCATGCACCATCAGCGCATGATGCTGAAGCGCAACCCGCGCGTACTCATCGCTACTCCGGGCCGCCTTATTGATCACCTCGAACAGCGCACCGTGACGCTGAAAGAAGTGAAGATCCTCGTCCTCGACGAAGCCGACCGCATGCTCGATATGGGCTTCGCACCGCAGATCAAAAAAATCCTGAACGCCGTACCCGTGGACCGCCAGACGCTCCTCTTCTCGGCAACTATGCCGCACGAGATCAGCAAGATCGCGGCAACACACATGAAGCTCCCGCTTCGTATCGAGGTCGCGACCGCTGGCACCGCAGCCGCAGGGGTCGAGCAGCACGTCATCATCGCCCGCAAAGAGGATAAGACGAACCTCCTCGATAGCCTCCTCAAAGAGTCTGAGGGTAATGCGCTCGTCTTCGTCCGCACGAAGCACGGCGCTAAGAAACTCACGATCCAGCTCCAACAACTCGGCCACAAGACCGGTGAAATCCACTCCAACAAATCATTGCCGCAGCGTCGTGAGGCACTCGCCGGTTTCAAATCGGGCAAGTACCGATTACTGGTCGCAACCGACATTGCGGCTCGCGGTATCGACGTCATCGACCTCGCGATGGTGGTGAACTATGACCTCCCTGATAATCCGGACGACTACGTGCACCGCATCGGTCGCACCGGCCGTGCCGGCAAGACCGGTCAGGCCATCTCGTTTGCAACTCCAGATCAGCGCGGCGACATCCGCATCATCGAGCGTCTCATCCGCACGCCTCTCGTCATCTCCGAAGTACCTGGGATTCCTAAAGGATCCTTTGATGTTCCGCCTGCACCACGTCCGCAATATAGGGGTGGAGGAGGAGGCCGAGGCGGACGCTCTAGCGGAGGCAGAAGCTATGGCGGAGGAGGAGGCAGCAGGCACGGCGGTCACCGCCACAGCGGCAGCAACTTCAAACGCTAAGGGGATGCTATGATGAACGCATGAACCGCACGCTTGTTTGCTTACACGGCTGGGGAGGCAGCAAAGAGTCTTTTACCGAACTCCGAGAAGCCCTGAAAGATACGCCTATCACGATCCTCACGCCGGATTTACCTGGCTTCGGGGAAGAACCAGAACCGAAGAAACCGTGGACCACCGATCACTACGCAGGATGGACAGCGGGTTATATTCAGCACAACGTGAAAGGTCCGTTCATGCTTCTCGGTCATTCTCACGGAGGCCGCATAGCGATCAAACTCGCTGCTATGCAGGAACTGCAGATCGAAAGGCTTTTCCTCTGCGCTGCAGCTGGCATCCGTCACCCACGGCACTTCAAGCGCATCATCGGCTTAACGCTCGCGAAGTCAGGGAAGGCGCTGCTCACTGTACCGGGACTCAAGAGTTTGCAACCGATAGCCAAGAAACTACTCTACAAACTCGTGCGCGTGCATGATTACGAAAGAGCAACACCCATCATGCGCCAAACACTCATTAATGTTTCCAAAGAAGATTTGCGACCACTGCTTCGAACAATCACGATCCCCACGGATCTCTTCTGGGGCAAAGATGATGGCATGACGCCTTTTAGTGATGCGCTCATTATGGAGAGAGAAATCCCGCATGCGGCCCTTCATTCGTTTGAGGGTGTGAGACATCGTGTGCATCGCGACAAAGCCGAAGAGATAGCGAGCGAGATCAAGAGTAGAATGGACATCGCATGATACTTCCGTACGCACTCCTCTTTTCGGTTCTGACAGTATTTGCGTCTCTGGCGTCACTTCTGACGTTTTCGAGGCTGTGGCAGATCAAAGAGTGGCGCTTCGACCGACTGCGCGAACACTTGCGGGAAAACGGCTGGTATCGACAACTTCTGGGCACCGTTCGGCCGCTCCTCACGGGCATTCTCCTGTTCTTGAGCGGACTCAAGATTTTTTGGGGAACCGATGGAATCATCGTCTGTCTGTTGACGTTGGCTGCATTGAGCCTCGTTCAGATGGTCAGAAGCAAGCATCGTCCGGTGTGGACAGCCAAGGCCAAGGCAATCGTCGCGCTATCGGCGATCATCATCTTCCTCGTCTCATGCGGCGTGGTTATCGTCGGCGACATGCATCCGGAATGGAATGCGCTACTCGTTGCGACGCTGCTCCTTCTTCCGCTCTTCACGCCGGCGTTCGCCATCCTCAGCTGGACCATGCTACGTCCGGTCGACCATGCGCTCAAAAATAAAGTCCTGCGAAAGGCGATGGAACTCCGTTCGTCACATCCAAATCTCCGCGTCATCGGCATCACCGGAAGTGTTGGGAAAACGACGGTGAAAGAAATGATGTCCCACATCCTGAAAGACTTGGGCGCGCTCACCACTCCCGAACGCGTGAATACCGAGATGGGAGTGGCTGCTTGGCTTACGAACATTCTCAGTGCAGAACCCGCAGATTCCACGCGCATCGTCATCGTCGAGATGGGTGCGTACAAAAAAGGCGAGATCGCGCTACTTTGTCGCATCGCAAAGCCACAATTTGGCATCATCACGTACGTCGGAAATCAGCACCTTTCGCTCTTCGGAAGCCCTGAAGCGATCATCGAAGCAAAAGGTGAACTCTTCGCGGCACTGCCCTCCGAGGGCAAGGCATTCGGTAACAGTGATAACGCCGCATACGAAGTTCTGAAGAAGAGATGTATCTGCCCCGTCGTTGCGGTCGGTACCGGGCAACACGCCGATGTGCTTGCAACGGATATCGAAGAAACCGGAAGCGGCATCCGGTTTCAGACACTCGGCACCGTTTTCAACGTTCCGGTCGCTGGCACGCACAACGTCACCGGCGCACTGCTCGCAATTGCGGTAGCACAAGAACTCGGCATGAAACCTGCCGAGATCGCGGCGAAGCTACAGTCGTTCAAGCGCATGAGCCGTACGTTCGAACTGAAAAAATGCGGCGATGTCACCGTGCTCGACGACACCTATAACTCGAGTCCCGCTAGCGTGCGAGCTGCCATTGTGTGGGCCGCCAAACAGCCTCAGCACAAAAAGATTCTGGTCCTCGAAGGCATCATCGAACTCGGTGACGCCGAAGGCAGAATCCATACCGAACTCGCAACTCTCGCAGCCCCCGTTTTCACCGAAGCCTACGCCGCACATCCGAGGCACCTCACGTATCTGCGGGACGGCGGATTCGGCCCTCGGGCACGGATGGCATCAGAAAGGCATGAGAAAGCCGAGAACGGCTCACTCATCGTCTTTGCCGGTCGCTTGTCCTCCTCCGTCATGTCACGATTCACCTGATCAATGCCGACTCCCGTTCACCACACCTTCGGCCCACACGTGGACAAAGAGTACCTCAGAAAGGTGCTCATGCTCTCGTACGTTCCATGGAAATACATTCACGGCACAGCGCCTCTAAGACTCAAAAATGCGCTCCGTGAAAAATTCAAAGCCGAACCTACACTGTTTGGAAGCGGTCGGGAATCACTCTACGCACTCCTCAAAGCACTCAGCATCAAGCCGGGTGAAGAAGTGATCATCCAAGGCTACACCTGCGTCGTCGTCCCCAACGCCATTCATGCCGCCGGAGCGGTGCCCGTGTACGCCGATATTGATCCCGATACCCTGAACCTAACGACCGATACTGTGCGTCCGCTTCTGACACCGAGAACCCGCGCACTCGTGTGCCAACATACGTTCGGCATTCCTGCGGATATCAAAGCACTTCGAAAACTCTGCGACGAACGCGATATTGTTCTCATCGAAGAATTGGTGCACGCGATGCCGGATCAGAAAGGCCCCGACATCGGTGCCTACGGTGATTATGTGATCCTCAGTTTCGGGCGTGATAAAGCCATTTCTGGTATCTCGGGTGGTGCGGTGCTCTCGCGTCATCCTCGGACAACGGCAGCACTTCTGGAGCTTGAACGAACGGCGGTGCATGAGACATGGTGGAACGTCGCACGACTTTTGGAGTACGGAACGCGGATGCACTCCATCGTCCGTCCGCTTTCCGGAACTCCCCTCTTCAAACCCGCGGTGTGGCTCCTTGGAAAACTCAGGATGATCACGCTCGTCGTAACTCCTGAAGAGAAAAAAGGTCAGATGTCGCACGTCGTCAAAAAAATCCCGAATGTCTGCGCCGAACTCGCGCTGTTCTCGCTCGGAAAACTAAAGAGTATCAATGAGCGTCGCCGCACGTTGGTGTCGTTCTTCGCCCATCACGGACGCGAGCACCATTGGCCGCTCCTTGCAGGCATTCCGGATGGCTTGCCACTGCAGAAATTCCCGCTCTTCGTTCTGAACGCCAGAGCCAAACGCGCGATGCTCAAAAAAGAAAACATCCACCTTGATGACGGCTGGACCGGCTGCGTCATTTGCCCCGAAGACATCGAACTCACCGAGACCGGCTACGAACA
>JAGORY010000062.1 GCA_018062585.1 Candidatus Peribacteraceae bacterium | reverse complement strand
GTATTCATTGTCGCCGAAACCGTTGCGAAAAATATTACTCAGGACATCGTCTTCGTGAACAAATCCACCGTGCCCGTTGGAACCGGCAAAAAATGTGAAGAACTCATCCAGAAAATCCTGAAAGATCGTGGCGTCGATTACAGCATGCCCGTCGTCAGTAATCCGGAGTTCCTCCGCGAAGGCATGGCGGTATCAGACACACTCATGCCGGATCGAGTAATTGTGGGAGTGAACGAGGAAGCGAGTAGCGGGGAGCGGTTAGCGGATAGTACAAAAAAATCTACTCGCTCCACGCTACCCGCTACCCGCTCGCTCCTCGAAGAGCTCTACAGGCCCATCACGCGCGTGGGTAAACCACTCATCTTCATGAGCCGCGAGAGCTCCGAGATCGTGAAGTACGCGTCGAATGCGTTCCTCGCGACGAAGATCAGCTTCATCAATATGCTGACTCCCCTCTGCGAAACAACGGGCGCGAATATCCGGGACGTGGCGAAAGGCATGGGACTCGATAACCGCATCGGACCGAAGTTTTTGCACGCCGGCATCGGATACGGTGGCAGTTGTTTCCCGAAAGACGTGAAGGCGCTGCTCGCAACCGGAAAAGAGTACGGCGTCCCGATGCCAATCGTCGAAGCGACGCACAACGTGAACCAGCACCAGCGTCAGCATTTCATCGACCGCGTCCTCAAGGCACTTCCAAAGAATGCGCATGTCGGAATTTGGGGGCTGTCCTTCAAACCCAAGACTGACGACATGCGTGAGGCTCCGAGTATCGATGTTCTTGAGGCCTTAGATAAGGCCGGACACACGATCACGGCCTATGACCCGGTCGCGACCGAGAAAGCGAAGCCGCATCTCCCGGCCGCCACGACGTATGTGGATTCTGCTCTGGAAGCCGCCAAAGGAGCCGACGCACTCCTCGTACTCACAGAGTGGGACGAATTCCGAGGTGCGGATCTACAAGAACTGAAAAGTGTCATGAAGGGGAACCTCCTCTTCGACGGCCGCAATGTGTACGAGCCAAAGGAGGTTGCGGAGACGGGGTTGCAATATATTGGGATAGGGGTATGATATAGCTATGACCACTATAGACAGCAGTAACTATCATTTATACATTCGCTTAGAAGCTGATAGTCGAGGCTTAGATTGTCTCACTTTAACAACGCTTTTAGCGGGCACTGGAATTAAGCAGATGGTGGATCAAGGCAAAGACGTCAGTCTCAAAGAAATAAGAGATATCCTCGACGAAAGACTCTAGGGTACACATAAAGCTGGTACAATCTTGGTGCATGAAAATCCTTCTCACAGGTTGTGCCGGATTCATCGGCTACCACACAGCTCTCGTGCTCCTCGCTCGCGGCGATGAAGTCGTGGGACTTGATAACATGAACGCATACTACGACCCGACTCTCAAACAGCACCGCCTCGAAAAACTGCAGAGCATCAAAGGGTTCTCATTCATCAAAGGAGATATCTTGGACCGCCCGACCGTCGCGAAAGCGATGCAAGGCTGCGACCGCGTCATCCATCTCGCGGCACTCGCCGGAGTCCGCTACGCATTTGAGCATCCGGACGAATACATCGATATCAACATCACCGGATTCTTCCACGTGCTCGATGAAGTCCGGAAACAAAAGGTAGCCGGACTCATCTACGCCTCTTCAAGCTCAGTCTACGGTGGCAATACCAAGCTCCCCGCCTCAGAAACCGACCGCACGGACAATCAGCTTTCACTCTACGGACAGAACAAGAAAGACAACGAACTCATGGCCCACACGTACCACCACCTCTACGGCGTCCATGTCACCGGGCACCGTTTCTTCACGGTCTACGGTCCCTGTGGCCGCCCTGACATGGCGCTCTTCCTTTTCACGGACGCCATTCTCAAGGACAAGACACTCCAGATCTACGGCGAAGGAAAAATGCAGCGCGACTTCACGTACGTCGATGACATCGTCTCCGGCATCGTCGCATCGGTCGATAAAAATTATCCCGAAGAAATTTTTAACTTAGGCTGCGGCCGTCAGGAAGAACTCATGGATTTTATTTCGATGATCGAGAAAGCCTGCGGCAAAGAAGGTAAAAAAGAATACCTGCCGATGCAACCCGGTGACGTCCGAGCCAGCCTTGCCGACATCTCACACGCACGGGAGAAACTTGGATACGACCCGAAGACGCAGATCAAAGACGGTATCCCCAAATTTGTGACGTGGTACAAACAGTATTACAACCTGTAACTATGCAATTTTCATTTGCCCTCCACCGTCACCCTGAGCGCAGTCGAAAGGTGACGTGGTACAAACAGTATTACAACCTGTAATATGGAAACTGTACTCATAACCGGCGGGGCCGGATTCTTCGGGGACATCCTGAAGTCTTCACTGCTTGAGCGCGGATATAAAGTAGTGAGTATCGATCTTGAGAAAGACGAAGCGCAGCACCCGAATCTCGTCACTATTCAGGGCGACATCAGAAACGCGAAGCTTCTTGATGCTCTCTTTACGGAGCACTCGTTTGTCGCCGTCTTTCATCTCGCCGCTATTTTGGCGCACGCGGTGAAAGACAAAAATTTCCTCTGGAGTTGCAATGTCGACGGTACCCGTGAAGTCGCTAGTGCCATGAAGCGCCACAATGTACGAAAGGTCGTCTACACATCCACAAACTGCCTCTGGGGCGCACCAATGGGCCGTCCCGTGAAAGAGGAGGACGCACCACACCCGATCGAGATCTACGGAAAATCGAAGCTCGAGGGTGAAGATATCTTGCTCGCCTGCGCTCCTGACATCGTGCCTGTCATCATCCGCTGTCCGACGATCATGGACGCCGGACGCCTCGGGCTCCTTGCGATTCTCTTCGAGTTCATCGATGAAGGCCGCATCGTCTGGGTGGTCGGTGGCGGCGACAACAGATACCAGTTCATCTACGCACACGATCTCGTAGATGCCTGCGTACGTTCTCTGAGTCTCACGGAACCGGTGGTGCTCAATATCGGCTCAGACAACGTGAAGAGTTTCCGCGAAGTTTACGACCACGTGATCCGCAAGGCAGGCACCAAGAGCCGAGTGGGTACACTCCCAAAAGGCCTAACACTCTTTGCGATGCGCGTCGCGTACAAGCTCGGCCTCTCCCCGCTTGGGCCGTACCAGTACAAGATGATCGCTGAAGACTTTGAGTTCGATACGACGCGCATTCGCCGTGTGCTCGATTGGAAGCCGACGCTCACCAATGAACAGATGCTCTATGAAGCCTACGAGCACTATCACACCCACCGCAAGGACATCGAAAACCGCACCAATGTCTCGGCTCATAAACAAGCAGCCAAGATGGGCATCATCAGACTGTTGAAATGGTTCTCATGAACTCGGAGTCTTTCTGACCCACGTCGGAAGCGGAGTATGTGGGAGACGCGTCCAGAGTTCATCGTTGATGCTGTCTTCACAGCCATCGGGTTTGGTACAGACGAAGATACCCGCCTTGGCCTCGGCTGCGGCCGAAAGTCCTTGGCTGAACCGGCGAACCGGGAAAGGGCTCTCGTACTGCCAATCGTGTCCAAAGAAACCATCGATGAGAAGGTCGCCCGTAAGCTGGTAGACCGAGAGAGCCTTCATCTCAGCACGAGCAGGCGTTTCACGGAATGTCGGGAACGATAGAAAAACAATGATGCCTGCACACACGGCTTGGCCCACAAGAAACACCGGCGCATTGAGTCGGCGCTTGCAGAACAAGAGGAAAAGCCCACCGATGAGGAGCGGCGTGAAGAGCACAGCGTCGTAGTAGCGCGTCGTGAGAATAATGAATCCGAGGAGCAAGCCGAATGTCGTAACGATGTCGAGGCGCACCGACGAAAGAATGCCGACGGTGCCGATGATACTGAGGAGTCCACTGCCCGCCACGATCCATACCCAGCCGATGTTGAAGAACCGCGTGAGTGGCGGAATGACCATCTCCTCTCCCGACACAGCGAACATGATCGTGAGTGCATGCGGATTCGTCAGCGAGTAGAGACAGATGAGCAGGATCGGCACGCACAGATAGAGGAACACTTTCATTTTCGAGCGCTCGGACCGAAGCAGTGCGGATAGCACGAGCGGGGCGTAGATCGCCGATTGGTACGCCGTAAAAAGCGCCATGAGCCACAGGAGCCCGAGCATCGCGGGCTTCCTCGGCGGAGCTGGATGAAGCGTCCACCACAGGAAGATGAGTCCAGAGAGCGCAGCCCCCGTCGCCATGACGATCATGCCCGACTGCAGAATAACGGCTGATGACAGAAGCCAGCTCGCGGCGAGCGTCAGACGTCTCGGGTTTGAAAGCACGTCCCCGAGGTCCCACACGAACCACACCGCCTGCAGGAGCAAACTTGCAAAGACGAATCTCCACACAAATTCATGCCCCGGCATTTCCGTCGTGAAACCCATGAACGACCGCAGAAACGGAGGATGCGGATACGGAATCGAGAGCAGGTACTTGGCTTCATCACTCACGAGTCCGCCCGAAAATTGCACGTACGCGAGAACGAGTGCGAGAACCTCAAGAAGGAGAATGATGGTCAGGATTTTGTGCTGTCGCATGTGAGAGTGAAAGGACGATACGTAAGGATGCAGGTTTCGGATTTTGGATCATGACGCATGTGTTCCTGATGCAGAATCGTGAGGCTTCCGGTGCCGACTGCAAGGACCTTCATGTCCGAGAGAAGCCAGCCTTCGCGCATGGCAGCATCCGAGAGCGTCTGCCGTGCCATCGCACGGACCGCACTGTCGGTATAGAGGAGATGCATGGCAACGATGCGAGGCACGATGACTGCCAGCATGATGACAGTCGTGACCCAGAACACAGGCCCGCAAAAACTGCAGGCGCCTGAGACAAGCCTTCTGAGTGCAAGTCGGAGAGTCTGGCAGACGAACTGGAAATGTACCTTCAGGGAGAGCTTACTGTGGCCGTGAAGTCTCATCCGGAAAATGAGCGGAATCTCCGTGACGCGCGTCGTCGTCGGAAGTGTGGCAAGAATCTCAAGAAGAATCTTGAACCCAGTGGGACGAAGCGACGAACGGACGGATTTGTAGAGATCAGCTCTGAGCGCGAAGAAACCGCCGAGCGGATCACTGACTCGGACGCGTGAAAGCATCTTCGCGATGATCGTCCCGACGGAACTAATGATGCGACGATCCGTCACCCACTCCCCCACACTGCCGCCCGGTGCGTACCTGGAACCGATCGTGAGCTGTGCACCCGCCTTGAGGGACGCGAGCATCGTATGCAGCAGCATCGCATCATGTTGTCCGTCGGCGTCCATAACGGCGAGCACATCTCCCTGCGCCATGTCGAATCCCTCCATCACAGCGGAACTCAAACCTTTACGTCCGACACGGCGAAGTACTCGGAGTGCCGGATGCTTGCGAGTCAGTCCTTCAGCCACTTTCCACGTGCCATCCGGAGAATCATCATCCACCACGATCACCTCATGCGGCATGTTCTGGAGCACGCCATCGATGTTATCGACGAGCGCCGTGATGTTGGCCGCTTCGTTGTAAGTAGGTAAGACTAGGGAAAGCATGGAGACAGCTTAGAGCCAAGAAAGCCGCTCTGGAAGCCAAACCTGACATTTTCTCTCTCTATGGGTACACTCGTCATCGATGAAAGTACTCGTCACCGGTTCCTCCGGCACCATCGGCACACGGCTTTGCGAAGCGCTTCTTGCGGCCGGTCATACCGTCGTAGGAGCAGACTGGGAGCCCTGCAAGTGGAATCCTGTGGTGGAGAAGCTCCGGATCGACATCGACCTCCGGGACACGACGCTGTTTCACAAACTCCCAACCGACGCCCAGATGATCATCCATCTTGCGGCGAACGCCCGGGTCTACGAACTCGTGGAAAACCCCGACCGCGCGCTCGATAACTGCATCGACACGTTCAATATTCTCGAATTT
>JAGORY010000061.1:1549-5982 GCA_018062585.1 Candidatus Peribacteraceae bacterium | reverse complement strand
GCCCCCGATACCATCCTACCGTCTTCCTGAGTCCTTCCTCAAAACTGATGTGAGGTTTCCATCCCAGTGTCCGCGTATGCGACGAATCGAGAGCGTAGCGCCAGTCATGACCGGGTCTGTCCTTCACAAACGTTAGCAGTGACTCCGGTTTACCGAGAATCTCGAGGATTTTTTTGGCGACGTCGATATTCCGCTGCTCGCTGTCCGCCGAGACATTGAAGAGGTGACAATTCTCGAATGCCCACTTCGTAGCGAGTATCGTTTCGATGGCATCAGTGTGATCCGTGACGTAGAGCCAGTCGCGTTTGTTTTTTCCTTCGGCATAGATCGGTACGGGTTGGTCCACGACTGCGGTGCGGATGACGGTCGGAATAAATTTCTCGAGGTCTTGATGCGGTCCGTAGTTATTCGTGCACCGCGAGATAGCCACCTGAATGCCGTACGTGCGAGCCGCAGCCTGCAATAGAAGATCTCCAGATGCCTTGCTTGCCGCGTACGGCGAACTCGGCCAGAGCGGATCATTGGGGCCATTGGGTGGATCATCATCCTCAAGATCGCCGTACACTTCGTCGGTCGATATATGCAGAAGTTTCACCGCTGGGAACGCCTTACAGACTTCGATCAAACTTGCGACTCCCATCACGTTCGTATGCAAAAACGGAAACGGATCGCTGATACTTCTGTCGACATGTGTCTCGGCTGCGAAGTCGACAATGACATCGATCCCCTGATCTTTCACGAGATTTTTCACGAGTTCGGTATCCGCGATGTCCCCTTCCACGAAGGCGACGCGGTCTATCACCGGATCCAAAAACTTTTTGTCCGCGGCGTACGTCAGCTTATCGAGCACCGTCACGGAATCCTTCGGAAAACGGTCGACGTGCCTGAGGACGAAGTGCGAGCCGATGAATCCGGCGCCGCCGGTAACGAGAAGCTTCATATGTACATCCTACAATAACACTACAATTTAACAATTTGCGATTGTGTAAAGGAGCCGTTCTTGGTATCGTCGTCGCGATGAAAGGAGTCCTCATTTGCGGCGGCAGCGGAACCAGACTGAAGCCTCTTACCGAAATCACGAATAAGAGCCTTCTTCCGGTCTACGACAAACCCCTGATTCTCTATCCGCTCCAGGTTCTGCTCGATGCCGGTATCCGAGATATCGCGGTGATCTCAGGCAGCGAACACGTAGACCAGATGGCCGGATTCCTCGGAAGCGGCAACCGTTTCGGATGCCAATTCAGCTACCGCGTCCAAGATGAAGCTCGTGGCATTGCCCAAGCCTTGGGGCTCGCAGAAAGCTTCGTCGATGGCGAGGACGTGTGTGCGATTTTGGGAGACAACATCTACTTCGACAATCTCTCACGTCACATCAGGAATTTCAAAGAAGGCGCTCACCTCTTTCTGAAAGAAGTTACCGATCCGGAACGATTCGGCGTCGCGTCCATGGACGGAGATACCGTCGTTTCCATCGAAGAGAAGCCCAAGCACCCGAAAACGAACATGGCCGTCACGGGCTGCTACGTCTACGACAAACACTGCTTCGATATCATTCGTCATCTGAAGCCATCCGCCAGAAACGAGCTCGAGATCACCGACGTCAGCGGTTGGTATGCGGAGCGTGGCCTTGCGAAAGCGACAGTCCTCACCGACGAATGGGTAGATGCCGGAACCTTTGATAGTCTCTTCCGTGCCGCCGACCTCGTTCGGAAACATAAAATCGACGGCATCGTGAAACAGGTCACGATAAAAGTGGCGACCGACACCGCTCCGACGGTGAAAGTCCGCGCCTAGTAACCGACTGACTTTCCGGTGCGCTGATCCCAACCAGCTTTGACGAGGGCGCTACCGTCTGTGGGCTTGTATTCCATTTCTACTTTGCCGGCGGTAAACGTGACCTGATCTTTCACCCCATCACCGTGGGTGTTGCCGACCGTCTGATACGACACCGAGTATGCATCCGTCAGAATCCATGTGAGGAAATCGTCGTTGCTGCCGTTTTTGCGGACGCTTAAGACTGCGCGTGAGATCTTGAGGCCTGCCGCCGTGTAGAGCATGATTTTGCCGGAGGCCTTATTCACCGGCATCGTGATCGTGAGGCCGTCCATCGTGGGCTTACCCGCGACCATTCCTCTGCTCACGCTCCATGCAAAAGAATCGATCTCGATTTCTGCTCGATGCCGTGTATCCGCAGATTCACCGGGGATCGTATCGAGCTTCAAAAACATTCTGTAGTTCTGCGCCTGATCCGCAGCGACAGCCGTAAGCACTCCGGTATCCGATGCGATACGGTCTCGTGTGAGCGCGTAGGTGTAGGAAAGCAATGCGAATGCTGCGAGAACGAGCGCGATGTGATGCTTCTTGATGGAATGAGTGAATGTCATGGTGATGCGGAAAGGACGGACATCATCCTAACGCACCGAGGAAGCTGATGCAGCCGGCAATGAACCAATCGAAGAACGCTGTCAATCCGCCTTCGCCCTTCGGGCTACGGCGAGACTCAACGCGCGCTCTCCAAAGGCTGGTACGATGTACGCATGAAACGCACGGTCACACTGACGGACGAAGCAGGCACTCCACTCGGCGAGATGGATCTCTTGCAAGCACACACGAACGGCGGCTCGCTCCATCGCGCCATTTCGGTGTACGTGTTCGATTCGTCGGGGACGATGCTCCTGCTGCAACAGCGAAGCCCGGAGAAGCTCCTCTTCGCCGAGTTCTGGGCGAACACGTGCTGCAGTCATCCGTTTCCAGACGAAGATGCGGTGGCCGCCGGTGAACGAAGGCTCATGGAAGAGATGCGCTTCGGCTGCTCACTCACCGAAGGTCCGGCATTCGTCTACCGCGCCGAAGATCCTGAAGGAAAAGGTACCGAACACGAATATGACATCATCCTGATCGGAATTTCTGATCCGACGATGCCGATCGAACCCGATCCCAAAGAAGCGATGGACTGGAAATGGATGGAGATCACAGAACTTGAGGCCGATATGAAAAAAAATTCTGACGTCTACGCTCCGTGGTTTCACCTAGGGCTTCCCAAGGCGCTTTCCGCATTTTCTCATGGATAACGTAACACCTCTCCATCTCGCCATCATCCCCGATGGTAACCGCCGCTGGGCTCGTGAGAATGGCCTCAAGTACGTGTGGAAAGGTCATGAAGTCGCCGTGGAAAACTTCCGTACACTCACCGACTGGTGTCGCAAAGATCCCAGAGTCTCGGCGCTCACGGTGTGGTGTTTCTCAACCGAAAACTGGAAACGCGACAAACGGGAGATCGATGAACTCATGACGATGCTCGAACAATATCTGATCCGGGAGGCGAAGGAGCTGAAGGAAAACAAAACACGCTTCATTCACTCAGGACGTCGCGACCGGATTCCAGCGTCACTCAAAAAAGTTATCGAAGATACCGAAGAGATGACGAAGAACGAGACAGGCTTCACGCTCCATCTTGCTGTCGACTACGGCGGCAAAGACGAAGTGATCCGCGCAATGAATAAACTACCCGCTACCCGCTATCCGCTATCCGCTTCTCAAAATGATAACATCACCGAAGAAATGCTCCGATCTCACCTCGACCACCCAGAGCTTCCGGATCTTGATCTCATCCTCCGCTCGTCCGGAGAACAGCGCACGAGTAACTTCTTTCTCTGGCAATCCACATACGCCGAATGGATCTTTAGCCCTAAGTATTTCCCCGATATCGGCACCACTGACCTCGATGAGGCACTGAAGGAATATGACAGACGCAAGCGCCGATTCGGAGGATAATGGATATGAAACAACCAACTGCGTCCGCGCCGGGAAAGATCATCCTCAGCGGTGAATATGCGGTAGTGTTTGGCAAGCGCGGCATCGCAATACCTTCCAAGGAATCTGTCACCGTGACGTGGACCGAAGACGCGTCGCTTCCGGGACCGGTCATCGACTGGGACGGCGGGGTCGACGCCCGATGGATCACATATGTCGAACGAATTTTTGGATACCTAGAACCGCTGACCGGAAAGCTGAAAGGAAAACTCCTCGTGCAATGCGAGCTGCCGCTCGGTAAAGGCATGGGCTCCAGCACCTCCCTCGTGATCGCCGTGTGCCGCTGCTTCCTTGGTCCGGATTGCCGTGAGGCAGCTCTCTCGATCGAAGATCAGATCAACCCCGGCCACAGCGGCATCGACTTCGCAGTGATCTTCGAGAACATTCCGATCCTCTACGCTCGAGGAAAAGAACGTGAGATACCAAAGCTGCCAAACGATATCTTGAAGGGCGCACGCCTCATCGACAGCGGGAGGCCGAACGAAACGACGAAAGAGCTGGTGGCATGGATGAAGAGCAGATACCCCACAACCGAACCTACGCAATCACCTCTCCCTGCAACCGAGCAAGCCCACTCTCCTCTTCCCGCAACCGAACTAGCGCACTCTCCCCTCCCCGCA
>JAGORY010000061.1:0-1449 GCA_018062585.1 Candidatus Peribacteraceae bacterium | reverse complement strand
TGCGCAGGTCGCTCTCGGCATCGTTCCGGACAGCGCACGCACGATCATCGAACACATCGAATCCGAGGGAGGATCAGCCAAAGTGATCGGTGCGGGCGGGCGGACAGGGGGAGGCGGGATGGTGTTGGTACTGCCTTAAAAGAGATGCTTGTCTGTGAGACGTGTGCCCAGTCCAGGCTTGTTGATAATGACATCTTCGACGCAGTCCAGCATGAGCATCTTTTTTTTCAGGGCCTCAGCGTCTTTCTGACGACAGATGATGTGAATGTCCTGCCCTGTATTGAGGGTGTAGTACGCCTCGAGATCTTTTCGGCCGCGCTCAATCTCATCCATGATGTGGAGGGTCTCGGGCCTCAGGTAACGCACGCCCGAACTGATGAAGAGAATATGGAGGTCCCATGATTCTTCTTCAAGAAGCCTGCCGATGGCCGTGAAATTCTTATCCGTCAAATACTGCCTGCAATCCTCAAGCTTCTTCGGCATCCGTGCGAGCCTGACATCACGATACGGACTCGCGGAAACTTTGCCGTGCGCCTGCGTCGTGGAAACTTCCTTTGCCGGCGTCGTCGTCACCACGATAACGTCAGCGATATCCCAGTGATCGGGCGGAAAAATAGAGACCGCGGTGGAATCTTTGATAAGGGTGCCCGACGCATCGAAAAGCGGTGGCGACCATTCAACGAAACCGTCAGGGATGGAGCGGCTCGCGGAACCTGATCCTTTGCGCGCCAATGCAGAAAGCTCCTCCACTGATAACGTGAGTCCTGCAGCAGCTGCTCCGGCAGCACTGAGAGCAGCAAAGCCCGATGCAGATGACGAGAGTCCACGGCTTTTACCGAAATTATTTCTGCTTTCCACACGAGCTTTTTGAGACATTCCAGCCATCTTTCGAATATGATCCACGAGTGCAAATGTTCTCGCCGATTCCTTGGTATCCCGCTTCCCGTCCAAAACAAATATGTCATCGGAAAAATCACCGAACTCAACAGTGGTATGTGAGTGCAGACCATCAAGACACATCGAAATGCTTCCGTTCTCCGGAAAGTTGAGCCCCTGACCGTTGGGCAATGCGGCGCCCCGAGGATCTTTTCCCATGTATTTGATAAAAGCAATATTTGTCGGTGCAATAGCGCTAGATTTGGGCATGGTACAGAGAAAGAGAGCAACCGTATCATACCGAAGATACCCAAACAAACCGTCCAAAAACTGATACACTGCGCGTCTCATGGACCTCCGTAACCTCCCCGAACAGCTTTCGAGCTTCCAGCGCATCAATCAGCGCCGTACGATCATCGAAAACGAATTGAAAGTAGACCTCTCCCCTCTAGAGCCTGTCGAAAAAACTCTCGGTGAGTCTGAAAAGAAAAACTGTGAGCAGATGTTTGGCGCCATTCCCATGCCAGTCGGATACGCAGGTCCTCTCAGTGTAACTTTTTCGAACAACACGAA
>JAGORY010000060.1 GCA_018062585.1 Candidatus Peribacteraceae bacterium | reverse complement strand
AATTTCTTGGCTGCGTGCGCCGGTGATTTGATGATATGTGCCAGCCTGAGTAGGCTCATGGGGAAGGTGGGAAAGGGTTTTGGATCAGTCAATCCGATCCTAACCCACCTTCTTCAGGGACAGAGCCCGGATGAGTCGCGGGTGCGCGGAACGGTCTTTTCTGCTATAATGGGAGGAGCACATACAACGAGTGACCAACTTCAATATCCCCTCCGGCATCGAGTCTCAGGCTCTCGCAAACGCGCCGTCCGCAATGATGAGTCCCGCAGCTTTTGCAACGAACAGCATCACAAGTATCGCTGCGACACTGATGCCCGCAGTCAGCGCACTTGCCACCCTCGGCATCGTGGGCCTCGGTATGAAAGCCATCATCACCGGAAAGAATCCCATCGGCAGCAAGAATGTCGCGTAACAGGTAGAATCCCGCCATGCCAAACTACGACTACCGTTGTGAGAAGTGCAGAGGAGAGTTTACCGAATCACTCCCGATGGGGACGATCGTGGTACCGATGTGCCCGACCTGCAAAAACAATGTATCCGTGAGAAAGCTCATCCGCGCACCGATGGTACATTTCAAAGGCAGCGGATTTTATAAGACTGACAGCTCGAAAACGGTGACATCAAAACCGAAAACGACGAGTGAGCCGAAGCCATCTGAAGCAAAGACTGAAGCGAAGCCTGCTGAAACGAAACCGATCGAGAAGAAACCGGACACACCCAAGACCTAGGACTGGTGCGTCGCCCACAGTAAATCGAAGATTTTTTTCTGCATGCCGGCGAGTTCTTGGCTCTGGATGAGAAGCGAGAATCCTTCATTCTTCGAAGAAATGACAGCGAGCATATCATCGAACATATACATGCTGATCGGAAACGCCAAATCGTCAGGAACGTGTCGAATCTCTCGTTTATCACGCTTACTCGTCATGTAACGCTCGGCATTTGCGTCGGCGGAGATGGCTTCTCGGTCCTTCTCTCGGGTCCGTAGTGCGTTCAATGTGTATCCCGCTTTGATACGCCTGTTCGTGTAGTCATGAAAATACTCGGAGCCAACGAATGCTGAGATGTCGGCGATGGAAAGAAACGACCGAAAAATTTTTTCTTTGGCCGTAAGTGTATGGTCAAGAACGAAGCGCGCACCTTCTTGGCCGTCAAAGAATTCGATCTTCGGTTTGGCCGTCAGCGGATTCATGAGCGCCGAGAAGAGACCCATCGACGCCTGAAGCTGAGCACGACTCTGCTTGAGGGCTTTCTCACGATGATCCACATACTTCACAAGTTGCTGTGGGTCTAGGGGCGCGAAGTACTGAACGCCTTTCTTCACCGTTTTCACGATCAATCCTTTTTCGAGGAGCGAATGGAGAATGACGTACCCGGTACCGCGGTTGAGGCCAGCCTTTTTTGAGAGCACACTGATCGGTTGCATGCCGTTTCTGAGCAGTGTCACGTACATCGACACCTCTTTTTCAGATAAGCCGGCGGATTCGAGAAGTTTTTCGATCATGCTGCAAATATATTCTAGCACTATTTTATGTCATATTATTGTGTTTTGTCAAAAATGGCTTACAATAGTGCCAATTCATGACGAGTTTGCTTGCTTGACCCTATTAATCTTGATCAGCACTTTCAATCATCTACGGCAAGAATACTCTGACGACTGCAGCATTGCCGTTCTGGATTCCTTGGAAAAAATGATCGGTGAATTCGATACGAACCCACTTTTGCAGAACCTTGAGGAAGGAGCAGTGTCACTTGAGTCCTTTGGACGCATTATGGCAATCCGGCTAGGTGCAGCGACACAATTTATTCCTTTTTTGGCAGCCGTCATCAAGAAAGCGTCTTTGGACCCGCGTCTTACCGAGGTGTTGGTTGCTCTGCAGGAAAATCTGGACGAGGAATTGGGGGCAGACGATCCCGACGCTTCACATGAAGTGTGGCGGCAGAAATTTCGTTCAGGAATGCGGCGAGTATTTACTGAAAAAGGCATCGCATTTGGAGAACCTGATAGGGTGATCGTCCAGGATATCGAACATACGTACGGCGAAGTGCTGCTTACACTTGGCAGCGAGAACGTCCAAGTATCGGTCGGAGCATTTACAGCGCTTGAGGGGATACTGGCAAACGAATTCGGAGTGATATGGCGCTATATCAAGGAACATGTACCTGAACTGACGATCGATGAATCCCTGTACATCGCACACCATGCCGGTCATGAAGGCAAGCACTTCAAAGACATGCTTATTCCCGTGCTCAAGGTCTGTACCGTGCACCCAGAGATCGTTCCACATACCATCGACGGCATGACAAGAGTCGTGAGATTGCGCTCTGCGATGCTCCAGGAAATCGATACCCGCATAAAAATAGAGACATGCGCACCGCACGTCTCTACTTGTGACTTATGACTTGTGACTCTCAGCTTATCTCCGGGGCGGTCCGCGACGGGGTCCCCCAAAGCTCGGGCGAGGCGGTGGAGCTACCCATCCTGCGGGTGGCGGAGTCATTTGCTTGAGAGAGAGGCGCGTCTTGCCTTCTTGGGCATCGAACTCGACGCATTTGACCTGCAATGTCTGACCGACCTGCACGACATCTTCCACTTTCTCGGTACGATTCCACGCGAGCTCGGAGATGTGGACCATGCCGTCTTTGCCGCGGCCGAATTCGGCGATGGCACCGACCCCATCGATGATGCGGATGATCTTGGCGTCGTAGATTTTGCCGACTTCCGGCTTCTCGACGATGCCGAGGATCCACTCACGGGCCTTGTTCATGACCTCTCCGTCCGGAGCGGTGACGAACACGATGCCGGAGTCCTCGATGTCGATTTCGACGCCGAGTTCCTTCGTAATCTTCTGGATCGTCTCGCCGCCCTTGCCGATGACGAGGCGAATGTCGCCCGGATCAATGTTGATCGTTTCGATGCGCGGTGCGAACGGAGACAGCTCCTTGCGGGGCTCCGCGATGGCTGCAAGCATCACTTTCATGATGATCGCTCGACCAGTCTTGGAGCGCTCGATAGCCTCCTTGAACACGGAATCAGGCAGACCCTTAATCTTGATGTCCATCTGAATAGCCGTGATACCTTTCTCGGTTCCGCCGAGCTTGAAGTCCATGTCGCCTCCGAAATCTTCTTCATCCTGAAGGTCAGAGAGGATGATGTACTTGCCTTTCTCTTCATCCGAGATGAGACCGAGTGCGATACCAGCAACAGGAGCTGAGATCGGCACACCTGCAGCCATGAGTGCGAGTGTGGATCCGCACGTTGCAGCCATGGAGGAGGAACCGTTGGATTCAAGAATTTCGGTGACGGTGCGGATGGTGTACGGGAACGTCTCGACAGGCGGGAGCACCGGCTCGAGTGCGCGCTGCGCGAGGTTACCGTGACCGATCTCGCGGTTACCGACGAAGAGACGGTTAGACGTCTCACCGACGGAGAACGGCGGGAAGTTGTAGTGATGCATGTACCGGAGCTCGTGCTCGCCTTCCATACCTTCCACGATCTGTTTGCTACCCGGCGATCCGAGCGTCGTCGTCGTGAGGCCCTGCGTTTCTCCACGCTGGAAGAGAGCGGAACCGTGGACGCGCTTCGGCAAAATATCGACGATGGCGCTGAGTGCACGGATTTCGTCCACTTTGCGGCCGCTCATGCGGATACCTTCCTCAAGAACGAGGCGACGCATCTCACCCTTCACGACTTTGTCAACGAGAGACGGAGCTGCCTTGTAGAGATCCTTCAAGTATTTGTCCTCACCAGCAGGACCGTTCTTTTCGATGAGCTTGGCCTCAGCTCCAGACATGAGATCGTTGAAGATCTTGCGGCGTACGAGTTTTGGAAGCGGATCTTTGATTGCTTTGTTGATGGTCGGAAGTGCCCACTCCTTGATAAGCTTTTTATCGTCATCCTTCGGCTCAAATGGAGCAGGGATTTCGAACTTCGGCTTGCCGATCTCCTTCGTGATCTGAGCAAAGAACTGAGCAACTTTCTGTGCCCACTTCTTTCCGAACTCGATAGCGCGGAGGATATCCTCTTCGGACACCTGCTTGGCTCCAGCTTCGATCATGACGATGCGATCCAAGGAAGCCGTCACGAACATGCTGAGTTCGCTCTTCTTCTCGGCTTCCACAGAAGGGTTCAGGATGAGCTCACCATTGATGAGGCCCACCTTCACCGTTCCCAGCGTTCCCTCAAAAGGACAGTCGGAAAGAGAGCATGCGAGGTTCGCGGCATTGGCCGAGACGACGTCGTGGTTATGCTCGAAATCGTAGGACATCACGGTCGCGAAGACCTGGATGTCATTGCGGATGTGCTTCGGGAACATCGGCCTAAGTCCGCGGTCGATGACGCGTGCGAGGAGTACGTAGTCATCACCGGGGCGTCCTTCGCGCTTACGGAAGCGTGATCCTGCGATCTTGCCACCGGCGTAGTACTTTTCCTGATACACCATCTGGAGTGGCAGGAAATCGACACCATCGCGTGCTTTCGCGGAGACGGTGCAGTTTGCGAGCGTCACAGTGTCGCCCATCTGACAAATGACGGACGAGTTCGCTTGTGTCGCGAGCTGACCGGTTTTGATGATCATCGGTTCGTCACCGAGCATCAAAGAGTATTCCTTTAACATAAAATATGGAGAGAAAAACGGATAGACCGTCCTCCCCGACCTTCAAGGATTTTTGCTGATGGACTTACACAGCAATTCCCGTGGGTAGAGACGCAAAATTTTGCGTCTCTACAGATGAGGAACTCTTGCGTAAATCCAACAAAATCCGGAGATGGAGGGAAGGAACGTGAGTGAATAATACCAAACAATGGGCAAAAATGCCATTTTCGGCTTGAGGTACAAAAAAACGGTACATGAGGCATTAATACACCTCCTCATGCGTCCCAACGGCAAGTATGATGACAAGTGTGTAACGATCACGCTCTTCGAAAATGATTCGCAGATCAAAACCGGCGGATATTGCTCTTGCGCCTTTCATCGGACCTCTGAGCGCATGATTATGCAACGAAGGATCCAAGGGATGATGACGGAAAAGATCGATGGCATCTGTCACTGCAATTTTCTGATGTTTCTGCAGCTTTTCCATCTGCTTCACAAACCGTTTCTGATAATGAATGTGCATAGCATTGATTATTGTGCCATCTTTCTGAGGTAAGCCACAGCATCATCGGAATTATCAAATTTGATGCTGTCTTCCGTATCCTTCATCGCTTCCAGCACCTCCGCCTCAAACTCCGGTGTGAACCCGTTCACTGTCAGCTTCTTTGATACACGAAACGGCAATCCTTGATCCAGCTCCACGCGACAGAGAAACATGCGCACCGCAGTGGATACATCAAGGCCCAGCGAAGCCAGAATCTTCTCGACGTTCTTCTTATTCTTATCGGGTACGCGTACTTGAATGGTAGCCATAACGTTGCAGGGAAATGCTAAACAATGCAATTGTAGTACAAATGCATTTTTAAAGCAATGAAGAATATAAAAAAGCGGGCCGAAACCCGCTTTGAATTGTAATGTAATAGGGGTCTACTTCTCGAGGTCGAGGGCCTTGAGGATCTTCTCGTAGCCTTTCGTTTCGTTCATTTTGAGGTACGTCAGGAGCTTGCGGCGGCGGGCTACCATCGCGAGAAGACCGCGGCGAGCCGAGTTGTCCTTCTTGTGCTCCTTCAAGTGTTTCGTCACGTGATCGATCTCCTTCGTGAGAATACCGACTTGGACCTGCGGAGAACCGGTGTCCTTGGCATGAGTCTGGAACTTTCCGATGATCTTCTTCTTATTGGCTTTCTTGAGAGCCATAATGTGGGGGAGAAAAAAACGAAGGGCACAAACGAAACAATTCTCCGGGCCTCCAGGAAAGCGTTAGCTAACGAGGAAGCTGGTAGCGGAAAGCATCCTAATGCTTCGACGGTAAAATGTCAATGCTAGCGCTCCAGAAAGCCAAAAACCATGAAAATAGTGGACGACCGTCCACCCTGTGGTATCATCCGGCCATGAACGGATTTGAGATCGCCTTAGGCATCGTCGTCGTCCTCGGATTCGCGGGCATGTTCGC
>JAGORY010000059.1 GCA_018062585.1 Candidatus Peribacteraceae bacterium | reverse complement strand
AGAGATGTCAAATTGCCTTGCACGTCGTTCGGTAGTGACTATACTTCGCGGCGAATCACCCTTCACCCCCTACTCGCATGTCGGATCTTCTCCTCCTTTCTGCACTCAGCTCTTCGTTTGGTGACGATGATGATGACGATGATGTCGTGGACTTGGATGATGCCGACGGAGACTTCGATGGTGATGACGAAGAAGTAGCCGATGAAGAGGGCGACAACGGCCTCAACATTGTAGGAGAAGACGATGACAATTTTTAAGGTTCGCAGAAAAATTCTTGAGCGTTCTACGGGGCCCTCGTTTTGATTAGGCCGCAGCGGGAGCTGTCCTCCGGTCCATGCTCTCGATGGCGTGGCGCTGAATTGTGCGCCAGTCGTACGGGAATTTGAACGTTTCAAGTGCGCGGACGAGTGCACCGAAGCACTGCCAGCTACTCGGCGCATCGAAGACGAAAGCATTGCCACTCTCCTGCACCGGATTGTAGTTCTCGAGGATGCCATGAGGGAGTGAGATCGGGACGCTGCCGTATCGGAGGCAGTTTTCGAGGACCTCATCGTCGTCGTGATCCGTAAAGAAGAGCGAGATGTCGGAACCGGCGAGCATCTTTCGGACGTTGGTCTCGTCATCGGCCACGATGGCGATGCGGTGTGAGGCACCCGAGCTCAGCTTCGTGAAGAGCTCACCGTATTTTTTGGAACCGCGTCCGCGGATGACGATCGAGATTGGTAGTTCCATGAGTCCCGGAAGTACCTGCTCAAGGAGAGCGCCACCGAGCGCATCGGTGATGCCGGTCGGGATGCAGACCACGGGCTGCTTCGGTTCGGCGATCCACCCGAGCTCCTCTTGGAAGGCGGTCTTGTTCTCCACCTTATGTTCGATGGTGCGAGCCGAGTACTTGCGTGCGATCTTATTGTCGTACGCTGGTGAGAGAATGGGCATTGGGGTTTTTGTTTGAAGGGATCTGACTAGTATACCTGTTTTTGGCTTTCTGATCACGTCTCCGATATTGCGAAACCATAGGATTATGACGTGATTATATATGAGAAAAGCTCGCTGGCCCGCGGCTCCAAACAATGAAACAATGAGCTCATGGAAGCAAAAAACCGCAAACATCTCGTCATCGTGGACGGACACCACCTTATGTACCGTGCGTACTGGGCCATTCCTCGAACCATGAAGAACGGGAAAGGGGAGCAGACGAATATCGCTTTCGGCATGGCGTCCATGCTCATTATGATCCTGAAGACCGAGCAGCCCGATAGTCTCCTCTTCTGTTTCGACGCTGACGAAGACACGTTCCGTCACAAGGAATACGCCGAGTACAAAGCCGGCCGCTCCGCGACCCCTGATGACTTCTACCCACAGGTGCCGCGTGCGCTTGCGATGATCGACGCCTTCGGGACCAAGAGTGTTTCTGGGGGAGCCATGGAGGCCGATGACTTTGCGTGTGCATATGCCAAGGAGGCTGAGAAGGACGGGCAACGCGTCACCATCATCACCGGTGACCGTGATCTCTTCCAGCTCTGCAATGACAACATTCGCGTTGCTATCCCGCACAAGGGCTACCAAGCTGCCGAGTACATGGGCCCCGCTGAAGTCCGGAAGAAGTACGGCGTGACCCCCGATCAGATCCCTTCCTACAAAGGCCTTGTGGGTGATGCGTCGGATAACCTTCACGGTGTCCACGGCATCGGACCGAAAGCGGCTGAGTCTTTGCTTCAGGAATACGGCACGCTTACGAACCTCTACGAGAACATCGAGAAGGTAAAACCGGCATGGAAAGAGAAGCTTCTTGCAGACAAAGAATCAGCGTTCTTCTGCGAGCGAATGGCCACGCTCATCTGTGACATGAAGCTACCCGTGCCGCTCAAGGATCTTGCCTATACGGGCATCGATCCGAAGCCGACGATCGACGCGTTTCATGATCTCGGATTCACACTCGTGATGCGAAGATTTTTATCGATGCTCGAAACACCCTACGGTCAGGCGCATTTTTTGCCGCCACCGGAAAACGCTCTGCTTCTCGGGAGCCCCTCGTACGGCGCAAAAAAAGAAATCGCCGCAACGAAAGCAGAAGCACAAAAAGAAACTCAGCTCAGTCTGCTCTAAGCGAAGCCAACGTACAATTTTTGTGCACATCGATTTTTTGATGAACACAAAAGTAGTAATGAGGATTTTTTTTCGTTGTGTTGCTCACATCTGTAATTTTACTTTCCATAGTGTTTTTACCTCGTATTGTATACGTAACGTAGTCAACACTCAGTTGCGGCATCTCTCTGGGCTTGTCTAGACTAACCAAGTTTTGTACGTCGACCGCTCTAGGTCGATTGTCCCCACTTCATCACCCCACCACCATGGCCAAGGAACGTGTCATCTCCAGTCTGGATATTGGAAGCTCAAAGATCAGGACAGTCGTAGCCGTGGTGGACTCCCTCGACGGGGGACAAGTCCCCAGTGTCATCGGGGTCGGACTCTCGCCGAGTCTTGGCATGCGCAAGGGGCATGTCATCGATATCGAGGAGACGATCCACAATATCATTTCAGCCCTTGAGGATGCGGAGCGTATGGCCGGTCTTCCGATCAACCACGTGTTCGTGGGTATGAGCGGATCGCATATCGAAGCCTTCGACAGCCGTGGCGTCATCGCTATCTCGGGTTCCGAGATCACCGTGGAAGACGTCGCGCGCGTCCTTGAAGCGGCGCAGGCGGTAAGCATCCCGAGTAACCGACGCATCCTTCACATCGAACCGAAGTCGTACGCTGTCGATGAACAGCGCGGCATCAAGAATCCAGTCGGTATGACGGGCATCCGTCTCGAGGTCGAGGCTCACATCATCACCGGTCAGATCCAGCACGTGAAAAATCTTGAGAAGTGTGTGGACCAGGCAGGTGTCGATATCGACTCACTTGTCCCGGCGACCATCGCCATTTCCGAAGCCGTCCTCACGAAGCGTCAGAAGGAACTCGGTGTAGTCACGATCGACATCGGTGCCGGTTCCACGTCGGTCGCCGTGTTCGAAGAGGGGACCATCCTTCACTCAGTGTGTCTGCCGGTCGGAGGCGAGAACGTGACGAACGATATTGCCATCGGACTCCGCACCAGCATCGACACCGCGGAGAAGATCAAGATCGAGTTTGGTTCCGTCCTCCCAGCCGAGATCCAGGAGCGTGAGATGATCGACCTTTCTACTGTCAGTAAGATGGATACGCAGACCGTCAGCAAAAAGTACATGGCCGAGATCATGCAGGCCAGATACTACGAGATCTTCTCGCTCGTAAAGGAAGAGCTCAAGCGTGTTGGCAGAGACGGACTCCTTCCGGCCGGCGCACTGCTCACGGGTGCAGCGGTGAAGGCTCCGGGTGTGCTCGATATCGCTCGTGAAGTTCTCGGACTTCCGGTGCAGATGGGCTTTCCGGTAGAGATCGGCGGCGTCATCGAAAAAGTAGATGACCCTGCGTACGCGACCGCTCTCGGTACACTCCTCTGGGGCATCCGTGAAGGTTCACGCCGTAACGGTTTCTCTTTCTCTATGGGCAACTTCGACATGAAGCGCGCTGCAACACAGGTCGGCTCGTGGTTCAAAAATCTTCTTCCGTAAATTTTTTCACTCTTCACTTTTCACTTTTCGTTTTTCACCCCCTTCCCCATGTCTGACCTTCGCTCACTCTTCTCCGGCTCCAAGAACGCAAACGGCGGTAACGCTTTTGCGTCCAAACCCCCGTCTCCTCAGGGTAGCTTCAGTGACGATTCTGCCTCTCCTTCCTCGGGATACCAGGAGGTCAGGCCCGACATCGCTCCGAATGCCATCATTCGTGTCATCGGAGTCGGTGGCGGCGGCTCGAACGCCGTTTCACGCATGATCTCAAGCAAAGTGGGAGGAGTCGAATTCATCGCCGTGAATACCGACGCTCAGGCATTGTTTCACAGCCCGGCCAACACGAAGGTGAACATCGGACGCGGCACGACGAGGGGGCTCGGCGCCGGCGCCAACCCGGACATCGGCATGCAGTCCGCGAAGGAGAGCTCGGAGGAACTGAAGAAGGTCATCGAGGGAGCTGACCTCGTGTTCATCACGGCAGGACTGGGAGGAGGTACCGGAAGCGGTGCCGCACCGTACATCGCTGAACTTGCACGCAGCATGGGAGTGCTCACGGTCGGTGTCGTCACCAAGCCTTTTAGCTTCGAGGGTCTCCGCCGCCGTAAGCAGGCCGAGGAGGCTTTGGATGCTCTCAGGGGCAAGGTGGACACACTGATTACTATCCCGAACGATAAAATCCTCTCGTTGATCGACAAGACTACGCCGCTCACGGAGGCCTTCCAGATCGTCGATGAAATCCTGCGCCACGGTATCGAAGGTATCGCGACACTCATTACCGTTCACGGTCTTGTGAACGTCGACTTCGCGGACGTCCGCTCGGTCATGCAGGATGCAGGATCCGCCCTCATGGGCATCGGTTACGGTACCGGCGACAGCCGCGCTGCTGAGGCCGCACGCGCCGCCGTGGATTCTCCGCTCTTGGAACTTTCGATCAGCGGAGCTAAAGGAATCCTCTTCAACATCACGGGAGGCAACGATATGTCCATGTTCGAGGTCGACGAGGCAGCACGCATCGTTACCGAGGCTGCTGATCCGGAGGCCAACATCATCTTCGGTGCTGTCATCGATGACGCGTACACCGGACAGGTGAAGTGCACCGTCATCGCCACCGGCTTCGAGGAGAAGAAGGACAATGGCTCGATGTCCCAAGTGACGCCGGCCCTCCGGTCGCTCCCAGCTTTCAAGAAACAGGAGACACTCATGCCGCGTCAGGACAAGCAGGACGACTCGGTCATGAAGCTTGCAGGTACTCAGCTCAACGAAGAGGAGCTGGAGGTACCGACGTTCATGCGCAAGAAAATCGGCAAATAACCCCCACGCCGTTCAGGTTGGGTTTCAGAGGGCTCCGATCGGGGCCCTTTTTTGTACTCCGCAGAATTTCCGCTACGCTTCGGTCATGGACGTCACCATCCAACGCATTGACCCAACTCTTGAGCTTCCGCAGTACCACACCGCGGGTGCCGCTGCGTTTGATCTCGTGACCCGCGAAACGACGACCATCGAAGCCGGCAAGATCGGCCTCGTCCCTGGTAACGTCATCGTGAAGGTGCCGGAGGGCTACGCACTTCTCATCCTTCCTCGGTCATCACTCCCGCGCAAGAAAGCACTCGTGTGCCCGCATTCACTAGGTCTTATCGATCAAGATTATCATGGCCCGAAGGATGAGATCTTCGTGCAGGTCCAGAATATCTCGGATCAGCCCGTGACTGTCGAGAGAGGGGATCGGATCGCGCAGGGGTTATTCGTCAAAATCGAACGGGCGACGTTTAAAGAGGTTGATTCGCACCCTTCGACAGGCTCAGGGCCAATTCTCGGAATTGGTGGGGTGGAGTCGAGAGGTGGGTTTGGGAGTACGGGAGAGAAGTGAAGAGTGAAGAATGAAAGTACGGACGGTTTTCTTGCACCATGCGGTGTATGTACGTTATACTGTACGCATCTTCTCCATATCATCATGACCAAGACGATCACCGCAACGCAGGCTCGTAAAGATTTCTTCAAACTTCTGAAACAGGCCAAAACGCCGGGACATTTTGTGACGATTACCATGGAAGGTCTTCCGTCCGTCACCATGATGTCGACTGCTGAGTGGGAGGGCTGGCAGGAAACGATGGAAATTATGTCTGATCGCAAACTTGTCAGACGCCTTCGGCAAGCTGAAAAAGACATTGGCGATCCTGCGAAGTGGATTTCATTGGAACAAGTTAAGCGCGAACTGGATCTGTAATGATCACTCTGATCATCCACCGAACGGCGAGAAAATCTTTACGGCGTTTGCCGAAAAAGCATCAGCAAAACATTCTTGAAGCGATCATTTTGCTTCGGACGAATCCCTATCTAGGGAAGAAGCTTGAGGGTGATTATGAAGGGAAATACACGCTCCGAGTTTGGCCTTACCGCATTATCTACAAGTTTGAAAAGCAACAACTCACGGTGTATGTTCTTGAAATTGGCCACCGACAAGGCGTATATAAATAAACAGCTCGCGCGTCA
>JAGORY010000058.1 GCA_018062585.1 Candidatus Peribacteraceae bacterium | reverse complement strand
ACGGCACCCGTGCGGATGGCGGTGTCGATGATCTTGAGGCTGGTCTCGTCGAGGACCGTGTGGTCGAATGCCGAGAGACGGATGCGGATGCCTTTGATCTTGGGAGCAGCGGCAGGAGCCGAATCTTTCTTTGCGGAAACAGCCGAGGTTGAGGTCGGAGCAGTTGTTGTCTTCTTGGTCTCACCAGTCTTTTCCTGCTTGGGTGCGACAGCCTTTTTGGAAGCAGCCGGTTTCTTGGCTTTCTTCTCGGCCGGGGCCTTCTTGGTCTCATCGGACTTCTTCTTTGCAGGAATCATGGGAGATGATGGGAAAGAGCGGATGGGGAGAGCGGAGTTGAGGGAGCCCCGCATGTACTGCGGGGCTCCCTGCTCGCGCTAAAAACTATTTGACGACCTTCGTGACGACACCGGAGCCGACTGTGCGGCCACCTTCGCGGATAGCGAAACGCGTACCGACGTCGATGGCGACCGGAGCGCCGAGAGCGACAACGAACTTAAGGTTATCACCGGGCATGACCATTTCGACACCAGCCGGGAGCTCGACTGCACCCGTCACGTCTGTCGTGCGGATGTAGAACTGCGGCTTGTAACCCTTGAAGAACGGAGTGTGGCGGCCACCCTCTTCTTTCGTGAGGATGTAAACCTCAGCCTCGAAGTCGGTGTGCGGCTTGATGGAACCGGGCTTGGCCAAAACCTGACCGCGCTCGATATCCTCGCGTTCGATACCGCGGAGGAGGAGACCGACGTTGTCACCGGCCATACCGGAGTCCAAGAGCTTGTGGAACATTTCCACGCCCGTACAGACCGTCTTCTTCGTGTCTCTGATACCGACGATTTCGATTTCGTCGTTGATGTTAATCTTGCCGCTGTCGATACGACCCGTTGCCACCGTGCCGCGTCCTTTGATAGAGAACACGTCTTCGACGGACATGAGGAACGGCTTGTCGGTTTCACGCTTCGGTTCTGGCACGTACGTGTCGAGCGTGTCGAGAAGTTCCTTGAGCTTTGCGATGTTGTCGGCGTCGCCTTCGACTGCCTTGAGAGCGGAACCCTTGATGATCGGAGTTTTGTCGCCGGGGAAACCGTACTTCGTGAGAAGTTCGCGGATTTCCATTTCGACGAGGTCGAGGAGCTCAACATCTTTTACCATGTCGACTTTGTTCATGAAGACGACGATGTACGGAACGTTCACCTGGCGAGCGAGCAAGATGTGCTCACGCGTCTGGGGCATCGGTCCGTCAGCGGCGGAAACCACGAGAATGGCGGCGTCCATCTGGGCGGCACCCGTGATCATGTTCTTGACGTAGTCGGCGTGGCCAGGACAGTCGACGTGAGCGTAGTGGCGCTTGGCCGACTCGTACTCGACGTGCGAGGTGTTGATGGTGATACCGCGAGCCTTCTCTTCCGGTGCGTTGTCGATTTGGTCATAGGATTTCTTCTCGTCAGCGGGCGAGAAGTTGACGGACAAAGCTGCGGTGAGCGTCGTCTTACCGTGGTCGACGTGACCGATGGTACCGACGTTCAAGTGGGGCTTGGAGCGATCGAATTTTTTCTGTTCGGCCATACAACGAGGGGAAAAGGGAATAATAGAGAGTGACTCTAAGACCCTCTTTAAACCATGGGGTCATATCGTCTAAAGCTGAGAGAGTCTAGAGGAGGGAGTAGGGGAGGTCAACAGCGGTTAAGCGGATAAAAAGCAGCGATTAGCGGGTAGCGGGTAGCTGGTAGGAGAATTCCTATCCGCTACCTTCTACCTTCTACCCGCTTATTTTGCCGTTTCCTCAATCCTCCTCTCACGTATCACATTCACTTTGATGACACCCGGATACGTGAGTTCGGATTCGATTTTCTTGGCGATGTCCTTCGCGAGTTTCTGCTGCGTGAGATCATCCACTTTGCCGGCATCCACGAAGACGCGCACTTCGCGTCCTGCGGAGATGGCGTATGCCTTCGAGACTCCCTCGAAACTGCGAGCCGTGTTCTCAAGTTCGGTGAGGCGCTTGATGTACGCCTCCATGCTTTCGCGGCGAGCACCGGGGCGTGAACCTGAAATGGCGTCCGCTGCGGCGACGATGAATGCTTCTGCCGAGGAGATCGGTGTGTCTTCGTGATGGGCGGCGATACAGTGCACGACTTCGGGGCGGACCTTGAAACGCTTCGCGATTTCGACGCCGATCTGCACGTGCGTACCGGCGACCTCGTGGTCTAAGGCTTTGCCGATGTCATGGAGCAGACATCCTTCGACGACGATCTGTTCGTCAGCGCCGATTTCGGCTGCCATGATGCGGCCCATGTGAGCCATTTCCACGGAGTGCTTGAGGATGTTCTGTCCGTAGCTGGTGCGGAAACGCAGGCGTCCGATGATCTTCAGAAGTTCCGGAGCGTAGCCCGTGATGCCGAGTTCCTCGACGGCGCGCTTGCCGAACTCAAGCATCATCTTCGCCACGTCCTCCTTTACCTTGTTCACGACTTCTTCAATGCGGGCAGGCTGGATGCGTCCGTCCTCGACGAGTTTCTCGAGTGCGAGTTTGGCGACGTAGCGGCGGACTAAGTCGTAACCCGAGATGACGACGGCGCCCGGTGTATCGTCGATGATGACGTCGATGCCGGTTGCGGATTCGAAGGCGACGATGTTGCGTCCTTCCTTTCCGATGATGCGCCCCTTCACGTCGTCACTTGGAAGCTGGACGACGGTCGTCGTGGATTCGGTCGCGACTTCGGATGCGTAGCGGTGGATCGCTTCGGCCAGAAGATTTTTGGACACGGCCTCGACGTCTTCCTCGGCGCGCTTCTTCATCTCCTTTACTTGTCCCGCGAAGTACCCAGAGAATTCTTTCTCGAGTTCCGTGGAGAGCTTCTCTTTCGCCTCTTCGGTGGAGAGCTTCGAGACTTTCTCGAGTGCCTCCCTGTGTTTGACCGTGGATTCGCGGAGCTCTTCCTGCATCTGCTTGTTGTCCTCTTCCTGTTTCTGAAGGCGATTCCTCTGGCCCTCCACTTCGGTGACCTTCGTATCGAGTGCCTTCTCCTTTTCTTCTATGCGGACGGATTCACGTTCCAGTTTGTTCGTGAGTTCCTGCGCTTCTAGGCGGGCCTGGGAAAGGATCTCTTTGGCCTGCGCTTTGGCTTCGGCCTCCTGGGTCTTTATCGCGCTTCTCGCTTCCACAACTTTCACGTTGATGGACGAGAGCTCGCGTTCCTTCTGGTCAATCTGTGACTGAAGGGCACCGCTGATTTTCTTTCCTTTACTGAACCAGAACCAACCGACGAGCAGACCAAGGAGAAGTCCGGCGACGAGAGCTAAGAAAACGATGGGATAATCCATAACGGTGGGAGGCAACGGATGAAAGTCGCCACCGTTTGATGCAGTGCTAGATCAATATCTTCGTCTCTGGCAAAAGAGCAGTCACCTCGGAGAGGGAGAGGTCAATATTCGCTCGGTTGTGACGGGAGAGTGGAAGCATGATAGGTAGCCTTGCTTTGCAAACAGTGGTCTTAAGGCCATTCTACTGAGTCTTCCTCTGGTATGCGAGGTCAATATATTGGCTTACTCTTGAGCTTTCTGTGACATGAAGCCAAAAACAGGTATTGCACGAAGCGTTGTTTCGTATGAAATATATACACCCGTTCGCCAGACCAACGGCACACGCCTTTTGCGCGTAGTTCCTACAGATACCGTCGTAGCTCAGTTTGGATGCTCGAGGAGTCATCGGCAGCGGGGGGAGTGTCGTCTTTCATGGTGGCATGCGTACCCTCCTTTTCTCCGTTCTCCTATTGTCAATAATTCCCCTCCGCGCTTTCGCGAGTCCGGTCATCAGTGAGGTCATGTGGATGGGCACAAGCCTCGGTTCCTCCGATGAGTGGCTTGAGATCATGAACCCAGATGCTCTAGACGCCGATCTCTCGGGCTGGACAGTGACGTCCGTAAACTCCAGCGGCAAAGAAGTCGTCTCCTTCCGGTTCGAGACCGGCTCGATTCTCCGGGTGGGGGAGTACCTCGTCATTGCTTCCAAGTCAGCTGCAAGTTCGCGCCTGCTTCATGAGCCGTTCGGGGTGTCGTCGACGCTGAGCCTACCGAATACGAAGCTCTTACTACGGCTCCGGGATAGTGCCGGAAGTGTGATGGACGAAATCGATGACGGCGTGGGTGCGCCGTTTGCGGGAGAGAATCCGAGCGGCACCGAGGGCAAGGCCAGCATGGAACGGATGGATCCTGCGGTCGCGGGTACCGTGAAAGAGAACTGGCGCAGCGCCATGCAGTCACTCGGCTTTGACCCTAACGCAGGCGATAAAGGGACGCCCGGCTTTGCTTCTGCGGCCGAGGAAGAACCGGAGCCAGATCCGGAGCCTGACCCTGACCCCATCCCCGACCCTGACCCGACGCCGTGTTCGGACCCTCTTGAGATCGCTATTGCGGTTCAATCCGGCCCACTTGTCGCGGTTGGAAAAGCGACCGTTAACTTTCAGGCTGTTGCGACAGAAGGAACTCTCACGGGCGTTGCTTGCAGCTGGATTTTTAGCGACGGATTTAGCAGTCAGAGTTGCAATCCTCCGGTGCATTCTTTCATCACGCCCGGTACCCATATCGTGCGACTGGAAGCCAAAAACAAATGTGATAATACACTGGTACAAGAGCAAATTGTGGAGGTGATGCCGGAACCGGGTTCAGGTAGCGCGTCTTCGGAGCAATCCGTGTGGTACGACGGCTCGCGACTGATCCTCATGGCGGCACTGCCGAACCCCGAAGGAACCGATACCGGCAAAGAGTGGATCGAGATCAAAAACTTGGAAGAAAAACCGGTCGATCTTCGGGGCTGGAAGATCAAGGTCGGTGAGACCTCGGTGAAGTCCTACGCACTGAAGAATTTCATTGGACTCGGAGAGACCCTCAAGATCTTCAGTAGCGAACTCTCGTTCACACTTCCCAACACCGCTTCCAAAATCAGCCTCGTCACTCCCGCCGGTCTCGCACTGTCTACTATCCCGTGGAGCAGTCCGGCCGAGGAGGGCAGAAGGTATTTCCCAGATGACCTCCGCAGCGTCACGATCAGGGGAGTTGTCACCTCAGTCACTGACTCGACATCATTTCTGCTGGAGCTGTATGGCGAAGCAGCGGCAATCCTTGGCAAGCAGACGGTCACCGTGCGGATTCCTGATCGCTATTCTCTTAATGAATCAAAGGCATATGAATTGCTTCGAGCCCTTCTTGAAAACGAAATAGTCGAATTACAAAGTAGTACAGATATGTGGGATGTCGATGGGAGGTTGGTTGCCGATGCACTAATGCAGGACAATACGTCAGTCTCTCTGCTCATGGCATCAAAACAATACTGGACCTCTGACTCAGCCCTTACTGATAGTATAAAAGACGTATCAAAAATGTATACGAATACCGGATCTTTCATAGCTGTGGACATCACTTCTCTGCGTCTCACGGAGATATATCCCGCACCATTTCCAAAGACATCTGCATCTGCAATTAAAGATTGGAAGGTGAACGAATGGCTTGAGATTGAGAATGTATCTCAGAAAGCAGTCGATGTATCGGGGTGGAGTCTCAAGACGACAGCTTCCAAAAAAAGTCTTCCTTCAGGGCTCAAAGTCGCATCGGGGTCTCGGATCATGATCGATGTATCGTCGTTGAAACTAGCTCTTCGTAATGCCGGTGATACTGTAAATCTCATCGCTCCTGATGGCTCTGCTATTTCGTCACTGACGTATCCGAAGCTGAAAAACGGGATGGCGTATGCGGTGAGTGGTGACGGATTTTGTGAAACAATAGAACCGACGCCGGGAGAGCCAAATATTTGCACTGTGGTTCCGGTGAAGGTTGCCAAGGCAAAGGTAACGAAACCTAAGACAGCGACAGCCCCTAAAGTCAGCGCCACGGTAAAGGCGTATGCCGCTTCGTACAGGGCTCAAGCGACTGATGAGACAGTGGTGTCCAATGACATTCTAGCGCCCAATTTTGATGCACCGAGTTCGGTTCGGCCGATGACGATGGGGGCATTTATGCTTGGCCTCGGTTTACCACTGTTTCTGTTTTTTCTGTACGCCAAAGCAACGAGCGTTCGTGACTGGCTTGCGGGCCTCAGATCTTCAGAGACTGCCTGACGGCGTCGGCTGCG
>JAGORY010000057.1 GCA_018062585.1 Candidatus Peribacteraceae bacterium | reverse complement strand
ACCGTCCTCACCTCCCGTCCTCCTCTCCTGCCGATGGGGCCGGAGAGGAGGGGGCCCGTTCTCTCGTACAACAGAGCTCCTTTCTCCGCTGCCCTTTGTCGTAATTTTCTCACAAAAAATCTTCGAGCATATCGGAACGCAGATGGCAGAGGAGAGAGGCTGGGAGAGAGGACGGTCAAGAGCAAGCGGTGGGAATGGTCGTCGGAGGTGTATCATGTACTCCATGGATGAAAAGTTGCACCTAACGCATCAGAATTTTCAGAAGATCTTGTTCGCGCGAGAATTGCGTCGCAAACCCACCGAGACGGAATCAATTCTTTGGGAAGCGCTTCGCGACAGAAAAACCGGATGCAAATTTCGCAGGCAGGTTCCTCTCGGATCCTATATTGCTGATTTTTGCTGTATGAAACACCGATGCATTATTGAAATTGATGGAGGTATTCATAACCAAAAAAAGGAATATGATGCGGTGAGAGAAGAGCGTTTGTTGTCAGCAGGATTCAAAATTATTCATTTTACAAACAATGATATTTTGCATGACAAAGATGGATGTTTGCAGAAAATTCGGACACATTCTTAAGCTCGTCACTTCTTCACCGTCCTCACCTCCCGCGTTCGTTATCTCATTTCTTCCCGCAGCTGGGACGCGGCGTCCCAGTCTACGGTGATGGTCTTCTCAAGGGGCAGCGGTGAGGCGGGCAGGAGCGACGACAAGCCGCTATAGTGGAGACAATGTATGCAAACCCTCGCGATCATCATTCCGGCGTATAACGAGCAGGATCGTCTTCCGAAAACTTTGGCGTCCATCAAAGACGCGTGGGACTCGGATGCGATGTCGGGACTCACGCTGTCGCAGGTCATCATTGCCGATGACGGCAGTATGGACGGTACGGCTGCAGCTGCTGACAGTTGGAAAGGAAGGCTTCCAATCATCACCGCTGTGCTTGCGAAAAACACTGGCAAAGGCGCAGCCGTCAGGGCTGGTATGGCTCTCGTGAACGCGGACCTGGCACTCATGTATGACGCTGACGGCGCAGCACCGATTACAGAAGTGAGCAAGTTACTTGTCGCCATCGAAGGCGGAGCCGATATCGCGATCGGTTCGCGGGTCATGAACCATGAACGGTCGCTCGTCACCATGCGGTGGCATCGCCGTTTCATCGGCCGCGTGTACCACTTCCTCGGTTCGGCGCTCGTGCCCGGTATCCAGGATACCGCGTGCGGCTGCAAGCTCTTTCGGTCGGACGTCGCGAAAAAACTTTTCTCGCTCCAGCGCATCGATCGATTCGCATTCGACGTTGAAGTGTTGGCACTGGCTCTGCGGCATGGGTACACCGTCGCAGAAATTCCTCTCGCATGGACCGCAGTGCCAGAATCCAAAGTCCGCATTGTACGAGATGGGCTCGAGATGTTCTGGTGTCTCATCGTGCTGTATTCCAGTTCCTTTCGGCGTTCATCACCAGAACGGCATAACGAACGGAAATAGACTTTCGCGCAAGTGTCCTGTTTTGCAAACGATGAAATGCGGTTCTACACTGCGTCCGTCCTTTCCAACTTCATTCTTTATGAACAAGAAACTTCTGACAATTATCCTTATTGTCGGTCTCGCAGCTCTCGCATTTGCCTTCTACCAGCGCAGCGCAACGCTCGCCGCTGAACTCAAGAAGCTCACCGTCATGAACGAGCAGCTTCAGACCGGTAACAACCCAGAGAGTATCGCCGAAGCGCAGGCGATCATCGAGAGAGTCAGGCAGCACATCGAGATCCCGACCGATGTCGAGCCCACGGTGGCGACGATCGTCGATGTCGAGGCTCTCAAGTCCGGGAACGATTTCTACAAGCTCGCCAAGAATGGCGACCACCTCATCGTGACACCGACTCGCGCAATTTTGTACGATCCGGACAGGGACATGATCCTCGACGTCGTTCCGGTCCAGCTCCAAACTCCGGAGCAGGCTGCTGCTGCGTCTTTGGCTCCCACGAACTAACGTTTTCCTTCGATCTCAAAGAGGCGGCAGCAATGCCGCCTTTTTCGTAGTCGTGGATTGTGAAAATACGCTTTCTACGATACACTCCGTCGGTCATGGCTCAACCAAGTTTTCTTCCGCCGCGCCGTCGTCAGAATCAGGTCTTTTCGGCCTTACTTCTCATTTTTCTGATTCTGAGTTCGGTGTACTACATGACGGCACCCGAACGGAACGAAGACGAGAAGTTAGCGACCGCCAAGGTCGTTCCTATCAGTGAAATCACCCATAACTATAAACAGAAAACCTTCGAGAGCATTCTCGTGCGCGGCAGCAACATCTACGCCAAGTACCAGTCCGGCAGTTACGTGCAGTCGTATAAAGAAGCAAGCGACAACATCACGGCTCTCGGCTGGAACGATCCCCAGAACCCGACGATCGTAGAGATCGAGAACATGGAGGTGAAGAATTTCTTCAAGGCGCATGTGGGCGACTTCATCTTTCTGATCCTGCTGATCGCTATCGGTATGTGGGTCTTCAGGTCGCTCGCACGCAGCCAGAGCACTGCGATGTCCTTCGGCAAGTCTCGCGCGCGCATCGCCGACGCCAAGGAAGTGAAGACCACTTTCAAAGACGTCGCCGGTTGCGATGAAGCCAAGAACGATCTCAAAGAAATCGTGGATTTCCTGAAGAATCCGAAAAAATACACGACGATCGGCGCCAAAATTCCGCGTGGTGCGCTCCTCGTCGGCGCGCCGGGAACCGGTAAAACACTCCTTGCCCGTGCGGTCGCCGGCGAGGCTGGCGTGCCGTTCTTTTCCATCTCTGGCTCAGAATTTGTCGAGATGTTTGTGGGTGTCGGTGCATCGCGTGTGCGTGACCTGTTTCTGCGAGCCAAGCGCAATGCTCCGTGTATCATTTTCATCGATGAAATAGATGCAGTGGGACGTCAGCGTGGCGGAGCGGGTTTCGGCGGAGGACATGATGAGCGTGAGCAGACTCTGAATCAAATTCTCACCGAGATGGACGGATTTGATAAAGATACGAATGTGATCGTGATGGCAGCGACAAACCGTCCTGATGTTTTGGATTCCGCTCTTCTCCGTCCGGGCCGCTTCGACCGAAGAGTGTTCATCGACAAGCCGGACCTCATCGCCCGTAAGCAGATCCTGGAAGTCCACGCCCGCAACAAGAAAATGGCCAAAGAGTGCGATCTTGAGGTCATCGCCAAGCAGACCGTCGGCATGGCTGGAGCGGACCTTGAAAACATCATGAACGAAGCCGCCATCAACGCCGCCCGCCGTGGTGCAAAAACTATTCAGCAGATCGACCTCGTCGAAGCCGTCGAGAAAGTGACGCTTGGAGCCCAGAAGCGCTCCCGCAAACTTTCGGAGAAAGAGAAGAGCATCACTGCCTACCACGAAGTGGGTCACGCTATCGTCGGTCATCTCTGTCCGGAATCCGATCCTCTGCACAAAATTAGTATCGTCTCTCGCGGATTTGCGCTCGGTGTCACGTGGTTCTTGCCAAAAGAAGACCAGTACACGACGACAAGGCAGAAATTCCTCGATGAAATCTGCGGGCTCCTCGGTGGACGAGCTGCAGAAGACATCGTCTTTAACGAGATTACGACTGGTGCAAGTAATGATATTGAGAAAGCTTCTGCCATCGCTCGTAACATGGCGACGCGCTACGGCATGGACGAGGAAGAGCTTGGTATTGTCGCATATGGAGAGAGACAGGGCTCTGCATACCTTGGTGCGGATATTGGCATGTCACGAAATTACTCGGAGGACATCGCGAAGAAAATCGATGAGTTTACGAAGCGCGTCATCGCCGAGCAGTACGTACGCGCGAAAGGTCTCGTGAAAACACATCGTCAGAAGCTTGATGAGATCGTGGTGAAACTTCTTGAGATTGAAACAATGTCATTTGATGAGTTCCTCGAAATTTTTGACGGAACGAAGCCAAAAAAATCGAAGGTCTCTACACTCAAAGATTAGAAGAAAGATGTGCCGGAGGCCTAGAAACACCATCTCTTGATACGTGTGATGTGTGGCTATATTTGGGGATACGAATGACCTCTTCAATCTGCCCCCATGTATTTTTTAGGATGCTCGTGACCCACCGAGTGTCGCAGTCTCCCCAGAGGAGAGTGACAGAGTCTCCTTGGGCTTCTTCAACAATGACCAATCCTAAAAGTACTTCGCCTACGACCCGACTTCGTCACAGAAGGCACGACCAAAATAATCTCCTATGACTCTCCTCGGTCTTCGGTCATTTTTCTGGACTAATGCCTTCCAATGAAGCCACTCTCGGTCGATGGTCGCTAGCCACGCAGTGGGCCGCGTGCAAAGTTTTTCTGCATGTCGGCCCGTAGAACGGAGCGTCGGAACTTCAGCCTAGACATCAACGTGGAACCATATTGTTCACTTGATTGATATCTTTATTATCAACGATTCGATCACCATTAACATCAGGATAGAGCGCCTTTTTCATTGGATCGGGGTAACCCATCACTGCTGGTTTCTTGACTACCATTGGATTGCTTTTGTTCGAGTAAAACGTGACAAGAACATCATAATCAGCTTGGGTGACACTGCTATCACCATTAACATCTTCTGGAAGGTACGGATTTTGCCATGCACTTGGGTTGCTTATCCAATCATTCACAATTTGCCAATCATTGTGATCGACACCGCCCCTATTATTCACGTCGGGGAAACACCGAGGAGCATCACCGGCAGTTGTACAAAATTTTGAGCTCATATATGTCGTGACTGCAATAGCATCCTTGATATCAGCCTTTCCATCGTTATTCACGTCGGTCGGGAAATCCTTATTGTATAGCGTGGCAGAGGGCGGTTCTCCTTCTGACTGTGGCTGAGAATTAACCTTATTAATAACCCTGATCAAATCAGTATTATTGATATATCCTTCACCACTGACATCAGGGTAAAGAAGCTTATTCGTAGGAGGGAGAAGCGGTCTGCGTTTGGAAGCATAGACTTTCGGTGTGACCGAATTTTGGAGGTAGTTCTTGAGGTCCTCGGTATCTTGTTTATTGATCTTTCCATCATTATTGACGTCCTCGGGCTTGCCTGTATTGCACCAACGTGTTTTTTCGCATCGTGCAACGGGAGGAGGTGGGCCAGTGGGAGTTGCCTGTTGCTTTACGGAGCCAGTAAGGCGGCTTGCGCCGAAGGTAAGTGCGAAGAACACTCCTGCGGCCACGATGATCAGGGCAAGAAGAGTGAAACGGTTACTGGGAGCGATCTGCATGGGTAGATGTGTGGGAAATTAATGGAAATTGTAGCAATCATATGATCTAACACAAGCGAAAGTCGCAAATCCCTCATACGTGCTACACTGTCTTCCAATGCAGCCCCTCTCTCCACTCGACGGTCGCTACGCACGTAAGGTCGATGCGCTCAGGCCGTTTTTTACGGAAGAAGCACTGATGCGTGCTCGAATTTTTATTGAGATCAGCTACTTTGCAGCTCTTGCCGATGAGAAGGGGATTCCTGAATTGAAAGCGCTTTCCGCACGAGAAAAGAAAGCCATGCAAGCACTCGTGGACGAATTTGATGAGAAAGAAGCGGTCAAAATTCGAGAGATTGAGAAAAAAACGAATCATGATGTGAAGGCTGTCGAATACTATTTGCAACATGAGCTCCAGAAGATCGTCGGCGCAAAATTCAAGCATGAGTTCCTCCACTTCGCGCTCACGAGTGAAGATGTGAATAATCTTGCGTACGGTGTTCTCTTGTCTGATGCTATTCGCAAAGTCCTTCGTCCAGAATTACAGGCAGTCATCACGGCGATTCGTTCGTTTGCGACGCCGAATATGAAACTCAGAATGCTGAGCCTGACCCATGGACAACCAGCGACTCCAACCACACTCGGAAAAGAAATGATGGTTTTTGTTGAGCGCTTGGAAAGACAGCGTGACAGCCTTGTCGGCTTTCGTATGTGTGGCAAATTTGGCGGTGCTGTTGGCAATTATCTTGCACATCACTCGGCGTATCCAGAGATGAAGTGGGAGGCTTTTGGTCGCAAATTCATGAAGTCCCTGAAGCTTGATCCACTCGTGTTCACAACACAGATCAATCCTCATGATGACGTCGCAGAGCTCAGTCATATCTATGTCCGTATCAATACCATCCTCATCGATCTCTCGCGTGATATTTGGTCGTACATCTCTCGTGGTGTTTTCCGTCAGCGTGTTATCAGTGGAGAAGTAGGGTCCTCCACCATGCCTCACAAAGTAAACCCTATCGACTTTGAAAACGCGGAAGGAAACCTTGGTCTTAGTTCCGCACTCTTCACGCATTTTGCAGAGAAACTTCCTATCAGTCGACTCCAACGAGACTTATCGGATTCAACAGTGCAACGCAGCATCGGCGTCGCATTCGG
>JAGORY010000056.1:4133-6682 GCA_018062585.1 Candidatus Peribacteraceae bacterium | reverse complement strand
GACGGCGGGGCGCACTCCATTGGTACGTATCGAAGAGTTTGCGGGAAGTCCGCTGGAAAGTGAGGTATGGCTGAAGGACGAATCTGCGAACCCTTTTCACACGCATAAGGATAGGCGGAGTGCATTGATCGTACAGAAAGCTCTGACATACGATATAGACACTATTGCTCTTATTACCGCTGGGAACGGAGGGTATAGCCTTGCTAAATCTGCCGAAGGTTCAGGGTTGAGAATAGTGCTTATCGTCAGTGAAAATATCCGCCCCTCCATCAAATCAATCTTGCAAGCTACGTCAGCGACAATTATTGAAGTTGATCTTTCAAAAAAGCTGGAACCCCACGATATTGTATCGCTTGCACGACACAATGAGGGTGAGCGAGTTTGGGATGTTTCCAACGGATATGAAGAAGCCTATGAGGGAATCCTGTACGAGATCGCCGGACAAAAACCAGAGGCAATCATCGCGCCTGTTGGGAGTGGTGAATTGCTACTCGGCATCCATCGAGGCATCCAGAATTATGGATTACAAACGAAGCTCTATGGTGTGGGTGTACAGTCGCCTCATAGCAAGGCAGATAAGCTCTACGCCAGCTATGTGCCAGCGAGTGACCGCATTGAGAAGCTTGTGCGCGAAGGGCATGAAATTGCACAACTGCCTGAGGAAGAAGTTGAGTGGGCCGCTGCCAATGCCCCAAAGGAATTCGCAGCCGAACCATCGGCACAAGTCATTTTTGCCGCTCTCCAGCGTGTGAGGAAGATTGTTGGTAAGACGGTACTCATCAATACAGGAAGAGGATTGCAATAGATGGTCATATCAATACTGACCCAATTCGGACTACCTATTCGCCTATCACGTACTGCGAATCCTGTTATCTACAAACGGTCTACTAAACGCCAGTATTCTTGCTCCTGTATGAAAATTCGTGCTATAATGGTACTAAATTTAGTATCTTTTACCGCACGCTGTATGGACTCCATTACGCTTCAGACATTAAAAACCAAGGGGTCAAAATCCATTCCTGATGAGGGCGTGGTGTATCTGATCGTGAACTCCAAAGTAAAGTCTGTGCTGGTGCCGCCGGCGCAGTACGACATGCTGCAGTCGGCGCTGGAGGAGCTGGAGGACATCCGGTACATCGAAGCGCATAAAAACGAGAAGACCGTGCCTTTTGAGAAAGCGTTCCCCGCACAATGATGGCGAATACAAGGCCCTATGGGATCATGCTCCAAAAGCCGGTCCTGAAACAGATGCGGTCCGTTCCCCCTGTTGTGTTGCGGCATATCGGTGAACGCATCGCGGCACTTGCTAATGATCCGATTCCCACACAGGCAGAACCTATTCAGGGATACAAAGGACATTTTCGCATCCGCATCGGGTCCTATCGGGTCATTTACGAAGTCACACACACCATCCGCATCATCACGATTGTGCGTATCGCGCATCGAAAAGATGTGTACCGTAATTTATAGCTCGATATTCAGTACTCAAGTTCAGCAAAAAAGCCTATTCTGAAGCCTTAGAAGGCCTATCCTAAATACTTGCAAGTAGTTAATATTATTATATAATATCTAGTAATGGCTCTGCGTCATCTCCACATCATCGTGCCGCAGGGAACGGAGGGGAACATCAAGCAGGAATCCAAATTCCACGAGCTGCTCGTCAACATGCGTAACACCTTCACGGGTAAGCGCATTTCACTCGAGTATCTCGGCATCAACCAGTACACGCATTTCTTCGTGACGCTCGAGGAGCGATTGCTCGAAACGGTGGAAGGCCTTATCTACTCCACGTTTCCGGAAGCCGAGCTGCAGGAGACGGGGGATTACACTGAAGGATTCAACCCAGCCACTCACACGCTTGCGGGTGCCGAGATCGTGCTTGATCGTTCGGATACGTATCCGGTGAAGACGTACGACCTCTTCGAGGAGGACAGCGCATCACGGCTATTCTCGGTCATGTCGAAGATCAAGATCGGGGATCAGGCGTGGGTCCAGATCGTCGCCGAACCGCGGGACGACACCGGCTCTTTCTTATTCCTCAGAAACTGGCGGCTGAAAGTTGCGAATTTTTTTCACCTCTTCAGCATCCGCGACCGCATGAACCGCGGCGGCCGGACGGGCATCAATAAAATGCGTCATGAACGCGCCGAAGAGAAGGCCAGAGAAAAGCCATACCGCGTCAGCATCCGTTGCGCCTACATCACGCCGGACGCGGCTTCGGCCGCCCATAAGCTGGACGCGGTGATCTCGAGCTTCACGCAGTACAACGAGAAAGACATCAACTCGTTCTACGGTCGCCCCGAGAAGAATACGAAACGATTTCTGGAAAAGTATCGCAGCCGCAGCCACAGCACGCCGATGACGCTCGGGGCCAAGGAGGTCGCGACGCTGTACCATTTGCCGAACGCGGATGCCGTGCCACACGTCGTCCATGTGCTCGCTCGTAAATCCGAGCCGCCGCAAGACTTGCCGAAACAGGGCGAACCAAATGTGAGCGCATTCGGTGTCACGAACTATCACAATAACTTCGTACCGTTTGGCATCCACCG
>JAGORY010000056.1:0-4033 GCA_018062585.1 Candidatus Peribacteraceae bacterium | reverse complement strand
AACTTCGCCACCGATACGTTCGCCGAAATTCTCTCCGAGGCGCGCAAGTACCGCCTCAATCTCACGATTGCCCACCAGTACATGGGCCAGCTCTCGGAAACGGTCCGTAAAACGGTATTCGGTAACGTCGGCTCCATGGTGAGCTTCCGCGTCGGTGCGGAGGATGCAGCCATCTTAGCCGGCGAATACAGCCCGATCTTCAAGGAACGTGACATCATTAACCTCGGCGTCCGTGAGTTCTACACCAAGATGTCGGTGAATGGACAGCTTCGGGAAGCCTTCTCCGGCTTCACGCTCGATGCGCCGGTCGTGACCGACGATCACTCCCAAGACATCATCGCCTGGTCGCGCTCGCAGTACTGCGCTCCGAAACCCGACGTGGAATTGCTCTTGAAACAATGGGACGAGTCGGCATCGAAGCCTCCGGAAAAAGACGAGATGAATCTGGAGGAAACGTTTGAGGAGCCGCTGCTGTAAAGGTTCAATATTCCAGATCCAAAGTTCAAGCGGATCTTGTGTTTTGGTATGTGGGTTTTAGGAATTGCTTGGACTTGCGAGGTTCGATCAGAAAGGTACAATCGCCTCCGCACTTCGTACCGAATTACGGGTACGAGATTCTCCCCCGCACTCATGCCCGCCATCCTGCATAACAACATCCGCCGCCTTCGTTTTGAGCGTGGTATGACGCAGGAAGAATTGGCTCTCCGGGTCGGTGTCAGCAGGCAGACGATCATGTCGATCGAGCGCGGTGCCACGAATCCGTCGGTCCTCCTCGCATACAAAGTCGCGATGGCCCTTCAGTCTCCGGTGACTGAGGTCTTTCAGATGGAGGGAGGGTTGGTACCGGTCTGAACCGGAAAAATAGAAGGTAGCGGGTAGAAGGTAGCGGGTAGTTTTTTCGATGGACTCCTCCTGCTTCCTACCCGCTACTCGCTATTCGCTACCCGCTTTTCCTTATGTCTTCGATCACTAACTGCACACTCTCCCGTCCATTCCAACTATTGATACCGATGCGACAGACGAGGTCGACCGACGTTTCAGAATTCAGCTGAGTGAGGCACGGGCCAAGACGGAAGCCGACGGCGGAGATACCGTTTACTTTGGCTTGCAGATGAGAATTATCCGCTCCCACGGTCCGCAGATCCGTGAGTCTCTGCTCCGAAAGCAAAAACATCGGCTCCTCATTTCCTGAGCCGAAAGGAGCGAGCGCCATGAGAGACCGAGCTAGTGGCATAGCGATATGCCGATAGTGGAGTTCGCCATCGATCTCGAGAGTCGGCACAAGAGTAGCGGACGAAATCCCTCGCTCCAGAAGAACGGCATTGAGCGCCAAACGAAGCGCATCCGTATCACTGGCCATGAACGTACAACCCGCTGCCTGTGCGTGACCGCCAAATGTTTTCAGGAATTTTTTGACCGACGGATGCTCGAGGCATTCCATGAGATCGATCTCCGGAATACTGCGGACGGATGCGACCGCCATGTCACCCATGATCGCTGCGGCGATACTCGGTCGTCCGAATTTTTCACTCAAGCGCCCGGCTACCAAACCGGCGGTACCGGGCGTGATGCGCTCCGAGGCGATGACAATGAACGCGTCGTCCGCGGTGATGCTCGGAATAATCTCTTCCTGCAGTTCTTCGACGAATGACCTACGGTCGCCATTGAGACGATGCAGTTCTTCGAGCGCCTCACCTCCTTCGAGCAGCGCCTCCAAGGCCACCAGAGGGTGCGCCATGCGTCCGGCGGCGTTGATCCGAGGAACAATGCGATACGCGATGTCCGTTGCCGTCAGCGGTCCTGTACTGCGCACACTATCGACAAAGTCTTTTAGGGGAGATGGTGGCAAGGTTTGAAGAAATTTCAGGCCGTGAATCACGAGCAATCTGTTCTCTCCTGTGAGCGGCACCAAGTCGCCGACTGTTCCAATGGCTGCAAGCGCGATATCGATATCGATGCCGTCCCACGACGGCTCTTTCTCGAGCGCACGAACGAGCATGAACGCAACACCTGATCCAGAAAGATGGGGGTTAGGAAATGCCGACGGAACGTCCGGGTGAATGATGGCGTACGCATGCGGCGTCTTGCCCTGCACACGGTGATGATCGGTAATGATGACATCGATACCGAGTGAGTTCGCATGAGCTATTTCGGTATGCGCCGCGATGCCAGTATCCACCGTGATGATGAGCGAAACACCTTTCGCTTTCAGTGCGTCGATACTGATGATTTTCATGCCGTAGCCCTCTTTGGCACGATCTGGCAGGTGAACAACGGGCTCTATTTTTCTACGGCGAAAGAATCGCACGAGCTGCGCGGTTGCGGTAATGCCATCAGCATCGTAGTCACCGAAAATAGCCACCGTTTCGCCGCTTTTCATCGCCTGTTCGATGCGCTTCACGGCCCTCTGCATTTCCCGGAACAGGAACGGATCCGAAAGCTTCGCCTGCGCCTCATCGATAATGCCGCGCTCCATACGAAGCATGCCTGCAATATCCGGTGTGCTCGTGTTGCGCTTGAGCGTCCAACGCTTGCCGGAGAGGGAAAGTTTTTCCGTCACAGGGCAGCAGTATCCCGCATCTTCCGCGCATGAGAAAGCGGTTGATCCTAGAGAGATTCGCCGAACTGACTTTAGCGCTTCCAGTCGATCTCCGGATACGTTCTCATGTGATCCAGAACCTCCTCCTCCACTGCCTTCAGTTTCGCTTCACTCCTCGCCTCGATACAGATACTGAGGCACGGGCTCGTATTACTGAAACGGATGCCCGCCCACGCACCGTCACCGAAGTCGATGCGTGCGCCGTCCAAGGTAATGACCGGATATGTTGCCTGGAAATGCGCTGTCGTTTTGGCGATGATGTCCGCCTTGAGATTATCCGGGCAATGCGGTCGCATCTCGGACGTCTGGAAGACAGTCGGGAATTCTGCGGTAAGTTCCGAGACCGTTTTCTTGCGTGTACGGAGAATCGAGAGAGCTCGAAGCGCTGCCACGAGAGCGTCATCGAAGCCGAAATAATTTTCACCACAGAAAAAGTGTCCGGATTGCTCACCGCCGAGCTTCGAATCATTGTCGCGCATCGCATGTTCCACGAACGAATGGCCCACTTTGCACATCACCGGCCTGCCACCCCATTTCGTGGTTTCGGTTTCGAGAAGCGAAGAGTTACTGACCGTAAAAATGACCGGCATTCCTTTATGACGCGACAAATGATCCTGCGCAAGAAGGAGCAGCGTCTGATCAGCAGTGACGATGTTTCCCTTTTCATCGACGATGCCCGTGCGGTCGCCGTCGCCATCGAATCCGAAACCGATGTCAGCCTTTTCGGCGCGCACTTTTTCCTGAAGCTCTCGTAGCGTGCTGTGCTTGCTCGGATCTGCCGCATGATTGGGAAACGTACCGTCCGGTTCGGTATAGAGCTCAATGACTTTTGCACCCGTTTTCCGCAGCACGTCGCAGTACACGGGGCCGGCGACTCCGTTCCCACCATCAACAACGACCGTCTTTCCTGTCCCTACATCTTTGAAAAGTTTCACCAGAAATTCGGCGTACGGAGTAATTGCATCAAATGGGTGAGCGGGTAGCGGGTGGCGGATAGCGGGTAGTGGAGTGGGTTTCGATTCGATCATGCGTCGAAGTTCCTGAAGCGACTCACCGCTGTACGCCTCGGCATGCCGGAGCTGCAGCTTGATGCCGTTGTCTTCCTTCGGGTTGTGACTTGCTGTGATCTGTACGCCGGCATCAAATTCTGCATTGCAGATCGTAAAGTAGTTCACCGGACTCGGCGTCTCTCCAATGAGCGACACGTCGCATCCTGACTCCATCAGTCCTTCGCACATCTTGGCCATAAAACCGGGGCTGTGAGTACGCGCGTCTCGGCCGAGTACGACCCTCGGATGCGGGTTCTCAGCGCCGTATTTTTCCTGCAGCACGGTGCCGAATGCACGGCCGATGAGGTAGCAGGCTTCCTCTGTGAGTTGTGTACCTGCCTTTCCCCGGATGTCGTACGCGCGGAAGATATGAGGATCGATCATG
>JAGORY010000055.1 GCA_018062585.1 Candidatus Peribacteraceae bacterium | reverse complement strand
ACTGGGTTACATCGGCTGGAAACTCATCATTGTCCTGCGGGTTGAAGCTGTTTGGATTGCTTGCATTGTTATCGGTGTGACAGCGCGGGTCAGCGATGTCGGTCTTGCCGTCACCGTCATTGTCGAGGCCGTCTTGGCACTGAGCCTTGGGATTCGTTTCGTCGGTGTCGTTTGGATTGTTCTGACAGCTAAAGTCCTGGAGATCAGTAGCGCCGTCGTTGTCGTTATCGATGCCGTCGTTACACTGGGTTACATCGGCTGGAAACTCATCATTGTCCTGCGGGTTGAAGCTGTTTGGATTGCTTGCATTGTTATCGGTGTGACAGCGCGGGTCAGCGATGTCGGTCTTGCCGTCACCGTCATTGTCGAGACCGTCTTGGCACTGAGCCTTGGGGTTCGTTTCGTCGGTGTCGTTCGGATTGTTCTGACAGCTAAAGTCCTGGAGATCAGTAGCGCCGTCGTTGTCGTTATCGATGCCGTCACTGCACTGTGGAGCACAGTCGATGGGAGTCTGGGCCGCATTCGTCTGCGTACCCGAAATGTTTTGACCGTTCTGCTGAAGTTGCGCCGTGTTAGAAATCTTGTTACTAGAGCCGCATGATGCGTTGGCATTCACGCGGAAACGGAGGAAGGCCTGTATGGTTTGACCGGGAGCGAGCGACTGGTTCTGACAGTGGACCTGACTGCCTTGGACACCGCACCCCTGCGAAGAACCATTCGGTTCGAAGACGGTGTTACTGGGAATCGTATCGACGATACGGATGTTGTGCGCCGGTACATTCGATGTGTTTGTAAACGTGATGGAATACGTAACAAAGCCTCCGGGACGCACGGACTGCACGTCAGCGGTTTTGTTTCCGCTAAAGACCGGGAGGTTTTTCGGTCCTTCATCATTATCTTGCAGGCTCGTACATCCGGGATCCTGCGGAAAATCGATCAAGTTATCTCCGTCGTCATCCACTCCATTCTGACACTTCGATTGAGGGCTGGTTTCGTCATCACGGTTGGGATCGTTACCGCAACTGAAGTCCTGGAGGTCGGTGGCTCCGTCTCCGTCGTTGTCGATGCCATCTTGGCATTTCGGCACGCTAAAGGTTCCAACGAAACTCATGAGCTGGTTATCGCCAGGTGAGTGATAGTTACACTTCCCAGCAGGATACGCGCCACGTTCTCCATCATGACAATCAAATGACACGTAACTGTCCTGCGGTGAACCGAGAATCTTGCAGACGGCATTGAGCGTCGCATCCTCCGGAGTACCTATGTTCCAAACATTCCCTCCGCCCCCGCCTCCCGGGGTCCCCTTCCATCGAGAGCTCACAAGAGGTCTGTTTGGTTGTGTGTAGGGAAGATTTTTGTCACGGATAGCTTTCGCCACGAGATTTGGAATACCCATTTCCACCAATTGTGGAGGGTTCCGATTGTCCAAACCCAAATACGTCTGCGTCGCTCCATTCGGACTGCGGCAGGTGATAGTAGTGATCCATGTTTTGCTGTATTTCTCGTTTGCTCCTTCTATCTGAAAGTCTCCGCTTGCTGCGGCGGTTGTCTTTTGGATGAGTGGCTGAAACATCGGCAAGGTGCCGGTCGTCAGCTGCGTAAAGAGAAGTGCCGCCAGAGCGAATGATGAGACGTGTTTCTTGAGCTCCATTGGGGGCAGGGAGAAGAAAAAAAGAGACTTGAAGTAGCAAAAAGGAGGGAATAGTAGCGAATCAGCCCACTATTGTCAAACGGTAAAATTGTGGCAAAATTTACTGTTCAGACATTCGCTTCATCGCAATTTTTTGCGAAAAAGGGTGAAACCGATGATTACTAGAAAGACGGCAGACAGAAACAATACTGACATAAAAGGCATTGCCAGACCGCCCTGAGTGTTTTGCTCTGAAACTGGCGTTAGTAACGAGGCCTCGGTAGTGCGCAAAAAGTAGTCAGACATCGCTCCAGCACGGGGTTGCGGATACGGCTTATAGCCCTTACCCTTGCCCTTTCCATCATCTTTCACCGTTCCAATCACCGTCTGCCCACCGACGATGCTTCCTGAGGCGTATTGCTGGGCTACGTTGACACCCGTAACGTCGATAAGATCGTTTGCAGGCTCTGAAGACGAAAAGGATGCGGACGACGAAAACACAGACGATGATAAAGAGGAGAGGGGGGAGGAGGCCGATGATGCCTGTGAGACATTTTCATTCGTCATAACGCAACCCACCGAGGTGCTGACCGTTGCGGTACTACCCTGCACCGTTACCGACTGCAGCCCCCGAGCAAGCGAACAGCTGACTGCGTTATTGACGGTATAAGCGATGGTGAACGTTTTTACTTCACCAGGCTCCAGTTCAGACGTGCACTGCACCGATGTGCCGGTCTGGATGCACTCGCTGGAGGAACGAACGAAGTCGAAGACCGCACCCGAAGGAGTGGGTCCGTGGGTGAAAGAAAAGCCTTGGGTGCGCTCTGTCCCCCGATTCATCACCGTGACCAGATACGTAGCCACGCGCTCAGCATCGGATGAAAACCGGTTCGTGAACGTTCCCTCGGAACTTGAACTGGAGCTTGTAAACATTGATGAGCGTGAACTGGAATTCGAACTTGAATTCGTGAAAAATGAGGATCTGGAGCTTGAGGATGACGAACTGATGTTAAATGAAGGCTGAGAATTCGTGGATGAATCTCCGGCAGAATCCCCTCCAGTGTTTCCTGAAGTATCGGTATCCGAGCAGCCAACGAGCGGAAAAATGCATGGAGGATCCTGCAACATAAGGGGGTATTTTTAGAATAAAAAATCTTTTTTGTCAAGTCTATGATGCGTTCAGAACTACTTTCAGTTACTATGTCCATGATGAACGATGCGGCTCAGATGATTGAATCGGCGTACGATGAATATGCCGATGCCATTTTCCGGCATTGCTACCTGCGTGTCTCGAACCGTGATACAGGAAAGGACATCATGCAAGACACGTTCATTAAGGCGTATCAATACGCAAAGAAAGGAGAGAAGATAGATAACGTCCGTGCTCTCCTCTACAAAATCGCCAATAACCTCATTATCGATTACTTCCGGAAAGCCAAGGAAGTGTCCTTAGATGCAATGAATGAATCTGGTTTTGACCCTAAGGGAAGCGACGGAAACGACTTCGGTGTAGCGCTCGACGAGCAAATCGTCGTCCGTACCTTGGGTAAACTCCGACCTGAAGATAGAGAGCTCATCATCATGCGCTATATCGATAATTTGAAGCCTCGCGACATCGCCGTGATCCTTGGGCTCGCACCAAATACCGTCTCGGTACGTATCCACAGAGCTATCAAAGAGCTTGAGCCGCATCTGAGAAACCCCAATGAACTCACAGCCTGATTCCTTCTTCGGCAAAGCAGCGTCCATTCGCCTTACACCGGATGAAAAAGACTCATTGAAAGAAAAGTTCAAAATACATGTAAGAAATGGAAATGATGTACGTCTAGAGCATCATATGAACCAACAGCAATTTCTTACGGCAGCGCAGAACGTCCGTCTCAGCGCATCGGAAAAAGTTCAGATGCGGGAGGTGCTTCTCGCTGACATCGAGCATTCGGCACAGTATACGGTCCGATCATTTGGTGGCCTTGTACAATTTTTTTCAGGCTGTGTGGCGGCCGTCATGATCTTTGTTCTTGCTGGCGCCGGAGTCTCGTACGCCGCTGAGTCTTCACTGCCCGGAGATGCGCTTTATGCAGTGAAGGTAAATCTAACCGAGCCCTTTCTCTTGCGGTTTAATAACTCTGTCGAAGCAAAAGTACGTGTTCGGGCCCGTTTAGCAACTAGAAGGCTTGAGGAAGCCCAGACTCTAGCGGAAAGATCGCAGTTAACAGCTGATAAAGTGGCAATCGTGAATGAACGTCTTATTGCACACATTAATGCCTTAGAATCTGACCTAAAAGAACTAGAAATGCTCAATAAAGAAAGTTCCGCAACCATTGCCCTTGAGACCTCGACCGAAATCCAGGCACACGAGAATGTGCTCCTGCGAATGGTCTCCGATGAAGAAAAGATCAGAGTTGAACATCTGCTCACGACTACCCGTAAGGGTAGAAAAATTACAGACGACGCTACGCAGTCCGCCCACGCCGATACCGTGCGTCTTACCAAGATCACGGCTGAGAAAGCAGAAAAGGCCATCTCTAAAGCTAAGGCAGCTCAACATGCTGCCGAAAATACCATCGTTTCGGACACACTCAAGCATGCCGAAGACGATCTCAAGGTCTCCGGAGATACCGAGACTTCCGTGAGAGTGAGCAGTGAAAAAGCCACATCGGCACTCCTGAAGGCTAAAGAAGTGAATCTCATGCTCAGAATCAAGGGGCGACGTGCTCTCATTCAACTGGAATCCACGAAAAACGACAATGACGCCACCCTCGTCCCCATGCGGATAAATCCGCAGGAACAGAGTAATGACAGAAGCGACGAAGGGTCGTCCATCTCCTCGTCTCCAGCTTCGGTATCGTCGACCTTCACGTCCTCGTCGGATCCGTCCGCCACTTCATCATCGGTATCCTCGACATCGAGCAGCGTCTCGGTCAGTGCTTCTGCAAGCATCGATGCCTCTGCCTCGGTAAGTGCTTCAGTCGGCGACGTCCTGAAAAAAGACTGACGATCTCATTGAGAAGACTGTGCCCAAGCTCTAAGTGCGAAGGTTCTTGCAGGAGTGAAGCTTCTTCCGTAGGCTTCAGTCTGCCGTTTTCCAGTAAGCCTATGACACCTCACACGACCGCCGAGATTCGAAAGGCCTACCTCGATTTTTACACGTCCAAAGGTCATGCCGTGATTCCGGGAGCGTCCGTCGTCCCTGAGAATGATCCGACGGTTCTTTTTACGACCGCTGGGATGCATCCGCTGGTCCCCTACCTCATGGGCCAAGCGCACCCGATGGGCAAGCGCCTTTGCGACGTGCAGCTCTGTGTCCGGACGCAGGACATCGACGAAGTAGGTGATGCGTCGCATCTCACGATGTTCGAAATGCTCGGCAGATGGAGTATGGGCGATTACTTCAAGGAAGGTGCGATCACGATGAGTTACGAATTTATGACTGGGGTTCTCGGCATCCCCAAAGACAAATTCGCGGTCACCTGTTTCGAGGGTGATAAAGATGCGCCGCGCGATGACGAATCGGCGAAGATTTGGGAAAGCATCGGTGTACCGAAAGATCGAATCGGTTTCCTGCCCAAGGCCAAAAACTGGTGGGGGCCCGCGGGTCTCACGGGGCCATGCGGACCCGATACCGAGATGTTCTACTGGGTCGGAACGAGTGATCAACCACCTGCAGGCAGTAATCCCGCAAACGACGATCCGAACTGGATGGAGATCGGTAATGACGTGTTAATACAGTACGACAAGCAGTCTGATGGCACCTTTGCGCCTCTCACGCAGAAGAATCTGGACGAAGGATTGGGTCTCGAGCGCTTGGCCTGTGTCCTGCAAGGAGTGAAGAGCGTCTACGACACTGATGCATTCCGCCCGATGCTTGAAGCAGTGTTTTCCAAGACCTCCAAGTCCGAAGCCGACGCGACACGTGACGCCAGAATCATCGTCGATCACTTTAAAGCCGCGTCGTTCATCATCGCAGATGGCGTGCGGCCAAGTAATGTGGACCAAGGATACGTCCTTCGTCGCCTGATCCGCCGCGCCATCCGTTCGGCACGCAAGCTTGAGATCCAAAACCTCTCCGGATTCTCAGTCCTCATGGCAGGTATTGTCAGGGCACAGTACGGAAATTTCTATACCAAGCTCGAGACACAGAAAGTTACGATCGAGGACACGCTTGCCAAAGAAGAGGAAGCCTTCATGAAAACCTTAGCCGAAGGCACAAAGCACTTTCAGAAGATCAGTGAGAAGAGTGGGCCGCAGATCTCAGGGATCGACGCATTCCATCTCTATGATACCTACGGCTTTCCCGTTGAAATGACCAGAGAAATGGCTTTCGAAAGCGGAAAAACGATTGACGAGACCGCATTTACGAAAGCGTTTGAGGATCACCAAGCGCTCTCTAGAGCCGGTGCCGAGAAGAAATTCGCTGGAGGTCTTGCCGATCACAGCGGCGAAACGACGAAGCTGCACACCGCTACTCACCTGCTGAATGCCGCGCTGCGCACGGTCCTCGGTGAGCATGTGTCGCAGAAAGGCAGCAACATCACAACGGAACGTCTGCGTTTCGATTTCAACAATCCAGAGAAGATGACTCCCGAGCAGATCAAGAAGGTCGAGGATCTCGTAAACGTGGCAATCCAAGCCGACGCGCCTATCAGCTACTCTGTGATGACTGTGGATGAAGCCAAAGCCGCAGGTGCCATCGGCGTCTTCGGTGACAAATACGGTGATAAGGTAAAGGTCTACACGATGGGCGGCCCCTCCCCGCAGCCGGGAAGTCGCGTCCAGGAGCAAAGGGTTTTTAGCAAAGAGATCTGCGGCGGTCCGCATGTGGCGCGAACCGGCATGCTCGGCAGCTTCAAGATCCAGAAGGAGGAAAGCAGCTCCGCAGGCGTGCGCCGTATCAAGGCAGTTGTGAGCGGCGGACCGAAGGAAATAGAGGTCGCAAGCGAAGCGATGTAAAGAAAGATGCACAGCTGCAAGGAAACGTGAAAACAGGCTTTTTCAGTAATTTATTAAATTCACCGAGCCCTAACCTTAGCCAAAATAATGACTTTAATATGCCATGTTAATTTTCGTACACAATTTGTATTCAAAATACACTCATTAAATTCTATCGAGCCCTAACAGTTGCGGAATATTTAGCATTGATTATGATGCGTCCTGTCACCTGACTTGAGTCGCTCCGCAAAAAATACTTACACTCACGGAGCCCTAGTCTAAGACAAAAACAAACAGTCGTTCTGGTCCACCGCTAGGCCTCGCTCATTCACACCACCGACTACGTAGAGAGAAAGATGTCTACACCGTAGTTCTGACTCGTTCCTCCTGGCCACACACCTGCATTCAATTGCACACTTCTGGGTATAGCAACGCTCGGTGCTCTTGTAGCCATCTTTCTCTCTGCTCTGCAACGTCGTCGTCCGACCCATGAGACTTATATCGGACGATGCACCAAAAACTCCCCAGTGTCACCCTTGGTTCCTAGAATCTTGTGGCTGACCGGTCCGGGGACCTCGTTAGGTCACGAGGAGAAACAAGAGACCAAAGCACAGCAGCTGAGGGGAATCTCCCCGCAAAAGTTCCCTGCGTATCGGCAACGCCTCACGGCAATGACGACACCCGCAGAAAACAAAAACAAAGGCCC
>JAGORY010000054.1 GCA_018062585.1 Candidatus Peribacteraceae bacterium | reverse complement strand
GGGCGCACCATTCAACTTCGTTCATAGTTTCCGGCCAACTCTCATGACAATAGTCTTGCTTTTGTTAGTTTTGTGGATTACAATAAGTACGTATTTAAGTACTTAATTTATTATATGACAACCGTTACCTACACCAACTTTCGGCAAAACCTTGCTCATTATCTGGATAAGACTGAGCAGGATTGTGAGGAAATTATCATATCCAGAAGCAAAGGCCGAAATGCCGTTCTTGTATCCTTGGATGACTTTCTCTCGCTGCAAGAAACTGGCCATCTTCTTTCCTCAAAGGCAAACAGAAAACATCTAGAAAAATCTCTTCAAGAGGCAAAAACGGGTAAGACTGTTCGTTTTACGCCGTAGGGATATGCTCGTCGAATTCACTGAATCGGCGAACGAGGATTACGAATGGTGGAAAGAGAATAATCCAAAAAAGGCAGAGCGAATACAAACCTTGTTGGAAGATGTGAAGAAAAAGCCTTTCAAAGGTATTGGCAAACCAGAACCACTGAAGTTTGATCTGCAGGGGTATTGGTCTCGAAGAATCGATAAAGTGAACCGTCTTGTGTACGCGGTTGAAGGAAAAAAGGTTACAGTCATTTCCTGTCGCTTTCATTATTAATGCTTCCTGCAGCTCCTGATACACTCCCCAACGGTTGTCAAAACAAGTGTTTTTTGGTATAATACTCGTACATACACACATCCAAACTATGACGAAAGAAGCCCCACTGGATCAGATTAATGAAGCTCGCAGAGTCGTCGAAGAACTTGGCGGAAAGAAAACCAATGACTTGAATGAACTCCGAAGCGAACTCGACCGCATGATCGCGGACTCCAAAAAGCCCGGTTACGAACAGAATCGCGAGACTCTCCTCAAGAAGCGAGAGCTCGTCATTAGTGCCATGGAGACCGCATTGCATATAGTCATGGATGACACCGTGGACAATGCGAGGACCGAGACTTCCGCAGAAACTGTGACCTCGACTACGGCCCCAACCCAGAGTGCGTTCGTCCCTGAAAGCACGACTCCGGCATCTACTCCGGCTCCTGCGGAAGAACCGAAGAATGCTTGGCAGAAATTCGTGAAAGGTGCGGGCACATTCTTTTCGTCCGTCGGTACGATGTTCTCCAATCTGTGGAACAAATGGTTTGGAAAAAAAGAAAATGCACCCACATCCGAGGTACAAACAGAAACTCAGGTAGCAGCCGCAACAACTACGACAACGCCGGAAACCACGACCACAACTGCTGCAGAAACCCCCTCGTCTACAATTCCGGAAACGACGACCCCGATTACTCCCGTCACTGCACATCCAACAGTCCCTGAAACGACGACTGTAACTGCTCCTGAAACCACCACGACTGCGGAAACCACGACTCCAGCTGCCGCGGCCGAAGCTCCTCAGACGGTAGAAAGCGTCAGTCTCATGGACGGTGCAGCTCACGACATTGCAGGACATCAGTTCCTCTGGACCGGACAAGCAAGCAACCTCTTTTCACTCGACGGAAAGAAATTTGGACTGAGTACGACGACGCATCTGTTCCTGAACGGTGCGCTTCAATCAATCGGCAAAAAAGATAACTCTATCGTCATCGAAACAAGTGTGGGCCGCATGGAATTGGATGAGATGCAGATCGCATCCCTTATGGATCAGACAATGAATGGCACTCCGCGTACTGAGAGAAAATTGTTCGGCGGCACGTACCAATCTCTTCCCGTTACCATCACGTACACCAGCGTAGCAGCAGACGGGACACGAACACTCGGCTCACGCGATCTTGAGCTCCTACCGCAATGACGATCCTGCATGACAGAATGACCTACCGACGATGAACGTCCAGCTGGCGGCAATCGCGGAGATCATAAGAAAAGTGAGCGCGTGGAAGACAATCCGGATTTTTGCAGATATCGCTCATGTTCCACCCACAGGTACATCGTGAGCACCCAAAATACGCCTTCACACGAGAATGCGTTGAGCCACACCATCGTGATCACGGTCACGAAGACGAACCATCCGATCCCTGCCTGCAGTCGATATCGCGTCAGCATGCCGAGCATGAGAACGAGCTTCATCCACCACGCCGACGCCCAGAGTAGAGGCCCAAGCTTCCCGGAAGTGAACCACAACGAAAAATATTTCAGCCCTGGCCACGCACTCATGACATACGCCGAGAAATGCGGACGCTGCCAGAAATATGCCGTCGTCCACGGATCGCCGAAAAGCGCGTATCGTCCGTAGAGATGCACGAGTCCGATGAGTACGAGTGCGGAGGTGAAAAGCCTCCAGACGCTGCCGTGCATGTGGGGCCGCGCGAAAAAGAAGAGCGCGATGAGCATTGCCTGCGAATTGAAAACCCGGAGTTCGAGCTGATCGTACGTCGCAAGATAGATGTTCAGTTGCACGAAGAATAGAAGCGCACCAGCAAGCCTTTCGTGCTTACCCGCGATGAGAAGCACGCCGCTTGCCCCTTGCAGAATGATGACGGTGATAGCGATGGCGGTTGCGTTGGGAATGAGAAACGCGTCAGTGAATCCGTCATACCACGGCGGCATGAATCCGTTGTTCTTCCAGTTTTCGAGGATCCAGGCGAGTGTCCCCGTATGCCTGCCGAAGAGACCTTCGGTGGCCTTGAGGTACGCAGCCGCGACGAAGAAGAATCCGAGGAAGAACTGCGGGTAATACCGCGAGACGGCCTCTGGTGTGAGAGGTTTATTGTCCATCGTCGAACCAGTGATCGAGTGAAGAAACATTCATGTCACAGACATTGGATTGACCCATGTACACCTGCCCCTGAAATGACGGCTCCACCCACGTCGTGATCCAACCCTGTTTCGTCGTCCGTCCACAGTGCATGCGGGCAAGCGCAAGGCACGTCTTGCGATTCTGAGTCGGAGCGCTGTACACCCTCGGCACATCTGAAGCGATGACGATCGTCTCGAAGCGGGCATCGGGTGTTTCATGCGGGCTCTTCTCGTACTGGATCACGGTACACCAGCGGTCGTCGTACATCGCGCCCCACTGAACGAAGTTCTGGAATCCGAAGAGCGGCGGCACCGCGAAGCACATAAAAATAATCGCTGCCATCAGCGTCGAGAACAAGAACCAGCCGTCACGCAACCATGTTCGAGGCGTCACGGTACAGGATCATAGCACCTTACTCGACCGTGATCCTGCCGGTGAATTCCGGATACAGATGATCGTGGAATTGCCAGATGCCCGGCTTATCAAACGTGAAGCACCACGTTTCGCCGGAAGGGACGGGGGTTGCTGGATCGAATTCTGAATAGATCTCATGCGTCGGGTGGATGTTGGACGCCGGCCACCTTGCCTCTGGGTCTTCGTTCACGAAACAGACTTTGGTACCTGTCTTCACCGTGAGTGTTTCAGGATCAAATCCACTCGCTGGCATGCGGATCGTCACCGAGCCCGAGGTATCGGACGAATCAGTCGGAGCGACGGGAGCCGAGCAAGCAGTGAAGACGACGAGAGCAAAGACGATGAGGGGGGCGACGATGCGCATCAGGTGGCGGGGGTAAGGCACTCATTCTGCAGCTCTGGGGGTATTCTTGTACAGAAGGAACTGAGCTGTTCGGTATTTAGCACCGCTCTCGCGTGTTCTGTCAGACCTTGGTAACACGGGATCTGCCCATCTTCCGCAGGCACAAGACTGCAAAACCGAAGGCCTCCTTCCTGACCGCTCGGGTCCCAGAGGTAATCCTTGGCAACAGAGACGATGCAGTCGATGCGATGAGCCTGATCAGGAATGAGCTGACAGTCCCGAATCGCCTGTTCTGGTCGTCCGCGATTGATACCGCCGACCGTCCGTCCCATGCTCAGAAAACAGTAGTGCTGAAGGTGTTCCGCGGGCTTGAGACATTCGTCAACGACACCCTGAAACTTATTCGGCGTCGTGGAGAGAGTCCACATCCGGTCGGTCTGCAGAAAATAGCACTCGCCTTTGTATGCATCCTTCACCACGTTGCAGGGAAACTGCGGATCATCGGAAAGATACTTCGTGAAATGACCGCGCGCTCTGGCTTCAGGGCTCTCGGTGAGGGAGCCCACGATATTTTCCATGAATGCTCCGGTGCGACACGACGCTTTGCCACTCGGATCCTCGATAAGCTCGCAGTAGTCGAGCGTCGCCGGAAGATCATACGACGACCATGCCATCAGACCGTGCCCTAGTCCGTGCCGACATTGATGCATAAAAAATGTATTCAAGTTGTCGGGACAAATGAACGAAAGCTTCTCGGAGAGATGATCCGTTCCGTTCACTTTGAAATACTCTTCGATAGCACCGTGATAGAAACCAGAGTGACATTCCGGAAGATTGAGTTTGAGGACTTCATCGCCGAATTCCTCGTAACTCACACGGCCAAACCGATGCGCACGGTCGTGACAGTCGATGCCAGCTTTATTGGCTGCGGCGATGAGAACACGCATCGTAGGAGCTGGGCCGTAGGTCTGCACGTAATTTTCAAGAACAGCATCGTCGGTCATAATCGCGTCGGCATGCGGAGCGATGGTCTCGTTGAATTGATTGAGGAGTCCGCTCCTGTCCTGATGACGAAGATACATGACATACCCCACGACGAGCGATGCCGTAACGATCGGTACGAGGACGAAGGAGATGACGGTGATGAGCGATGAGTGTTTCATGATCAGGATTTGGCGCCCTGAATGCAGAGCGAACGATACTCTTCGGGGATGCCGGCGCAGATGTGCTCGGCAGGCGTTCCGGCGGGTACTTCATCTCTGACGATGGATCCGATTCGCGTAAAACACATCGAGCGAAATTCTTCATCGACCGCCAAGCAAAACTGTACCATCAGTGTCGTGTCATCGCGATGAAATTGCGCCAGATTCTGGATACCAGCATCCACGCATTCATCTTTGTACCCCTCGGGGAAATGGTCGCAGATTTGCGCGGCGTTGTTGATCGGATCATCCGTGAAATTGGGCGTCAGCGCCTGCTGCCAACCAGGATTGGTAGAGGTGAGTCCGACGCTGACGATACAGGGGCGGATGTTTGCCGGGTCAGCCTTCAGACATGGCTCGGTAGCTCTTTCGACGGCCCCAGGTCCTTTGCCTCCGGATGCTGCGAGGTAACCACCGAGATTGATGTAACACTGATATTGGAATCTGGCCTCAAGCCGATTGCACGGAGCGATGCGATCCTCCTCTGAAAATACATCGTCTTGGCGAGCGGTACCGTTCATGTGCCCGACGACACTCTCCATGAAGACACCCTGCTGACAACCTCCCTGCTGCGAGGTGTCCGCAAATCCGTCGCAGACCTCGAGAGACGCGTCGAGATCGTAGGCCTTGGCCATCATGACGCCATGACCGACGCCGTGGTAACAGTAAAAGAGAAACTTGAGTGGCTTGTCAGCCATGCGCGTTGTGTCGCAGACGATCTCGGCAGCCTTCACCGCGTCCGGTTCTTCGACTAACGCCTGCTCAAAGAATCCGTGCTGACAGCCGTAGTTGTAGTCCACCGGACACCGAAAAAATCCGTCCGGATTCAGACCCTCCTTCTTTGCGGTGAGCCTGCCGATGCGATGGACGTAATCGTGGTAATCGCCTCGTCCGTGCATGACTCCTTCATTGACGAGTAGCGTGAGAGTCCGAATAGAAATTTCTGGACCACTCGAATCCGTCATGTCGAGAATGGCTTTCTCTAGGCACGGCTGGTCATCTTCAGGGCAGCCAGCCTTCACGCTAGACGCGACCGATGCATACATATCGACGGTCGATGACCGCGATGTTGAGTAGACTGTTCCATCTTCGTTGAATCGCGGTGTGAGTCCGCTTTTTTTTTCTGGGATGACAGACTGCAGCGCAACCATAGAAAGAACAGTCACTGCCGCGACGGAAACCGTGACCACGCCGACGAGTGCGTTCTGGGAAAGTTTCATGAACTGCAGATGAGACACCGAACTGCGGTGCACAGAAAAGCAAACGGCAGTATACTGGGCTCCGTTCCCCTCCTCCACCATGAAACTTTTCCTCGATACCGCCAATACCGCCCAGGTCGCCGAAATCGCGGCATGGGGAACATTGGACGGCGTCACGACGAATCCATCGCTCGTCATGAAGGAAGGCAAGGACTTCAAAGCAACGATCTTAGAGATGTGCCGCCACGTACCGTGCGTCAGCGCGCAAGTGACGGCCACGGACGCCGAAGGTATGAAGAAGCAGGGTCAGGAGTATGCGTCGTGGCACAAGAACGTCGTCGTGAAAGTTCCGATGACAACCGAGGGCCTGAAGGCGCTGGTCTTCTTCAAGTCGAAAGGAATCAAGACCAACGTGACGCTCGTGTTCTCGGTAGCGCAGGCGATGCTCGCAGCCAAAGCCGGCGCCACGATCATCAGTCCGTTCATCGGCAGACTCGATGACATGGGTGAAGACGGCATGACGCTCATCGCCGAAATCATGGCGGTCTGGGAAAAGTACGATTTCGAGACCGAAGTACTCGTGGCTTCGACGCGTCACCCGCGCCACATCATCGATGCCGCGATGCTCGGCGCCCACATCGCGACCATCCCCTACGACGTCTTCAAGAAACTCCCGCACCACGGACTCACGGACAGTGGACTCAAGAAGTTCCAGGAAGACTGGGAAAAGGTTATAGGGGATAGGTGATAGGTTATAGGGGGTAGGAGATAAAATTATTATGAGCTTCATTCCAATAAAAGATCGCTATGGTTTCTGACCATAAACAACTGATCGTCTGGCAAAAAGGCATGGATGTTGTCACAATGATTTACTCATTCACAAAATCTTTTCCGAAAGAAGAACTCTTTGGTCTCGTTTCGCAAATGCGCAGAAGTGCTGTTTCAATTCCTTGCAATATTTCCGAGGGCAGAAAAAGGGGGACAGAAAAAGACTACCGTCATTTTCTTCTGATTGCTCTCGGATCAGCAGCAGAGCTTGAAACTCAATTAGAGATTTGCCGAAGATTACAATACGGAGACATTGCAGAACTGAATCAAATTGATACCCTTCTACTTGAAGTACTGAAAATGCTCTCTGTCATGACAAAAACATTACGATAATGATCTTCGTGTACACTTTTTCTATAACCTATCCCCTCTAACCTATAACCTCCATCGGTGTCATCGGCCTCGGCGTCATGGGAGCCAACCTTGCGCGCAATGCGGCGAGGAACGGCGCGACCGTCGCTGTGTATAACCGCACGACCGAAAAAACCGACGCCTTCATGCGCGAGTACGGCAAGGAAGGATCGTTCGTCGCCTGCCACACGCTCGAGGGCATGATCTCAGCGCTGCCCGCTCCCCGGTCCATCATGCTCATGGTGAACGCCGGTGCCGCAGTCGATGCCGTGCT
>JAGORY010000053.1 GCA_018062585.1 Candidatus Peribacteraceae bacterium | reverse complement strand
CACAAACCCCTAGCGCATCAGCGCCCGTTCATAGATGTCCCTCCGATGTCTGATTGCGACGATTTCGATGCGGGAGCTTTCCTTTACCTCATAGATAATCCGGTACACGCCCATGCGATGCATACGGTATCCGGCAAGAGGGCCATGGAGCACTTTTCCTACTCCCCAGTCATCGAAAATTTCACGGCAACACGAAAGAAGTACCCTGCGCACGGGATGAGGGAATCTCTTCAGATCCCGCTCCGCCACATCCCAGAATGTCATCTTTACCATAGCTCTTTGAATACTTTTTCCGCGGGAATCAGCCGGTGATCTTTCTCTCGTCTCTTTATTTCATCCACAAATTCTTTTTTGAATATTCCCTCTTCCGCCTCCAAGCCTCGTTCAATAAGCTCCAGCGCTTTTGCAGCTTGTGGCATCTCATCACGAAGCGAGATCTTCTTCAGAAAAAGGGCCAGATCCTTCGGCAGAGTAAGGTTAAGGCGCTTTTTAGAGGTAGGCATGGTTGAGAGGAAGGTGTAACACTTGCGGTACTCCAGTGTATCACCTTGCTGAGAACGGTTCAAGAATAATTGACGTGAAATCTCATAAGCCCAGGGTCGCCGGTTCCCTGCCCGCCGGAGTCGCGGATTACGTGATGTAGGTGGGAATCTTAGCCCGTGACACCACTCGACTGATGCTGCGCCCTTCCTCAGGTCAAACCATCGGATCATATGATTGTTTGGTGGGATACCATTGATCCAATACAGCATTCCGTTATTCCTTCCCGCAGCCGGGACGCCGCGTCCCGGAGACGCTACGTTTGGCCTCAACGTCACAGATCCATAATCAACAATGGGGAATGTTTCATTGGGAGGAAGAACTCATGGGCTATCCATGGATATAATTCCATTTCCCATCAGTTCTCGATTTACCGTCGGATCTCTGGAAACCGGGACGCGGCGTCCCGGCTGCGGGAAGAGGAGGTCGCTCCAGAGAAGGATGTAGCTGCGACACAGAATCGGTCATCATTTTTCTCCACCTAAGAATCATGTGATCCAAACCATCGATTATCGATTCGACAATAACTCCCGAATCGCTACCATGTCTTTCCCCATGCCTCCAAAAACCATCATTGACTGGCGCGAGGATCTTGATGCAGAGCCCGTAGTGGACCTGCAGGCGATTGAAAACTACATCGCTCGCAGAAAGAACGATCCAAGATACATGGATAAGGACATCTTCTTCCTGATTGCAGAGTGCAATTCATGGTTCAGGGCGTACAAAGATATTCTTCATCCAAGCACTATGAAAATTGAATTGGATGACGACCTCGAAGCCATTGGCAATCTTAGAGAGGTTCTTGATGCAGGTATCAAAGTAAAATTTGTCATCATTGAAACCGCCGATAGAATCGCCAAACTCTTTATTGGCCAGCCTCATCTACTAGAAGTATCACAACTTCTTCGAAAGAATGAAGGTTCAACTTTTGTTGGCGCTGGGGTTGTTCAGGAAAATTTCGATATCGTGTGGGGCTCTGGTACTTGCGAACATGGATACGGCCATTCCGCTCCCAAGGAAAATGCAGATAAGATTCTGGCGGAACTCAAGGAGGCAATCATGAAGCTCGGGGGGAAGAAATAATGTGGGGTTTATTCCTGCCTTTTCTCGCTAGGAGGGGCCATGGACAAAACCTCGGATATTAGTATGATGACCGACCCATGAAACCAGACCAGCTTCCGCTCAAGCTTCCGAAAAAGACCCCCGTCATCGTGGTCGACCCACTCAATGACTTCACACACCCCAAAGGAGTCATTGCAAGGGTATACGGCGCTGAAGACACCAAGCCCCTCCGCGATCTTCTTCCGGTGCTTAACACAATGGCTCTGAAATGGAAATTGAATGCCGAGATCATTCTTTGTAGGTCTCTGTACCGTGACAATCAATTCAACGTTCCGGGTCTTGAGAATCTTTGCACTGAGGATAATTGCTGGGGCCGGGATTCCCCGATAGATTCACGTCTGTTCCATAACGAATTTGAGAAACAGGATAACAGCATTCTCGTGACCGATGACGGGGAGATTAGGGGTATCTTGGAGTCGGTTCGTTTTGCGGTGCTCACCGGCATGACGCTCACGTCGTGCATCGCAGCATCCAAAGCCCAAATTTGTAAGGAAATTCCGGACATCACGCTCGTCGTTCCGCGCGATACCACCGGTGTACTTGCTTCGAGGGCAACTGACGGCGAAGCGCTGTTTCGCGAATGGGAAGCTGCCGAAGAGACTCGAGTCCTCGTCACTCCTTCGTGGAAGGACATCAAATTTTCTCCGAAGCAGGCCTCGCCGAGATGAGGTACCACAGCGCGATCGTCATACACATGAGGCCCACGTCACGGACGGCGATGTCGTTCCAGCCGATTTGGGTGAGGATGCCGGCGAGGTGTATGGTCCCGAGGAGGGCCGCGATTTTCTGAAGCGTACGGATTGGGATGAGCACGCCGACACCGATGATGATTTCGGTGACTGCGATGATCTGGAGCCACCTGTCCTTCTCAAGTCCTGCGAGTCCATCCATCCACACCGGCAGCCATCCGATCCAGACCAAGGGGCTTAACAATTTATCGATGCCGAAATAGAGGAAAACGAACGCAACTCCGGCTATGAGCGTCCAGCGTGCTGTTGTGATGGGTGACATGGTGCTAGACTACACCTCTCCTCTGCATCCATGAAAACACTTTGCATTCTCGTCGTCTCCTGATGCGCCGTCCGGTTCTGCTCTTCGTCGGCCTAACACTTCTGACGACGACGGCATGCTCGCGCGGACCTGCTCAGAATCCTGATCCGAACCACACGCACGCTGACTTCGCGGTGTGGATCGAGGGAAAGCAGATCGAATTTTCCACAGAACAATTTATGTCCGGCAGTGCGAGCGATGAAGAGCACGCAGGCGCTCTGAGTACGTACCTTCACCTCCATGATGGGAATGGACACGTCCTCCATCGACACAAACCGGATCTCACACTCACGGAATTTTTCGGGTCGCTCCCTGGAATCCGTTACCACGGCAGTGATTTTATCTTCATGGATTGTCTTTCCTGTCGCCATTCGTCTGGCAAATTCACCGTGAAACTCTATGTGAATGGCGAGGAGGAACCGCTGGGCTCGCAGTACGTCTTCAAGGACGAGGACCAGCTCCTCATCACGGATGCCTCTGATCCGACCGAGCTCCGTAAAGAGATCCGCATGACGTCGGACGATGCCTGTATGTACTCGCGCACCTGTCCCGAGCGAGGTGATCCGCCCACGGAAAACTGCATCGCCGATCCGACGGTGCCGTGCGTACAAAACTAAGTGGTTAGTAGGTAGTGGTTAGTGGTTAGTTTTTTAAAAACCAGACTCTCCCCACTGATCACTAGCCACTCTTTATGACCGTACACGCACGTTCGCTTTGAACATGCCCATTGAGCACATGAACGCAAAGTCTTTTGTTGGAGTGATCGGGCCGATCCAGTTAGGTCCTTTGCGGATGAGCTCGCTGATATTGAAGTCCGGAATCGTAAAGCTGGAAATGCAGCCGGTGACGGCTTCTGGGGCGGTGGCGTAGATCCATGTCGGAGTACCGGCTTTGATCGTGAAAGCATTGGTATTGTAACCGCTGTTTTTGACACTGACGCTAATAATTTGCTGCCCGTTGTTGTCGATACTCACGTTTGGGTCGTCTCCAGCCATGACGGCGTTTGCTGTGAGGCTCGGAAACGAGATGTTGACTCCGGAGAGAAGCAGGCCGGCATGCAGACCGCCGAGACCGAGCAGGAGCGAGACGGAGCCCGCAAACGTGGCGAAGACGCGTCCGATGTTTCCGTGGGCGAAAGACCCGACAGCGCTGATGCCGACAAGAGAGGGGAGCGTTCCGAGGGCGAAGACGAACATGATGGCGCTTCCGGTCCAGAAATTTCCGGACGCGAGTGCCAGCACTTGCATCGATTGCGTGAAGCCGCACGGAATGAAGTACGTCAGCGCGCCGAGCGACAACGGAGCCCCTATGCCGCTGGAGGTACTCATGGTGCGGATACGACGCGCAAGGGCACTCGGCAGTGGAACGCGGCAGAACTTTTTGGGAACCAGTCCGAGAATACTGAGCGCGAGCCAGATCATGAGCATGGAGAGCGCTACCTTCAGCATGCCTGTGCCTTGCACCGAGAGAAGTAGCTGTTGGCCCAGTTGCCCCGTGAGACCTCCGAGAACGTAATACCCGAGCAGGCGGCCGAGGTTGAAATGCAGCTGTGGTTCAAATTTTTCCCAGGTCGTTGCCTTTGGATGAGTCTTGGCCCACGACGAACTGACCGAGAGCAGAAGTCCGCCTACCATCGCGAGGCAGCTGGTGGTGGAAGCAGTGAGGCCGATGAGGAGTACCGTACCCAGTCCGACGACACCTTCCGTCGTTGCGGAAAACGAAAAGAAATTTAGATATGTTCCGAGTTGGTAGAGGGCGAGTACCACGATGAGCATCACCCCGATCTCGGCGTAACGAGCTGCGCCGGAAGTGCTCGGGACTGCGCAGTCGCAGTTTTTCGAGTGTGAACGCGCAGTTTTTTTCTTCGTTTTCATCGCTTCTATTATACCTCTTGTACCGTGCCTTCGACCAGCGCCGCCCAGTGTGCTACCGTAGGCGCCAATGCGACGCTCGATTCCCGTGACGATGGCAACCCAGCATCCTGACAATGCGGGCAGCCCGTGGTGGAAGGAGGGCGCGTTCGTCACGACGCAAGACGAGATCGAAGAGGTGATGATCCTCTTTAAAGATCTGCCGATCGACGAGTACATGTGGGACTGGGAGGGCAAGTATGTGGACGAAGCGGTCGGAGAGAAGCTCTTTTCGCGCGGTGAGAAGCTGTTCCGTAAGCACCCGTTCGGGACCGACCTGCACCTTACGTATCGCATACCGGCTTTCGATGGCGAAAAAATGCACCGTATGGCGAGAGCGTTCATGAACATTCTGGCGCTGTCGGATCTGGCGCGCGACATCGGCGTCCGTCGTCCGCCGGTGACCGAGATGTTTCTGCCGCTCACGACAGACGCTCGGCAACCGATCCGTGTCCGTGAAGCGTTCAACGAGATCGCCGGATATCATCGAGCTGTTTTCCACGGCGGAAAGAAAGTGGATGCCGAACTCATGAGACTCTTCGAGGTCACGCCGCTCGTCGAGGATGTTCCATCGATGCTCACGATCGACAAGATTCTCCGACCCTACTGGGAGAAACTCGCGAAAGAGAATCCGGACGCAAAGGAAAGAGGGCAACGGCTGTTCTTGGCACGCTCCGATCCGGCGATGAACGCGGGGCTCATTCCTGCGGTGCTCGCGGTAAAAGTGGCTATGAGCATCGCGAAGTCGACTGCCGACGATATCGGCATGGATGTGTATCCGGTGCTCGGCACGGGTTCGCTGCCGTTCCGTGGCAGCGTGAACCCCGAGTACGTCGATACGTTTCTTGCGCAGTACGCGGGCGTTCGTACGTACTCCATTCAGTCCGCCTTCCGGTACGACTACCCCAAGGATCAGGTGAAAAAAGCGCTTCTGAAAATAAAAAAAGAGGCGCCACGCTATCGAATTGTCTCGATCCCGGAGGGGGACAAGAAAAAGATCGCGATGTTGTGTCGGATGTTTTCCGACGTATGGAGACCGACGATCGAATCGATCGCCCCGCTCATCAATGAGGTTGCTGCTTACATGCCCAGGCGCCGCGAGAGACTCCAGCACATCGGCCTCTTCGGTTATAGCCGCGGCATCGGTAAGGTGCGCCTCCCGCGCGCCATCGGGTTCACTGCCGCTCTGTATTCGATAGGCGTTCCTCCCGAGCTCATCTCCACGGGCAGGGGGCTGACGCAGGCTGCAGAGGCCGGTCTTCTCGACACCGTGGAAAAGTACTACCCGGCACTCAGGGCAGATCTGAAGCATGCCGGTAAATATCTGAATCGCGAGAATTTGGCGATGCTTGCGAAGAAGAAGCGCATCTTCCGTGACATTGAGCAGGGGATTGACGCTCTTGAGAAGATTTTGGAGATCAAGCTCGGCCCCGAAAAGCCGCACCACCTCATGCACAGAAACCTCACATCCTCGATCTACCAACGCCTTCAGACGCCCGACCTTTCCAAGGAAAGTATCAGTCGTGAGATTGTGGAAGCGGGAGTGATCCGGAAAAGTCTGGGTTAAAAAACGAAAAAAGCCTTCATGGATGTGCAGCATCTGTTATTCTTTCCTCATGACTGCGAAAAAAGACCCCGCACAGGATGACGATCTTGCCGCCAAGGTGAGCGCTGCTGCAGCGAAAGATGCGCAGACGACCGAGCTAGAAACCACAATCGAAGAACTCACCGAACAGCTCAAAAAGGCGTCCGAGGTTTCCTCGCGCTCTCAGGCTGAATTGCAGAACGCCAAGATCCGCATGGAGCGCGAAGCATCGGACATCCGGACGTACGCGGCTGAAGCGGTCCTCACGAAGCTACTTCCTACGATCGATAACTTGCAGCGTGCGCTCAAGGTCGTACCGAAGAACCTCGAGAACGATGCGTGGGTGAAGGGCATCGTCGCGCTCGAGCAGCAGTTCCTGAAAGAGGTCGGCGATATGGGCCTCAAGCGTTTTGATTCGATAGGGAAGCCTTTTGATGCCGAGCGTCATGAAGTCCTCATGCAGGGCCCAGGAGAGCCGGGGACGGTGATAGAAGTCCTCGAGGACGGCTACGAACTGCACGGCAAAGTGGTGCGTCCGGCCAAAGTGAAAGTCGGTGCCGCTTAAGCAAAACCTCTCGATACTAGCAGCAGCAAGATGATTGCTGCCGTGTTGAACGAGAAGCACAGGAACGCGAACGAACGTGCGTGGATATCGGTAACCGAACTGACGAGTGCGACGCCAAACTCGTCCGGAAGCGGGGAAGCAATAATGATGCCGGCGAAGGACCACAGGAGTATGTCTTTGAGTCTTTTTGGAAATCGATCGTGATGCAGGACCCCGTGCGCCCATCGGAAAAAGCGCGACGTGCGGAGGTGGTGCATTTCATCATGGAACAGTTCGAAGCGCATGATTTCGAAGATGACAAGATCCGAGAGGAGCGAACCGAAGCCGCCGAGGAGTCCGGCATACACAGGGTGCACGTTGTGACCGAGTTCGAGGAAGATGCCGATACCGAACGGCGACGTGAACCCGAAGCTGAACAGGAGTCCGCCAATGAACACTGCGAGGTATTCCGCGCTCGTTGGAATCGTATCCAACCAATGCAATCCGCCTGCGGCAAACATGATGTATGCGGACGCCATGCACATGGCGAGCCCGATGAGCTTTGGGTATGTTCTGAGGAAATACATCAGATCATTATATCACGTTTTTTGGCCTGTGTCAGCC
>JAGORY010000052.1:3983-7430 GCA_018062585.1 Candidatus Peribacteraceae bacterium | reverse complement strand
CCGCTGAGCGAAGCGGATCTTGAGCATCGTCCAGATGCCCTTCACCGCGTCTCGCCAATTGATCTTCTTTCCTTCGCTGAACGTGCGCGGGTGGTACGTGATCGGTTCTTCGATGATCGTCTTCTTCATTATGAGCGGGAGTGCCGTGAGTTCGGCTTCAAGCTCGAAGCCATCAGCCGTGAGTGGCAGAGACTTGAGAATCTCTGCGGGGAAGAGCTTGTAGCACGTGTACGAATCCGTGAGATGTCCGCCGAAGAGGACATTCAGGATCATCGTGAGTGTTTTGTTGCCGAGTAGATACAGCGGATAGATATTCGGATTATGCTGCAGGAAGCGTGAGCCGAAGACGATGACGCCCGGTGTTTTCAGAGCACGGGCAAGAAGCACTTTGATTTCGGCAGGGTCATACTCGAGATCGGCGTCTTGAATGACGACGTACTCTCCCGTCGCTTCCTGAATGCCGAGTCGGATCGCCGAACCCTTGCCGCCATTCTCTTTCGTGAGGACTTTATCCTGCGGCCTCGCAGATGCGCGGAGGATCTCGAGCGATGTATCACTGGAGCCGTCATCGATGTACACGATCTGGCTTTCGGGGAGCGCGGTGACCAGCGCGTCCATCACCCGTTTCAGGGTGCGTGCTTCGTTGTAGACCGGTACTAAGACGCTGAGAGTGGACATAGACGCCAAAAAAGGCCGCTCGAAGCATACCATGCCCCTTCCCTTAGGGTGCGATGGAATAGGGGTGCACCGAGCGCGCGAGTCCAGCTGCTGCTCCAAGGCCGATCAGCAGGATGAGCAAGGCGAGGACGCGCGTGAGACGGGTATCGCGATTGGCGAGAGCCAGAATGTAGAGCGGGTACACCGGCGTGATGACGCGGCCGATGGAGGTGATCGAACCCCAAATGTAGTGAGGCATGAGAAGCATGACGCCGAAGAAGGCGAGTGCGCCGAGGGAGAGGGCCTCAAGTTTTTTGGTTGTCAGAATGTCGCGGCAGATCCAGATCAACCCAGGGAGTACGAAACCGAGGAACAGCGCGATTGCTGAGAGTGAGAATTGGTCATAGCCGTAGACGCCGAGCATGTTTTTGATCGGTTCCGAGAACGGAAATACTTTCGCTTCGGCGCTGATGAGGAATGGAATATTGTCGAAGATGCCGAAGATCACCGCATGCCACGCGACGAAGACTGTGGCTGGGATTAGGAGTTTCAGGGCATCGCGCCAATTTCTGGTGAGTATCGAGAAACCTAGGAGATATGCGATAAAGAGGATGTTTACCTCGCGAGCGAGAACCAGAAGCGACAGAAGCGCGATATCGAGCACAGCGATGTTTTTCTTCTCCGAATATCTGAGTAGTACGATCGTGATGAGCAGGATCGTGAGTGGCTCTGCGAGCGTGAAATGCATCGCTACTATGGCGGCAGGGGACAAACACAGCGCGAGCGCGTAGATCGGGTGTTTGTCCTTGCGGAGGATAGCGGCGGCGGTCAGGAGGAGCGCAAAAATATTGATGAACAGAAACGCATATGGCAGCGCCGCTTCCTGACCGAGTGACAGCACGAAGGCCGTAAGCGGCAACAGAAAGCGCTGGTACGCGTACGAGCCCGGTGAAATATTTCGAAGCTCATGCCAGCGCGAGGGACTGAGAATCTTCGGCATGTTCCTCGCGATCTGGTAGTACTGCGCGCCGTCGTAGCTCGGCACACCTAGGATCACGAATCCCTTCGGCATCGGATTTTGGTCGTGCAGGACTTTGTCGATGTGAAAAATAGACGTGACGTTGGAGCCGTACGGACGGATATTGAGTAAGACAACCAGCACGAGAGTGAGTGCGAGAGCCACAAGCGGCCAGTGGTGTTTCAGGGACGTCACAGCGAAAGATATGTGGTATCGCCTGCGATGAAGGCTTCCGGTTTCCATGTCGAGCGGAGATCATAGAAGACTGCGTTCTTCTTAAGGGCCTTCAGCAGATCTTCTTCAGTGAGCTTCAGATACGGCTTATGCGATACCGCGGCGACGATCGTATCGAACGGGCCGTCCTGAAGCGTTGCGTACGGAATGCCTAAGGCTTCCACCTGTTCTTTCGTGAGCTCGGGATCATGACCGAAGACATCGCATCCCAAGTCCTTGAGCTTGCGGACGACGTCGAGCACTTTGGAATTTCGGGTGTCGGGGATGTTTTCCTTGAACGTTAGTCCCATGACGAGGACCTTGGCACCGACGGGAGAGATTTTTCTGGTCGCCATCGCCTTCGTGATCTGACGCTCGATAAAGGTCGCCATCGTGTCGTTCATCTTGCGTCCGGCAGCGATGACTTCGGTGTGCATGCCGAGCATCTTGGCTTTATGGACCAGATAGTACGGATCGACACCGATGCAGTGGCCGCCGACGAGGCCGGGGCTGAACTTCAGAAAGTTCCACTTGGTCCCTGCGGCATCGAGTACGTCTTTCGTGCGGATCTCAAGGCGGTCGCAAAGCCTCGCGATTTCGTTGATGAGCGCGATGTTGATGTCGCGCTGGGTGTTCTCTAGGGCCTTCGCCAGTTCCGCTACTTTGATGTTCGGCGCGCGGTGGACACCGGCGGTTACGATCTTTCCGTAGACCTCGGCAAGTCGGTCTGTCGTTTCTTTGTCCTGTCCGGCGACGACTTTCACGATCTTGTCGACGGTGTGTTCTTTGTCACCGGGGTTGATGCGCTCGGGTGAGTAGCCGACGGTGAAGTCCGGTCCACACTTCATGCCCGATTCCTTTTCGAGGATCGGGACGCATTCGTCCTCGGTCGCTCCTGGGTACACCGTGGATTCGTAGACGACGACGCTGCCTTTTTTCATGTGCTTACCCACGGTAACGCTCGCTTTGTGGACCGGCGTCATGTCTGGAGTATTGGCTTCATCAACCGGAGTCGGCACCGCGACGATGATGGTGTTTGCCATGCCGATCACGGAGGGATCAGCAGAGTATTCGATGTTCGTCGCAGCAAGATCCTTCGGTGTCAGCTCATGGGTCCAGTCTTCACCGGCCTGCAGCGTCGTGATGCGTTTTGTATTGATGTCGAAACCGTACGTTTTCCAGCCGCTCCTGCCGAATGCCGCAGCAAGCGGTAAACCCACGTATCCGAGGCCGACGACGCAGATGATGGGGGCAGTGGGGTTTTTCACGGAATCAGTGTAGTGGAAGCGAGGGTAGGGAAGAAAGGTGAGGAAAGTTAGGGAGGTAAGGAAGGTGGTTCTTCTTTTCTTTCCAAACCTCCTCTACCCTTTCTTCATGATCGACTGGAAAGGAAAACACGTCCTCGTGACGGGCGGCACAGGTTTCATCGGGAGTCTTCTTGTTGAGGAGCTCTTGGACCGCGGAGCATCGGTGCGCGTACCGATCCGAGCAGCGAACTACCGGTCGCTCACGAAGAGGAGGGGCGAGATCGAGTGGGTGGACGGCGACCTCCGGGATAC
>JAGORY010000052.1:0-3883 GCA_018062585.1 Candidatus Peribacteraceae bacterium | reverse complement strand
GTCTTCTTGTTGAGGAGCTCTTGGACCGCGGAGCATCGGTGCGCGTACCGATCCGAGCAGCGAACTACCGGTCGCTCACGAAGAGGAGGGGCGAGATCGAGTGGGTGGACGGCGACCTCCGGGATACCGAGTACTGCACGCGCTTGGTCTCGGGTATGAATCACGTCTTTCACCTCGCGTCGCACCGCCGGAACGTCGAGTTTCATCGCAAGTACTGTGCCGACGTCCTTGCAGGCAATGTCGAGATGACGCTCGCGATGACACGTGCACTGAAGGAATATCGATCTGCCTCGGTTACGTTCTTTTCGACCGCCAACGTTCCACCCAAAATCGATGTCATCCGCTTGGCGCAGCAGGAAAGTAACGATGGCTACGTGCTCGGCAAGGCGCTCTGTGAGACATTCTGGCTGACGGCCGCCCGTCAGTATGGTTTCCCGATCCTCATCGTGCGTCCGGTCGGCGTGTATGGCGAACGAGATACGTTCTCGGAGGAGGGTAATGTGATCCCCTCGCTCATGGTGAAGGCTGAAGCAGCTAAAGACGTACTGCAGGTGTGGGGTAGTGGCAAACAGGATCGCGTCTTTTTGTATGCCCACGATCTCATTACCGCTGTGCTCAGGCTTCTGGATCACGACGCGCAGGGCATCCAGTACATCACGCCGCCCGACACGGTGACGGTGGCGCGCGTCGCGGAACTGATTCGCGATCTTGTACGTCCAGGGCTTCCGATCGAATTCGATGCCTCGAAGCCCGAAGGCAGACGCAGCATCGCCGCGCTTCCGCCGCATGAATGTCTCGCCGATTTTCCGTGGACACCGTTCACCGAAGGGATCAAAAAAACGTACGACGGCTGGAAGAGCAAAGGGGATTAGAGCACAGGCATCCTCCCTGCTACACTTCCGAGCGATGACCCCTCAGATTTCGCGTGAACATTTTCGGCTGCATGTCTCTCAAGGCATGAAATTCATTACCTGCGGACTCCTCGGAGCCGTCATGGAGTTTTCGATTCTGTGGGTACTCGTCGGTCATTATCAGATCACACCCTTTCTCGCGTACCTTCCGTCGGCGCTTATTCCGGTCACGTTCGTCTTCTTCTTCAATAAATACGTTACGTTTCGGGCCCACGGTCGCACGGCGAGTCAGACGCGGAGGTTTGTCGTCGTGTACGTCGTCGCGTTCTGTACCAATTATCTTTTGTCATCAACTCTCTATTCCTTCGGAGATGCGATGTTTGCGGGTCAGGTGTACATGGGTATCGAGCTCACGAATCCGAGGATCGCATATCTGGCGAAGGCCCTAGCGATCGGTATTACGGCCGTCTTCAACTACTGCTTCTCGCATTTCTTTATTTTCCGCAAAGAGCCAGCTGCAGCTCTAGAAGCCGATTTGGCTGTGTACTAGCATTGTATGACCAAACGAGTCGCTATCATCGCCGGAGCAGGGCCAGCAGGTCTCACCGCCGCATACGAACTCTTGAAGCGCACGGATATCAAACCAGTTGTTCTGGAGATGACGGATGCCATCGGCGGCATCGCGCAGACCTACAACTACAAAGGCAACCGCATCGATATCGGCGGTCACCGATTCTTTTCCAAAGTCGACCGCGTCATGGACTGGTGGTTTGCCATCATGCCGCGTCAGGGAAAGCCGTCAGCTGACACTGTCGAAAAGCAGCATGAGATCGAGTACGTGGCGGAAGTGGTGGTCGAATATTTGTGTAGGGAATGCGTCGATGACGCAGCGAGTAGCGGGGAGCGATTAGCGGGTAGTGAAGCTGCTACCAAGGGAACTATCCGCTACCCGCTACCCGCTACCCACTCGTCCCTCCTCCGCTTCTCACGTCCCGCCCCCGACCCCGAAAAAGAAGACAATGTCATGCTCCAGCGTCCGCGCGTCTCTCGGATTTTCTATCGCAAGAACTTCTTCCCATATCCGATCGGCATTACGTTCATGGTTGCGAAGCGCCTCGGATTCTGGAACACGTTCATGATCGGCATGAGTTATATCAAGCGGCAGGTGTTTCCCCTGAAAGACGAGACGTACCTCGATGCGTTCTACAAGAACCGTTTCGGGGACCGGCTATACCGGACGTTCTTCGAGGCCTACACCGAAAAGGTCTGGGGAGTCCCTTGCGGTCAGATCCGTGCCGACTGGGGCGCCCAGCGCGTAAAGGGCTTGTCCCTGAAGCGCGCGGTTGTCCACGCGCTCAAGGACTTACTGTCGAGTGATTTCAAGAAGCAGCAGGAAGAACGTGAGACGAGTCTCATCACTCGTTTTTTCTATCCTAAGTACGGCCCCGGTCAGATGTGGGAGATTGTCACTGAGCAGGTGAAGAAGTGCGGAGGAGAGGTGCGGATGCGCCATCGCGTCTCGGGTGTTCATATTGAAGGCGGCAAGGTCGTCGCGGCGACGATCGAAGATATGGAGACCGGCAAAACCGAGCGCATGGAGTGTGACTATTTCTTCTCGACCATGCCGATCAAACATTTGGCCGGCATGATGACGCCGCACCCGCCATCCAGAGTGGTCGAAGTGGCTGAGGGGTTGCATTACCGCGATTTCCTGACGGTCGGATTACTTCTGAGCAAGCTTCACGTACAGGAAAAAGGAAAGCAGCCGCAATCCGACGTGCCCGATAACTGGATCTACATTCAAGAAGGGGGAGTGCGCGTCGGACGCGTGCAGCTCTTCAATAACTGGAGTCCGTACATGGTGAAGGACCGCAAGAACACCAAGTGGATCGGCCTTGAGTATTTTGTCAATGAAGGCGGCGACCTGTGGGTCATGGAGGATCAGGCGCTCATTCAGCTCGGCATTTCCGAAATGGTGAAGATCGGCATGATCAAGGCTGAAGACGTCCTCGATGGCTGTGTGCTTAGGATGCCGAAGGCGTACCCAGCGTACATCGGTAGTTTTGCGCAGCTCGACGTCGTCCGCGAATTCGTGGAAGGTATCCCGAACCTGTTCCTCGTCGGCCGAAATGGCATGCACCGCTACAACAACCAGGATCACTCGATGCTGACCTCCATGCTCGCGGTCGATAACATCATCGCGGGGCGCACGGACAAATCAAACCTGTGGGAGGTGAATTTGGACATGGTCTACCACGAGGAGAAGAAGATATCGTAGCGGTTACGTGTTCTTCTTGTACCACTCCACCGACTTCTTGATGCCCTCCTCGAAATTCGTCTTCGGACTGTACCCCAGCTTCTTCTTCGCCTTCGAAATATCGGCGATGTAGTGCGTCACTTCGCCCGTACGCGCAGCGCTAATCTCGATCTTCGATGAACTGCCAAGCAGTCTTTTCATTTCCTCGGCCAGATGCAAGATCGTCGTTCCTTCGCCGTACGCAAGATTGTACGTATCATTTTTCGCAGTTTCGAATTTCTCAACGCCGAGCATCATCCCTGCGATGCAGTCATCGATGTACGTGAAGTCGAGGCACTTCTCTTTTCCGAAAACATTGAGCGTCTCTCCTGCCTTGGCTTGTCTGAAGAAGAGGGGAACGACTCGGATCGAATCGTCATACATGCCGTACACGTTACTGAATCGCCAGATGATTGAGTCGATGCCATAGCAGCGCTTGTAGGCTTCGAAGAATGCTTCACCGGCGATCTTGCTCGCGGTGTAGGGGCTCTCGCAGGTCATGAAGTGTGCTTTGTCTTCAGAATATTTCTGTCCGTCTGGCAGATGGATATTGCCGTAGGTTTCTCTCGAAGACGCAAACATCATCTTTGTGATGCCATGTGCGCGGGCAAATTCGAGAATATTGAACGTGTCGATGCAGTTATCGAGCGCGCGGTCGGGGTTTTCCACGAGTTCGTAGACCCGGGCGTTCGCCGCAAGATGGATGATCATCTGGGCGTCGGTTGGGAGTTTGTGA
>JAGORY010000051.1 GCA_018062585.1 Candidatus Peribacteraceae bacterium | reverse complement strand
TCGATGAAGTCCGGCTTCGCGGTGATGATCGCCATGGTCACTCCCCCACCCATCGAATGCCCGAGCATGCCGACTTTCGTGGCATCGACATTCGGAATATTCGCAGCTCGGACTGCATTCACGGCATTGGCACTATCCATCGCGTACTCAAGCGCACCGTCGTAGACCTTCTCAGTCATCGGGCTTTCATCCGATCCCGCGTGACCGCGGTAATCCGTATGGAGCACGGCAAAACCCTGCCTCGCCATGTAGTCCTGCTCACGCTTCAGTCCCCTCCCCTGCGTGTACACACTCGGCGCGATGTAGCCGTGGTTGAAGATCAGGAGCGGATGCGGTTCGTCGCTCATGGGAATCAGGAAGACTCCGGTGATCTTGAGGCCGTTACTGAGGTACGAGACGGCGTACTTGTTGTAGGTGTCATGCCGTTCCATGACGCGATCGAGTGTGAGGCCGGTACCGACAAGTTTCATGCGTCCGAAGTGCTCGATACTCAGTGTTGAGGGCAGCTGTTCGACTTTCTGGTCTTCGAGGACGACGGGAGTCGGTTCGGGTTCGATGACGGGTGCAGCGGGTGGGGTGCTGCAGGCTGTTAAAATGATCAACGTGACAAACAATCTATATTTCATATTTCAATTATAGATGATGTTGTCTAACTAATAACAAAATTCTTGGTATTCTGATAAGCTAGTGATATGCAAAATAAGGCTAATAATTATGCTTTCATTGATGGCCAAAATTTATATTTGGGTATCCGAGATATGGGATGGAATTTGGACTACAAAAAGTTTCGTGTTTATCTGGCAGAAAAGTACGGAGTCACAAAAGCATTTATTGTAATGGGTTATATTCCTACAAATGTTGCAATGTATACCCATCTGCAATCTTGCGGATTTATTTTGATATTTAAACCTACGTACAAAGGTAAGGATGGAAAGGTAAAAGGCAACTGTGATGCCGATTTAGTCTTGAATGCAATGATAGAGTTCCCCAACTATGATAAGGCTGTGATTATTACTGGGGATGGTGATTTTCATTGTTTGATTAAATATCTTCGGGAGAAAAATAAGTTGGCAACTTTGCTTGTTCCTAATCAAACCACTTATTCAGGACTGCTTAAAACAGCGGCTGCAACTCAAATAGCTTTTATGAATGACTTAAAGCAAAAAATGTCAAAAAAAAGCACCCCTTAGAGACGGAACTCTAAGAGGGTCTTTTTGTAGTGATTGCAATAATTCTACTCGTTTATTTACTCATCTGCAAGAGCAAATATCCCTTATTTGCTTAATTAAGGATCAATTTCTTAATAATGCCTTATTACTGCTGGATTTTACAACAATCAAAAGAAAAACATGAAAATATTAATTATCTTTTTCAGTAAGAAGTAAATTAGAATATGACTTAAAGTTTGATTAAGATAGTTGCTTTGAAATCAGGAATACAAATTCAAAGTGTGGCACTGCATGAAGAATCAAATTTATATTGTTTTGTTTTAAATATAACCGAATAAAGGTAAAAATGTATTTATTTTAATACCACTAAACAAGCCGACCCCAAGGCCGGCCTGTTTATCGTTGTAGTGCGTGGACTAGTTCATCGGAACCACGACCGTGTTGCTCTGCATCGTCACTGCACCGATGCGGGCAAGAAGACGGCCTTCGATGTTGGCTCCGGTCTGGAGTGAGATCGACTGGTCGGCGAGGACACTGCCTTTGAAGACGGATGTGGAGCCGAAATTCGCAGACGTGCCTACCTGCCAGTAGATATTGGCTGCCTTGGCTCCGTCGATGAGTATGACCTGACGGCCGGCGCTGACATTGAGCGTTGAGGCGATCTGGATGATGAAGATTGCATTGGCGTCGCCTTTGGCATCGAACGTGAGGTCACCGGACGAGATCTCGACGCCGGATGTGGACTTGTAGAGGCCCGGTGCGAGTGTCATGCCACCGAGGTTTCCGGCGATGCTGACAGGAGCCGTGGAGCGGCCTGCGAGGTCGTTGTAGGCTATCGTGAGCGAAGACTGAGCCTGCCCTGCGAGCGTGTCTGCGGAGTGGATAGCGCCACTCGTGACAGTACCTGGACCGAAGCCCGTGACTGCCGTTCCGGCGCTGACGCCGAGGTTACCCGTGACGCTGGTCGGACCAGTGTTCGTCACCGTGGAACCCGCAAGCACCGCGAAGGTGGAAGCGGCTCCAAGAGACGGAGAAGCCTGTGCCGGCTTCGAGGATGAAGAGCTCACCGAGGATGAGACGCTGGAAGATGACGACGATGAAGAGACTGACGATGAGGATGAGCTGCTCGTGGAACGTGAGGATGACGAGCTCGAACGCGCGGAGCTCACGCTCGAAGCCGAGCTGGACGGCGGATACCAAATGCCGGACGAAGAGGAAAACGTGTCCTCGATCGTGAGGCCCATGTGGTACAACCGGTGGATCATATTTCTTTCCTGTAGCATCGCGCGGCGTGCACGGTTGTAGGAAGCGGTGCCACGGTCGGCTGCGTGAACGGCGTACCATTCATTGAGCGCTGAGACTGCATCTCTGTGGTATTGCCGATGATCCGAAAGATCCGAGTCGGACGCCTGATGCGCCGAAGACCACTCGGGGTTGGCGGCTTGGATGAAGCCATTGCTGGGTGCCGTCATCGGTGCGTACACCGCCACAGCGGACGGAAGCATCGTGCCGAACATCGAAAGCGCCACGGCGGCGGTAGAGAGTTTTTTCATGTGTGTGGAGGAGTATGAAGAGGGATAAAAAATAGCGTCCACTGGTACACACCGGTAGACAGTACTGATGAGACGCACGAGATGCGGTTTACTTACCTCTTTGCTTCCGCGACACACTCCGTTGAAACCCGTATTCCATGCACTGGCTCACAAGAATCGCGCTGATGACGATGACGCCGTAGAAGCCAAGCAGATGGAGCGCGCTGACGTTTTCTGGGATCACGGACTTGAGCATCGCGAGGAAGAACGTGAAGTACCACGACGTCGCGGATACAGCTCCGAGCCCGAAGGCTAGGTGCCGGAGCGACCGGTACTTCGGGGGAAGGCTTTGCTTTGACGAGAAGGACAGATGTACGAGTTTCGGGCTCACATACAGGTGCAGGAGCATGCCGTTGAGGGTCAGGATCATCACGATGATCATCTTGGTTGTGAATGTCGGTGAGCCGCTGAACTTGGCTGGATCGAGCAGATACAGCGCGAATCCGGAGATGAAAATCACAAGCAGTGCTCCGACGATGGCGAGCGAGAGTGTGTGCATGATGCCCGCTTCTTTCCTCGAAATGCGGAAATCTTTGAGGAACTTGAAAAAAAGCATATCGGTGATCGACGCGCCACCGAGTCCGACACAGACGCCGAGAAGATGCAGCGAGAGCCACAAACGTTGTTGCATGACGATGGACTCAAAAAAATCCGCCATGTCCCGAGGGTAACCCAGATGGGTGCTTCGGAACAGGGCGGAATGTATGAGAATTGATGTGGTCTCTTACGACTGGAAGACGAGCTTGATGTCGACTGGAACCGTCGGCTCGAGGAGTTTCTGGCCGTATGTGTCGTTGCCAATGCCGAATTCGGCGCGAGGCAGATCATACTGAGCGGTCAGGTAATCATCCGTGATCTCAGCGGTAAACGTGATGGACTTCGTGACGCCTTTGATCGTGAGGTCGCCCGAAATGTCGTACATATTTCCGCCCTTACTGACGATGCTGGTGGATGCGAATGTCGCCGTGGGGTACGTTTCGGTCGCAAAGAAATCGTCTTTCAGGAGATGATCCTGAAGTCCTGCGGCATCAATGACGACGCTCGTGATGTCGATCTCAGCGGCGATGGTCGCCTTCTCAAGATCGGCCGGAGTCTCCTCGTCGAGCGTCACTGTTGCGCTGTACTCGTTGAACTTTCCTTCGTGATTGATGACGTCGCTTTTTCCGACGAAGGAAATAACGCTCTTGCTCTTGTCGATCTGCCTGAGTTCACCGCTGAATGCGGTATCGGACTCGGGAACCGGAGCCATTTCGTCTTCGTTGAGTGAGGAGGTCTGACAGGCGCCGAGAGACAGGGCGGCTACGAGGAGAAAGGGGGTGACGAATTTTTTCATGAAGGGGTAGAAAGGATAAAATAAAGATGGAGTACCACTTGTAGCGTAAAAGACGGAGATTAAGAAGGGATTAAGTAACTCCCCCTTGCTCCCGTTTCTTCATCCCGTTGATCTTTGGATATGACCCTGATTTAATAGGCCTTAATGGCTAGCAAAATCGGTTGCGGATCAGTTGTGGCATTCATTCTCATCCTGCTCATTTTGTTGATTCTCGGCTCCAATGAGGCCGCGGGCTACTACTTCAGCAGGTGTCACAACGTGCATCTCCTCGACTGTCTGATGGGTGGTTTGGACGAACCGGAGGAGGAAGAAGGCAGCGTCACCGCAACCGGCGTGTACTCCTATAAAGGCTACGACGTGAATATCAGCGCCAATATTCCCTTAGGCGGCGGCAATGTCACCGGTACGGTCTCTGGCACCTGCGATGGCATTGTGAAAGGTACGTTCAATGGTCAGGACGGCGGCGCTATCACGGGGAGCATGCACGGTGCGTGTAGTCCGTTTTTCGTGAACGTTCCCGCAAGTGCTGATTTTACTGGCACGGTGCGCAAAGGTTCCAAAACAATTCCGTTCAACTTCAGCGGTCGAGGTGCAGGTATCAGTCATGAAGGATCGATGACGCTGACGTACTGAGCTTTTCGCCCTACGCCATCGCTGGCACCTGCGCTTTCTCGTACATTGCGGACAATATTTTATATGCTTTGGATCGCTGTGCGAGGAGTGTTGCACAGAGATCGATGGCGCCTGCAATCATGAAGACGAAGAGAGTAGTGAATTGTGAGCGACCATCACAGTGCCGACCTGAGCCGCTGCGCATTGATGACGCGGTCATATCTCCTACCTCCAAAGAGGAGAGTAGGAATCTTGATCGTACGAATACGCTCTTCAACGATACTGCGCTGGGCGGAAAGGCTCTCCTGCACTTCCTCTGAGGCAGCTAGAGTCGTGATGCGCTCGATCTCGGCGAGGGTGTATCCGATCTCATGTAGCAGTGCCTTCAGTGCTTGCTCGGCGTCCGTTTTCATCATGCCGATATTGAATGTGGTCTGTAGATCGACGTTATTTGCTTCAGGCTCCGCAAAAATTTTATTAAGCAGCTGCCAGTCTGCGGCAATCGACGTGTCCCCTGTTGCGAGCGGCACCCGCTTGGTCGCTTCTATGTAAGAGGCCATCAGTAACGAGTGAGCAAATTTATACTCACCTGTTTCGCTCGTGAGAATCGGATAGAGAAGATACGACACATTGACTCTCTCCATCACGCCCGCGTCCTTCATGTTCTTCGTCAGTTTTTTGCAGAAGGTGCAGCCGGGATCGATGATCTCGAGCGCGTAGGGCTTGCTCTCGTCGAGAGGCCGGTAGAAGGTGGCGCTCGGACCGAGGTATTCTTTTGCTTCCCACGTCTTGAGCCTGTCTGGAATACGGGAGACTGTTTCACCAAATCGTACGAATGGCCCACTGGCCCACTCCCCAAGACGCTTTTCAGTGATGGCTTGAGAAAAGCCTAGGGAAGATTGGTCGATGCCGCAGGCTTCCCCGGAGAGCGAGCAGGATTCGGCAGTTCCGGGGTTGCAGGTGTCATACACCCACAGATTCAGCCCCGCATTAGCGACATACAGTAGACTCCAGATGCTCAGTGCGACGAATGCAAATGAGATCCAGTCGATCCACCTATTGAGGAACCGTGCGAGGCGCGGATGGCTGAAGATAAGCTTTCCTACGAGCTTACTTTTCATCTCTTCACCGAAACTGATATCACAGGGCCGGAACGTTACCCGTCGGAGTACGCAATGCCATGCTTTCGCTGCGAGCGGACGAAAACTCGCGGAGAAAACTGCAAGAATGGCGAAGACGATGAACGCGGCAATGCAAAACATTTAGAGAGTGGTGAGGATTTTTTCGAGCGCTGAGAGAAATCGGTCAATATGCGCCGGAGTGTTATGGAGACCAAGCGAGACGCGCAGGAGCGGCGGAAGTGTGCGCTGATGCTGGAGATAACTGTGGCAGCAGAAATATCCGCTGCGGCACATGATGTCCTGCTCCGAGAGGAAGAGTGCGAGTCGATGTGCGTCGATCTCCTCGACATGAAAACTCACGATGGACGACGGAACACGGTTTAGCAGCTGCACCCGAGAGTGCTTCTGTAGGCCCTGAAACAACGCTTCAGCAAGCGCCTTTTCTTGATCTCTGTTCGCCTGCTGCGTCTTCAGCCACGTCACTGCGGCGCCGAGTCCGATGATACCGCCCCAGTTCTGTAGTCCCGCTTCCAGCACTGCGTGGGCCTCGTCACCGTCGCGCAGCAGCGAGTACGTGTCGTGCTTGGCGTCAGTTACGGTGCCGCCACCGATGAAGAACGGATCAAGGCGGTCTAAGAGATCTCGCCTGATGATAATGAAGCCGATGCTCGGCCCGTACATCTTGTGGCCCGAGCCGAATGCGGCGTCGAAGTTCGTCTCGCGAAGCAGCGTCGTATCGTGCGCGAATCCTTGGGCCGCATCAAGGAGCAGAATTCCTTTGTTCGCATGAGTGTCGTCAGCTAGTTGCTTGAGATTACCGACTGCACGACCATCGATATTCGAGACCGTATTGATGAGCACAACCGAATGATCCAGATCTGCTAGCGCATAACGGACATCACCGTTGTTCTCGCGCGGGAGCACCGTGCGTTTGGCGCTGCGGCGCTTGGCCCATGTCATGGACGGGAGCATGACGGAGTTGTGTTCTATCTCGGACGTGACGATGCGAGAAAATCCTTCGCTCGGCAGTTGATGCAGCACGAGATTGATCCCGTACGTCGTGTTCAGAGTAAATGCCACACAGTAATCGCGATCACTTTTTCCTGCAAGCGTGAGGAGTGATGCTCTCGCTTCCAAGACTTTCTTGTCGACCTTTGCACCCCATGCGTACTTCACCCGCCCGCCGCATGCATTGTACTCACGGTAGTATTCCGTTTCGGCATCGATGACGATCTGCGGACGCAATGTCTGGCAGGCGGAATCCAGATACGTCGCGCTCTCGGATAGGTACGAGAAAGAACCCGTACCGATTGTTGGTTCGTTTCGTGAGAGGAATGTGCTGAACTTCATTGCAAAAAACATAGCAGAAAATGCGATAAAAACCCACAGCCGTTCGGTTACTGTTTTGCTTCTACTCTCGTTCTAACCGTAGTAGCAGGTCCATAGCTTCTATAATTGCATCATATTATCTGTAAATATCGACACCGCACTTCATGGCGTATGGAAGAGCAAAAGACGCTAATAGACAAAAGAGGATTATAGGATCCATTATTCATACGTCTACGTGAAAGCGTTGCCGTTGCATTCGAAATATTGCTACGGTCAACTCAGTTTACTTCATCCCCCTTTTTCCTATGGCTTTCCGCCTCGACGA
>JAGORY010000050.1:3768-7573 GCA_018062585.1 Candidatus Peribacteraceae bacterium | reverse complement strand
AGACGGATCGTAGAACACGTTTTCAGGTGCCTGAGGGGAGCGAATAGGCCATTTTGCATAGGATTTCATACTGAAATTAAGAATTCGTCGATCATGAGTTATACACATATCTGTGCACAAACAGAGGGCTGTGGAAATCTGTGAAAATTCGCATTTGTCCGCAAGTAGATGCTGAAAACACCGAGCGGGGGAGTCAAACAGACCTGTCTCTTGAATAACGCACAATGTATCTTGTACATGATTCAATAGCCACCCCTCTTCAAACCCTAGGTCCGTGAGGCCATTTGCCGCGGATCATTTAATGCTCCTGTTCGGTGATGTTGATACTGTTACCGATCGTCGGTAATTGGAATGCCCATGGCGGCCAGATTTTGATTTCGACCCGATCCACTTCCGGCAGGTTCCTTATAATGCGGTTTGCCTCACTCACCGTCTTCCCTGCTACGTTGTCGCGGATGTATTTCCCGAACTTGGCCCCGTTCGGCGTGATCGGGTTGATCACATAGCGCTGGGTATATGTCAAATCCGCGGTTATCTTCACCCATTTGAAGTCGTCGTCCCAGGGTGCGATGACATTGAGGTCCATATTATCCTTCGAGAGCGAATCCATGACGACCGTCTTATCAGGCGGCACGCGCTCGAGGACTTCCTCTTTGAGAAGATTCAAGAGCACGTCTTCGTCGTACAGAATGACCGTGAACTCAATGGCGCCCGAAATGGGGATACTCGCGACGTTCTGGCCGATGAACTGCTCGGAGAGGTCAAAGTCCTTATAGACGACATGCGTGAGTTCTTCACGAACAAGTTGCACGAAATTTGTGCCATTCACTTTATTGAATCCGATTCGCTCTTCCTCGACCTGCTGCTTTGCGACTGTGAGTAGTTCCTGTTCTAATCTCTGTTTCGCGCCCGAGCGCCGTGCCGTCCCGTGGACGTCTTCCTTCGTGAGGACATTGACGTACGACGTGCTGCCGCCAGCCGCCGGTTTATCATTACGAGCATAGATAAGCTTGCGTTCCCCTTCCGTCAGACCCGGAAAATCCCACTTCACCCCAGCCGGGACGTTGCCACGGTCGCCGACGACCTCGCCGTATTGATCGAGCGGGTCCGCATTCGCCATCGCGGGGGTTTTGCTATTGGCTTCCATAATGAGGTCGTCTCGGAGGCGAAATCTCATACCAGCCTGATTCGTGAGACGTGTCCCTTTGCGCAGCGAATATTTTTCGACACTGTCATTGAACACCGTGATCGCCATGCTCGCATTCTTGCCCGTGAAATTCTTACTGACCTGATCGTAGGTCAATGTCCGGTTGATGTGCACCGTGAGGAGCCTGAGCTCGAGCACTCGCACACGGTCTTCCGGAACCGGCAAAACGGCTCCTGAAGCCATGAGATAGACGTTAGTCGTGAAGCTGCCAGATTCCTGATTGGGCCAGATGCGGATCTCGGAGGACGGCAGCAGCTTAAAGAAGACGAAGATGAAGACGATAAAACTTAAGCCCAGTAGCCCCCAGATACGGAGCTTAGGAAGTGAGAGAAGACCGACAACCTGCAGACGTGAACGGATATCCTGACGCCATGAGACTGGACTGAATGCACGAATCGCACCGGCTTCATTGGCCTGACCTTTCACCATCGGCCGCAGCTGTTTCAGAGTCTGCACGGTCTCCCAGCCGACTTTTTTAGCGAGATCCCGGACCCGCTGATCTTTGAGCGCAAGAATGAGTCGGCGGTCTGCATTGAGCGCCTTCGCTTCACGGAAAAAAGACGAGAGCTGTTCGCTGGTCAAATCCTTGAAACCTTCTGGGCCGACGACCAAAAGCACCGTACCCGCAATACGGCGGACAGAGCCCAAAAGTGAGCTTCCGGTTGGCATCTCCGGCGCGATGAGAATGGTGAGCGTTGGGGGCGACTTTTCGGCTTCCTCGGGCATGGCGGAAAGTATGCCTCAAGAAAGAAGAATTAAGAATCATGAATGAGGAATTATGACATCCAGATTCTTCATTCTTGTCTCAAATTCTCTGATCAGTGTAATGTCGTACACCCGGCATACACCTCTTTTATTTCTCGAGAACCGAAAGCGACTCAAACCTCTTACCGGAAATGAACTCAAGCATGGCTCCCCCGCCCATACTCACGAACGAGTATGCCTTGAGCGAAAATTTGTATCGCAAATGGAAATCGATGGTATCTCCGCCGCCGATGAGGCTGATGGCTCCCCCCTTCGTCGCTTCGGCGATGGCCTCGGCGATGCGCTTCGTCGCGTGTGAGAAACGGTTGAATTCGTAGACCCCAAGCGGGCCGTTCCAGATGAGAAGCTTCGAGGACTTTATGGCTTCCAGATACCGTTCGATAGTGATCTTGCCGACGTCATAAATCGCCATATCGCCAAGGATGTCTTCGACAGGAAGATCCAGCTTCACTGCGGTTTCACTGAGTTCGTTGGCGACGACGACATCGCGCGGCACGTGGATTTTGGCTTTGCCTTCTTTCGAACTTTCCAGCATCAGCGTCTGCGCCAGTTCGATCTCGGATTCATCGTACTTCGAGGCACCGACATCAAACCCGCGCGCGGCGATGAGCGTATTCGCGATACAGCCGCCAACGAGGATGTGATCGCCTTTCTCTAAAAATCGCTCGATAACTGGTACTTTGGTTTCCATCTTTGATCCAGCGATGATGAGCGTCACTGGTCGCTCTGTATTCTCGATAGCAACCGTGAGATGCTGGATCTCTTGCTCCAGATTGAAACCCATGTAGGCCGGCAGCAGTTTCGCGACTCCCACCATACTCGCGTGAACGCGGTGACAGTTTGTGAAGGCGTCATTGACGTAGATATCGGCAAGCTTCGCGAGTGACTGAGAAAACGCCGGATCATTCTTCTTTTCTTCAGGATGAAACCGTAGATTTTCCAAAAGCACCACTTCGCCTGGTTTGGCTGCAGCTACAGTCTTTTCTGCCTCAGGACCGATACAGTCCGAGGCGAAGTGAACCGTCGTTGTGAGAACTTTTTCGAGAACTTTCGTAAGCGGCTTCTGACTGAACTTTTCTTCCGGTCCGTTCTTCGGTCGTCCTTGGTGCGCCATGATGATGAGAACTGCACCCGAATCAATAATGAACTTCATTGTGTTCTTGATCGCCTCGACGCGCGTCACGTCTTCTACTTTTCCGTCATCAGACATCGGAAGATCAAATCCTGCACGCAGAAGAACGCGTTTATCCTTCAGATCGGCGTCGGCGAGGAGGTGGTAGGACATTGGCCACAAGTGTACGCACGGAACTACTTCGCGCAAGAAATGAACTCATCGAGTGCGAAAAAATCAATTCGAAACCTCATTTTCGAGCCACATGTCCAGAATTTCCCTCGCTGGCGCCTTTCCCATGAAATGCCCGACAAGCACTCCCCTCTCGTTTTTGACCGTATCGACTCTGCCTTTTGTCCGTGCCTCTGGCGTTAGCGTATCCATGAGCGGCACCGCATCTTTCTGCAGAGAATCGGCAATCAGGTATCCCCTCCTCTGCAGAAGAAACATCTCGGAAAAGCGGGTTACCAGATCTTCTTGATTCATCGTGCGATAGAAATCGAAAAATCCGTCGACCCCCTCTTTTTTCAGAAGCCCGTTCCACGTTTTCCGGGCCTGCGCCGTGCAAATAGGTCCTATGAGACCGAAGACGAATTCGTGAGCCATGCGCTACAATCCTATGCGCATATGCAGCTCCCTGCTATCAGTGCTTTCGTCCTCGCGGTCCTCGGCTACGTGCTGTGCCTCAAGATTTTTCCGAAACTCGGACTTTTGGACTTTCC
>JAGORY010000050.1:0-3668 GCA_018062585.1 Candidatus Peribacteraceae bacterium | reverse complement strand
CACGGCGGCAAAGTAGCGACGATCTTTCTGGCACTCGGTATTCCGCTCCTGGATGCCGCTTTCGTCATAGTTCGTCGACTCTCGCGAGGCGTCTCGCCGCTTCAGGGCGGGCGTGATCATCTGCATCATCTGCTGCTCGATAAAGGCTGGAGCCCAACCCACATCATCGGTCTGACTGCCGTTCTCGGCACCGCATTCGGCGTCATTGCATTATTTTTAAATACGGCAGAAAAAGGCATCGCGTTTGTAATTCTGACGATCGTTGTTTTGCTGCTCACGCGTTACGCCCTCCGAACGAAGTGATTATTTGTCGTTGATCATCGGAGCGGACACCGTCGTGAATGCGCCACGGGTCGCGATGAAGAGCGTCTTGGTGCTTCGAGAGAGAACGTTCACGGTGGCTACTCCGTCGACAAAGTCCAAAGGGCTGAGCTCAGCCGGACGGATCGTAGCTTCGCCAAATTCGGGAATGATATACAGTCTGCCCCCAAACGACGGAGACTTTACGATATCGCCGTTACGGTCTACCGCGCGGATCGTCACTTTCTGCCACGTGTGACTGAGTTTTCCGGAGTGCTGGATTGTAAGATGATCGACAGTGCCAGGTCTCTCGGTAGGCTCCTCGATCGATGCCGTTTTCACGACCTCGACAATAGGCTCAGGCTGCGCGGATGATGCAACGGACGACGACGATGTATCAGAAATAGCAGCGGGAACGCTTGAAGACGACACAGCAGCGACGACCTCTCGACTCGACGAACTCGACGCAACGACTGTGATGCCGGCTTTCGCCATGCGTTCACGTCCACGCTGTGCGGCAGCAAGCTTCAGTCTTTCGGCGGGCGTTGCACTTGCAGGAATACTGATGCGAGACGACGACGTCTGTCCTTGTGCGATCACTGCGCGCGGGACATAGGTGTCGTACTTCTCGACGAACGCCATCGGATCGATCGTGTATTGGAATAGTCGGTCCTGATACTTCGTACTATCGACCGCCTGCACGAAGGACATACCGTCAGCCGCGATCTCGGTGCTCGTAAACGGCCAGTACGGATGGTACGGCGCATCGGCTTTGTTGATCTGGAAGTAGAGGTGATATCCGGTCGCGCCAAACACGAGCCCCGTGTTGCCGACGGTTCCGATGCTCTGCCCTTTATGAACGATCATACCCTCAGCAACGAGCACCGCGTCCATGTGAGCGTACGTGGAATAGAGTGTGGTCGTGCCACCCGGAGCGGATGCGTCCGGAACGTTGGGGTGACGGATGAGAACGTGATGACCGAAACCGTTTTTCTGCATGCTGACTTTCTGCACAATACCGTTTGCGATAGAGACGATCGGCGTGCCGCGCGGCGCATCGATATCGACACCCGCGTGGCTTCCCTGCACCGTGTTGTAGCCTCCGGCCCACATCGTGGAGTACGCCTGCTTCGCGAGCGTCTGCTCACTCCCCGTGATTGCCGCGACGTCGTAGACTGGAAGATCCCTAAGCACGTCCTTCGGGACTTGGTTGAAGGTGTGCAGCTGTTTGCTGCCGCCGTACTTGGCCCACTGTTCGTAGTCCGGAATTTTGGCTATCGGCGATACGGTACCGACGAACATGATCGTCGAGTCATCCTCCGCACCGAGCACCGTTTTCCAGAATGCATACCAACCGTTCTGGCCCACCATGTTTCCCATGACGAACGCCAGGAGCGACATCGACGCCACCATGAACGACAGTTTCTGCTTCGCGATCGCAAGGACGCGCGGGGGGCGCACCTTGTACACTGTCCGTACACGGAATCCGATCCTTTTCGGGGTCATGGCTCGGGGGTTTACGTAAATTGGTATGAGTTGTGTGTCTGTTACTATGATATTATATTTCACAACAATTGTCAATGCTTGATACATCGACAGTACAGGCCCGCAACGAGGAGCTAATGCGAAAAACAGGCATATCGCTCGCTGCTACTATCTATCGTCGTCCTGCGACAATTGTGCTTCGTGGGGAGCTAGGGGCTGGGAAAACAACGTTCGTACAGGGACTTGCTGCCGGACTCGGTATCACGGAACGCATCACGAGCCCAACCTACGCACTGGAACAGCGATATGGAGGAGAGACGCTGTCGCATATCGACCTCTACCGTCTGACCCCCGTACAGGCCACCGAATTCTTTCGGACGCTCGACCCGTTCCCTGGTCTACGGGTCATCGAATGGAGTGATCGTACCGCTATTGAACCAGACATCGAGATCGATATCGCAGAAACGGGCGAAGGCCGAAGTATCGCCGTCTCATTCCGTGACATCGCGGTTCCGATGGACAGTGAAGTGGACGCTTGGATGGAACTCGTGACACTGCCTGAGCACATCCGAAAGCACGTGAGAAAAGTCGCTGAGGTCGCAGAAAAAGTCGCCGATGCAGTAGAGCTGCAGGGACGCATCGTACGGAAAAAGGCGCTACGTGCCGCCGCTCTTTCGCATGATCTTTTACGATTCGTCGACTTCGCATCAATGACTGGTGATGACGTCTACTCCCCCGCTCCCCACGAAACCGACACCTGGATCACGATGAAAAAATCGTATGGCACACCGCACGAAGTTGCTGCGCAAAAATTTCTTGAGGAACACGGATACCCCGACATCGGCCACATCGTCCTCACGCACCGCGGCTACGGACAGAGCAAAGTACCGGAAACAATTGAACAGCTCATCCTCGCCTACAGCGACAAACGCGCGATCATCGACTCGGTCGTCACACTCGACGAACGCTTCGATGATTTCATTGTCCGCTACGGCAAAGGCAAAGAAAGCGACGACGCACGCGCTTGGAGGGCAGAGATAAAGCTCATCGAAACGAAGCTCTTTCCAGACGGTGCGCCTTTCTAGTAAATGCCTGGGATGAGCTCGTGCTCAAGAATAGCAAGCAAGTCCCAGTGATTAACTTGAAATAGGAGGATGGCCATGACAAGCAGTATTGAACTAACAACGATAGTCCTGAGTGACCACTTCTCAAGGCGCGTGAATTTGCGATCCAGAGCAGGGTGCTGCGTGTGGAGGTATCCGTGGAAATTGAGCGCGATAGCGCAAATATTTTCCAGAATGCGGATCTTCGGGAGAATCGTACCGAACGCCTTGATGACCGTAAGCTCGGCCCTCATGAGACCGCCGATGGCGGAGAGCATGTACGTGTGGTTGAGGTAGACCGCAAACGTGAGAGCCGTGAGAAACAGCGCGATGTCGCCGATACTCTCGAGTGCCGCGGCCTTCAAGGTCCGCCCCCAGCTCATGCCGTGGACCTCGTGGTACTTCACGAAATCCAGCGCAACGTGTCCCAGAATAAGCAGCAAATAGAAGCCAAGGTTGAAGACGGCCGCACACAGAATCGTGCCCACGAGAAAAGCAGCATGAAATGCCGGAATTTCATCATGCTCATGCGCGAAGCCTCTGAAGGAATTGACGATGGCAGTCATGGATGTTTGTTCTCTACTATTATAGCACTTTTTGATATTTTATCAAGATTGGAGCACGTAAACGCTCACTACTCCTACCGCCCACCGCGCCTCACTCCGGCTCTGCGGAGCCACCTCTCTCCCGATGCCCGTTAAAGCAAACACGCAAGAAAATCGATTTGTCATGAAAAAGAAAAGATTTTGTGATGAAACAGGGATTCGGATAGCACAGTTG
>JAGORY010000049.1 GCA_018062585.1 Candidatus Peribacteraceae bacterium | reverse complement strand
ATACTGTCGCTCATGTCTTGGAGTACCTCGCCACACTGTTCATGTGGCAAAAGGGCGATATTGAGCCACTGAGGAGAGGTTTCAGCCATATCTCATTATTAACATAAATGGCTTATTTGTCAATATTCGATATACTGCCAGTGCGCACAAAAGGACGCGATATGCTCGCGAGACGTTCGGTTTCGTTGTCATGACGTGCATGCGACTCTACAAAATAATCGCAAAATGGCTTTGACTTGGTCTTGCAAGGCCCTACACTACCGAAGTCACAGCGGCTTTCGATTGTGTTCTGAGAGCTGTGCCTTGCCTGTCGTCACCCCTGAACGTAGAGGCGGGTGAGTATGGTCTTGGCGCAGTGTTTCGTGACGTGCGAACTTTTCACTTTTCATTTTACACTTTTCACTCTCCCTCGTATGGCGTCGAAGCCAAAGAAGAAAGCAGTCGTGAAGAAAACAGCCAAGGCTCAAGTCAAAGCTAAGGCCCAGGTGAAACAGAAGGCGCAGCCCAAAAAGGTTGCTCCTCAGAAATCCAAAATCGCGAGCAAGATGCTCGTGGCGGATGCGAAGAAAACTGCCGCCAAGAAGCCGGCTCCCAAAAAACAGGAGTACGCCTACGATGTAGAGAAAGCCATCTTGCCGCAGATCACGGAATTCGTGCTCAATGTTTCCGAGCGCGTTCCCGCTGCCTTAAAAGACGTGAAGCCCGATCTCAAGCCCAAGATGATGGTGGCTGGTCGCGTGTTCCTTACGAAAGACGACTCGTTTGAGATGATGCGCTCGCTCATCGACGTGCAGATCCAGAGTTACCGCTGGTTCCTCACCGAGGGGCTTTCTGAACTTCTCAAGGAAGTCAGCCCGATTACGGACTTCTCGGCTAAGAAAATGGAGCTCAACTTCCTCGGTCACACGTTCGACGCCCCCAAGTATGACCCGGCTACCTGCAAGCGCAGAAACCTGAGCTATGAGGCTGCGATGAAGGCGCACGTGCAGCTCATCAACAAAGAAACCGGTGAAATCAAAGAACAGGACGTCTTCCTCGGAAGCATTCCACTCATGACCGACAGCGGCACATTCGTCGTTGGAGGCATCGAGCGCGTCGTCGTCTCGCAGCTTGTCCGAAGTCCGGGCGTGTTCTTCTCGAGCATGACGGAATTCCCGAAGCACCACGCCGCTAAGATCATCCCGAAGCGGGGAGTGTGGATGGAAATCGAAACCGACAGGAGGGGAATCATCTCCTGCAAGATCGACCGCAAGCGCAAAATTCCGATCACGCAGTTGCTGCGCATTTTCGGTTTCGCCAACGACTCGGATATCCTCGATCTCTTCAAGGGAGTCGTGAAGCAGGAGCGTGATTACATTCTCGCCACTCTTGAGAAAGACCCCGTGAGGACCGTCGAAGAGGCATACCAGAGCATTTACCGCAAGATCCGCCCCGGCGATCTCGCGACGGCAGAAAACGCTAAGCAGCTCATCGATGCGCTGTTCTTTGACTTCAAGAAGTACGATATGGGCAACATCGCCCGCTACAAACTGAACCGACGATTCGATCTTAAAATCCCGAACGACGAAGCACACCGCACGTTCCAGGTGTCGGACTTCATCGAGATCCTCAAGGAAATGATTCGCCTCAATAACGGCGAGGGTTCCCCAGACGATATCGACCACCTCAGCAATCGCCGCGTCCGTTCCGTCGGTGAGCTCGTGCAGAACAAGTACCGCGTGGGACTCATGCGCACCGAGCGCATCATGAAGGACCGCATGACGGTCATGGACCTTGAAACGGTCACCCCGACGCAGCTCATCAACTGCCGTCCGATCACGGCCGCGCTCCGTGAGTTCTTCGCGTCCTCGCAGCTCTCGCAGTTCATGGACCAGACGAACCCGCTCTCCGAGCTCGCTCATAAGCGCCGTCTCTCCGCCATGGGTCCAGGAGGTCTCTCCCGTGAACGCGCATCGTTCGACGTCCGCGACGTGCACCCCTCGCATTACGGTCGCATCTGTCCGATCGCCACTCCAGAAGGACCGAACATCGGTCTTGTGGTGCACTTGGCTTCCTACTCCAAAGTCAACGAATACGGCTTTCTTGAGACGCCGTACTACGAAGTGAAGCACGCCGTGAAAATGGATGCCGATGCAGTCGTCGGCCGCATCATCGACGTGACACTCCGTGACGGTCACAAGATCATCGCTAAGGAAGGTGATGTTGTCGAAACAAAGCAGCTCGCATCCAAAATTATCAGCATCCTGAAGCACGACGGCAAGACCGACGTTCCGGTCCGCGCATTCATCGTCCGCAAAGAGTTTTACGTTGATGCCGACCGCGAGCGTCACCTGACGATCGTCGAAGCAAATAGCGCCATCAATGCCAATGGAGAATTCCTCAACACACGTGTTCACGCACGTAAGCACGGCGAGCCGGTTTTGGCTCACGTCCGCGACGTAACGCACGTCGATATTTCCCCGAAACAGATCCTTTCCGTCTCGACGTCACTTATCCCCTTCCTGGAACACGACGACAACACTCGTGCCTCCATGGGTACCAACATGCAACGTCAGGCCGTTCCGCTCATCCGCCCGATGGCGCCGCTCGTCGGCACCGGCGTGGAGAGCATCGCCGCCCGCGCTTCCGGTCACGTTCTTCTCGCCCGCGAGGACGGTGAAGTCCTCTCCGTCGACGCTCGCGAAATCGTGGTCATGTACCACTCGGGCAGAAGGACAACACACCTCCTCGATAACTACACCCGCTCGAACCAGGGCACGTGTCTTCACATGCGTCCCAAGGTCGAGAGCGGCCAGAAGCTGAAGGCCGGTGACGTTCTCGCTGACGGTTCGTCCGTCGAAAGCGGAGAGCTCGCACTCGGTCAGAACCTCCTCGTCGCGTACATGTCGTGGGGTGGATACAACTTCGAAGATGCCATCATCATTTCGGACCGCGTCGTGGAACAGGGTGAGTTCGACTCCATTCACATCGAGTCCTACATCACGGACGTCCGCGACACGAAGCTCGGTTCCGAGACCGTTACCCGCGACATTCCAAACGTTGGTGAAGCCAAGCTCAAAGACTTGGACGCCGACGGCATCGTTCGCATCGGTGCCACTGTTCACGAAGGCGATATCCTCGTCGGTAAAATCACGCCGAAGGGTGAGACCGAACTAACCCCTGAGGAACGTATCCTCCAGGCGATCTTCGGTGACAAAGCCAAAGATGTGAAAGACTCCTCGCTTCGCCTCCCAGGCGGTGCTGGAGGCAAAGTCGTCGATGTCCATATCTTCGATCGCGCGGAAGGGGACGAGCTCCCGACCGGTGTCATTAAGCAGATCAAAGTCTTCGTCGCCCAGACTCGTAAAATCCAAGTCGGTGACAAGATGGCGGGACGCCACGGAAACAAAGGCGTCGTCGCTCGCATCGTCGCCAAAGAAGACATGCCTTTCCTCGCGGACGGCAGACATGTCGACATCATCCTGAACCCGCTCGGTGTGTCATCTCGTATGAACATCGGACAGGTCCTCGAGACGCACCTCGGTTGGGCATGTCAGATCCTCGGCCTCAAGATGGCGACACCTGCACTCAACGGAATCTCCACGAATCAGATCATCGAATTCCTGAAGCTCGCCGAGCTTCCGGAGAGCGGCAAGGTCCAGCTCATGGACGGTCGCACCGGTGAAACGTTAGAGCACCTCACCACCGTCGGTTACGTGTACATGCTGAAACTCCTCCACCTTGTGGAAGATAAGATTCACGCTCGTTCCGTCGGTCCGTACTCGCTCGTCACACAGCAGCCTCTCGGAGGCAAGGCGCAGCACGGAGGTCAGCGTTTCGGAGAAATGGAAGTCTGGGCTCTGGAAGCGTACGGAGCCGCTCACGTTCTCCAGGAAATGCTCACGATCAAGTCCGATGACGTCGTCGGTCGCAGCAAGGCCTACGAATCCATCGTGAAAGGCGAGCCGATCAAGAAGCCGTCTACACCCGAATCCTTCAACGTTCTTGTGAAGGAACTTCAGGCACTCGGACTCAAGGTCGATCTTCTGAAGTTCAGTGACGAAGTTCCCGCCGAAGCTCCGGTCATAAAGCTCGACGGTGCCGATGCCGAAGTCGTGAAACTGAAGACGCGCTTCGATGAAGAGCAGGAGAACGAGGAACTCATTCCTTCCACCGACAAAATCTCCGATCTCGACCTCGACGAAGAGGACCCCGAGGATGTGAAGAAGGGGATCGAAGAAGGCGAGATCGACGCCGAAGAAGGCGGCGCCACCGCCAAGAAAGAAATGCAGGAAGCCGTCGAAAACGATGATGATGGCAGTAGCGGCAAGAAGTAGAAAAAGAATCCAGGGATTCCAAAAGCCCAAAGAGACGCCCGAACAAGGTGTCTCTTTGGAGTAGAGACAACTACCAATTCAGCCGCGAATGCCCCTTTGGCTACCCTCAGAAAGTATTCAAAAGCCTCCTCCAAACAGCTTTCGGGAAGAAGTGGCGGTAGTCGTCTAGGGAGTCGATTTGCAGTATTCATTTTTCCTCATTTTTCTCCTTGACCCTCGCTATTTGATCAGTAAAATCCTTTGGCACTATGCATGTTACCCGCTCGTACCCATAGCATCACCAGCTCCTCTGGAGCCGTGGTTCTACGGGTGCGCGCGAGCCACCCGTTTTTTTTGCCCGCACGAGCGGAACGGGAGGTCTTCCCCACCGCGTTCATTGTCATCAAAGGCAGTTAACAATCAATGATGATTCATGTTCACGCCTGAGGTGTGGCGATACGTGTCTACGTATTGCCCGCGTCATGGTACGTGAACAGCACAATTTCACTTACGCCTGTTCTGCCGCAAGGCAGGATAAGTATAAGTTTCGAAAATATATGTTACTCAACGCATCGAATGGATGCCTCGACTCTCAACTCCGATGAAGGACGTGGCCAGCTGCGATATGCTTCGGTCAGCCGCTAGGCAGGCGCTACCAGCCGAAGATTTCCGAATGAGGTAACTCCTGGGACGGAATGGTCCCAGATCTTGCGCAAGCAAGAAGGTATACTCTGTGAACTGAAACATCTCAGTAACAGGGGAAAAGAAATCAAATTAGAGATTGCCTTAGTAGTGGCGAGCGAAAAGGCAACAGCCCAAACCTGCGAGCTTGCTCGTGGGGGTTGTAGGACTCTCACAAACCGATTGCACAACCGTAGACGAACGACCTGGAAAGGTCGGCCATAGACGGTGATAGCCCAGTAGTCGAAACGCGAGTGCACGGCGAGATGTTCCTGAGTAAGGTCGGACACGTGTAATCCGGCCCGAATCCGGGAGGACCACCTTCCAAGGCTAAACACGTTGAGAGATCAATAGCGGATAGTACCGTGAGGGAAAGGTGAAAAGCACCCCGAAAGGGGGATGAAATAGTTTCTGAAATTCGATGCGAACAACGAGTTGGAGCCCCGCAAGGGGTGACAGCATTCCTTTTGCCTAATGAGCCAACGACTTAGTTCTTAGCGGTGTGGCTAAGGCAGCAATAGCCGAAGCCGGAGCGAAAGCGAGTCTTAAATACGGCGTTTATCGCTAGGACTAGACCCGAAACCGGGTGAGCTACCCATGAGCAGGATGAAGTTCGTCGAAAGACGAATGGAGGTCCGAACCATAAAGTGTCGCAAGACTTTGGGATGACTTGTGGGTTGGAGTGAAAAGCTTACCGAACCCGGAGATAGCTGGTTCTCCTCGAAATGTATTTAGGTACAGCCTCGTGATATACGACAAGGGGTAGAGCTACTGTTTCGATAAGGGGGTCTTCTAGGCCTACCGAGTCCTGACAAACTCCGAATACTTGTCTTTAGAGTCACGGGAGTGAGACAGTGACAGCGAAGTGCCATTGTCGAGAGGGCAACAGCCCAGATCGTTTGCTAAGGTCCCCAAGAACAGTTAAGTATATCAAAGGAAGTATTATCGCATAAACAACCAGGAGGTTTGCTTAGAAGCAGCCATCCTTTAAAGAAAGCGTAACAGCTCACTGGTCGATTGCGATGATGCGCCGAAAATTTACGGGATTAAACTGTTCACCGACGCAGCGAGTGCGTGGAGCATGCGTGCTCCATGCGCAGTAGAGGAGCGTTCTATTCAGCAGCGAAGCCCGACTGTAAGGTCGAGTGGAGCGGATAGAAGTGAGACTGTTGGCATGAGTAACCACAAGGCAGGTGAAAACCCTGCCCGCCGAATTCCCAAGGTTTCCCACGCAACGTCGATCGGCGTGGGGTTAGTCGGTCCTAAGGTGAGGCTGAAAAGCGTAGCCGATGGACAGCAGGTCAATATTCCTGCACCTCGTATAGATCGACCAAGAGAGTAGCTTGAGAGTCTTATTGGCCTCTGCTTCTCCACTGAGCGCTTCCCTTATAAAGGAGCGTTGAGTGGAGAAGCATGTCGACGAGACAGGATGGTTACGATCTAAGAAGGGCGTGACGGAGACGGAACCCCAGAGCGTCTGCATTGACTGGACGTAGAAAACGCGAAGTATTGATAGCCGGAGGCAAATCCCCGGTTTGAGCTGAGCGTCGATCAATCACCCCCTTTACCGGGGCTGAGTCTGAAGGTTTCATCTTCCAAGAAAACCGTCATTCTGAGAGCTATATGAGACCGTACCGCAAACCAACACTGGTGGGATGGTCGAGTAGACCAAGGCGATCGGGACAACTTGCGTTAAGGAACTCTGCAAAAAAGCGTCCGTAACTTCGGGATAAGGACTGCCTCGTAGCAATACGAGGCCGCAGCGAAAGGTGTCCCTGCGACTGTTTACCAAAAACACAGGTCCCTGCGAAGCCGTAAGGCAATGTATAGGGGCTGATGCCTGGCCAGTGCTAGAAGGTCACGTGAGGGGGTGTATGCCTCCGATCTAAGCCCTAGCGAACGCCGGCCGTAACTATAACGGTCCTAAGGTAGCGAAATTCCTTGTCGGGTGGTCGGTAACGACACTTGCCCGAAACCCGCTAAAGCGGGTGCACTAAGGAATCAGTCGTGTTTGTACAGTCCAAAAGCATCTTTCATCATTATGAGATTTTCTCGTGATGAAGTTCAATGACAGAAAAGCATCGAGAAGTACCATACTAGTGATACAACGCGGCTATATGCTGGAACATCCCAGAATCCTCTACGCCGAAAGGTACGAGGTGGGGACAATCAGCAGGGAAGACCCGAAAGGGAACCCTCAGAGACTACACGCCGCGCTCCGCACTTGTTGCGGAGATGATATAGTCCGATCCCTGCAGCGATGTAGGGTGACAGAAATTCGTCTGTCAGATAAAAAACTCACGTTACCGAATGTCGGTACAGGTATGTGCGCTTAAGGTTTTTGCCTTGAGTTCTCGGCTAACCACCGAGAGGAACCTACATTTGAAGTTCCGACCCGCACGAATGGTATCACGGTGGGGATTCTGTCTCGACGCAAGGCCCGGTGAAATTGCAGACCAGGTAAAAATGCCTGGTGAATCACGGTAGGACGAAAAGACCCTATGAAGCTTTACTGTAGGCTGGCATTGCGCCATTGGTTTACATGCGCAGGATAGGTGGGACCCTTTGAAGCCGTGGCTTTGGCCGCGGTGGAGGGGCCGTTGAGATACCACCCTTGTGTTCCGATGTCGCTAACGTGTGG
>JAGORY010000048.1 GCA_018062585.1 Candidatus Peribacteraceae bacterium | reverse complement strand
CGCTCCAGAAAGCCAAAAACCATGAAAATAGTGGACGACCGTCCACCCTGTGGTATCATCCGGCCATGAACGGATTTGAGATCGCCTTAGGCATCGTCGTCGTCCTCGGATTCGCGGGCATGTTCGCTGTGCTTCTGAAGCGTCCGACCGTTGCAACCGACGCGCGCGACTGGAGCAAAGAGATCGCAAAGCTCGAGAATGAGGTAGAAATCGAAAAAGCTGAGCACAACAAACTCACCGGTGCGAATAAACAAATGTACGCCGAGCTCACGCAGGCGAAAGCTAAGATTCAGTCCATCGAGAAAGAGCGCGACAATCTGCAGAGCACGCTCACGAAGATGGAGACGAAGCGTGAGCAGCAGGAAAAAGAACACGCCCGAGGACTTGAAAAGATCGACGCAGCCGAACGCGCATTAAAGGAGGAGCGTCAGCGTGTGCTTGAGAATGAGGTTAAAGCAAAGGAGCTAGCCGAAGAGGAGCGCGACCGACTGTGGAACGATCATGAAGTATCGGTCATCTCGACTCTCGTGGATCTCTGCAAGCAGCCGCACCTGCAGTTCACGTCCTACAGCAATAACAGTCTCCCCGAGGACTTTGATGGTTCGCTGAAGCCTGACTTTCTCATAGACTTCCTCGGTCAGTACGTCGTCTTCGATGCCAAAGTGAGCAAGGCCCAGAGCCTCCAGACGTACATCGACGACCAAGTGAAGAAGACGGCTGAGAAAATGAAGAAGAGCGACAAGATCTATCCCCATATATTCCTCGTGGTGCCCACAGAAGCGGTCGTCGAGCTCAAGAAACTCGTCTACGCCAAAGATAAGTTCACCTTCTACGTCGTTTCCCGCGAGGCTCTCTCCCCTATTCTTGCGTCTCTTAAGCGCATCTCGACGTACGAACTTGCAGAAACCCTGGATCCCCAGAAGCGCGAGAACATCATTAACGCACTCGCCGAAATGCAGACGCAGATCAACATGACGAGTGCGACGTCGCTCCTCACAACGAAGCGCGGCATCGAAGTCTTAGCCCGCATGCAGCAGACAGATCCGGAACTCGCGGCCGAAGTGGAGCAAAAGAGTAAAGAGAAAACCCTGAACGCGTACTCCCCGACCGAGATCAAGCGGCTCGCCTCGTCACTCACTGCACAGAACAGCGAAATCGCTTCCCTCGCGTCCCCGAAGCCTGCGGTGTCCAAGAAAATGCTCGACGCCGCTCAGTCCGTGATCTCTCAGAGACTTCTGTAAAGTAACTGCTCACTGACCCTGCAATAAGGCTTCTTTTGACCGAGGAAGTCACTTCCACCTACAGGAGCAGGATTCTTCCTGCGTTTGCCGATCATTGCTGAAACTCGCCGCACGCGGGTAGAAACCCGCTCCTGTTGAGGTAGGATAAGTTTTTACTTTTTAGAGTCAGTGACCACTTACTCTGTAAAATCTTGACTGGGTAAAAGACGGGTGTAGGATATTTTTGCAATGTTGTTGAACCTCGTCACTGTCGTCGTCGTAGTCGTCCCCCAAGGATAGGCGCGCGTGGCAGTATCCGATTAACCCACCCGCGCTAAGCGGGTTTTTTATTTTTTCCCACTCCTTCTTATGACGACACCTCTAAAGAAAATTAGAAATGTGGATCCCACAATGATCCTGGAATATGACAATGTGGCTGTACTCCATGTTGCTCCGTTTCATAAAAATTGGGTGACGATTAGGATCGGGAGTCTTTTTCAAAACATACGCTGTGTTAATCCCGATGATCCGGAGGAAATAGCGGATAGAGTGAAAGAATTCTACGACAAAACTCGTGAGAAGATGCAAGGTCTCGTCGAAGCTGATTTATTATTTTTGGAAAGAAAAAAGGCCGAAGCGAACGAGAGGTTGCCTCAGTATGTATCACTGGCACCTTTCATCGACGACAAACAAGCTATTGGCGAAGCAATGGTAGCAATGAAAGAAGCCATCGCTGCAAAACTCGCTGCAGAAATGCGGCTGCAAGAAGGCAAATAAATTCGAAGTAATCATAGTAAGGAACTCGCCCTGTGCTACTCTCCCTTCCGCTCATGACCCCCGAGAACGATCCGATCTTCGCCGGCCTCAATGATCAGCAAAAGCTGGCCGTCGATACGTTAAAAGGCCCAGTCCTGATCCTCGCGGGCGCAGGGTCCGGAAAGACGCGAACCGTCACGCATCGCATCGCCCACCTCATTGCCCAGGGAATCCCCGCGTATCAGATCCTCGCTGTCACGTTCACGAACAAGGCGGCGAAAGAACTGAAGGAACGCATCGGGCGTATTCTCAAGATTGCCGACGGCGCCGGCACAGAGGCGACGCATCTTCCGATGTCCGGAACTTTCCACTCCATTTGTGCGCGCATTCTTCGGCGCGACATCGAGCAGATCGGCCGCAACAGAAGCTTCGTGATCTATGATTCTGACGATCAGCAGAAAGTCGTGGCGCAGATCCTCAAAGACATGGGCATCGCCCCCGAGGAACTGAAACCGCGCACAGCGCTTGCCCACATCGGCGGCTTCAAGTCCGAAGGCATCCGTGCAGACAAAGCCAGAAGTCGCGGCACATCCCCTGCCGAAGCGAGGCTCGCCGAGATTTACACGAAGTATCAAAAAGAACTGCTCCAATCGAACGCGCTCGATTTCGACGACCTCCTCATGGAGACGGTGCGACTCTTCGAGGAACGTCCGGACGTGCTCAAAAGATATCAGGACACTTGGCGTTTCATCCATGTTGATGAGTACCAAGACACAAACCATCCGCAGTATCAGTTCATCAGCATGCTCAGTGCCGCACACCGGAATCTGTGTGTCATTGGTGATCCGGATCAGTCCATCTATTCGTTCCGCGGCGCTGATATCAGAAATATTTTGGACTTCCAACGAGAGTACCCAGACGCCGTAAGTATCAAGCTGGAGCGAAACTACCGCTCCACACAGCAAATCCTCGATGCCGCGGATGCGATCATCTCCGCAAACCCAAATAGGCCGCCAAAGAAAATGTGGACCGAAAAAAAAGATGGCGCAAAGGTGACGCTGCAAGAAGTAACGGACGAGAGGCGCGAATCGGAAGTCGCGATCAAAAATATTCTGGCTTTCAAAGCGCAGGGAATACCGCTGTCGGAACAGGTCATCCTGTATCGCACGAACGCACAGTCGCGCCTCTTTGAAGAAGCCTGCCTACGCGCCGCAGTCCCCTACCGCATTTTGGGTGGACTCAAATTCTACGCCCGCAAGGAAGTGAAAGACGTGCTCGCGTACCTGTATTCGACGCTCAACCCGCAGGACACGATCTCGCTACTACGGATCATCAACGTGCCGTCTCGGAAAATCGGCGATACGACTATGGCAAGACTGCAAAACTTCAGCAACGAACGAGGCCTTAGTCTTTGGCAATCTCTGAAACATATTGAAATGGTCGACGGTATCAGCGAAGGCGTGAAACATCGCATCGCAGACTTCACGGTGCTCATCGAGAACCTGCAGCAGCTGTCCAAAACCGCTCCAGTAAGCGAAGTCGCAGGATCGGTCCTCAAGAGAACCGGTATGGAGAAATGGGTCCGCGACGACACTGAGGAAGGCGAAACGAGATGGGAAAACGTTTTAGAACTTCTCTCGGTCACCAAGAAATACGACAATCTTCCTCCCGAGGAATCCATCACCAGTTTCCTTGAGGAAGTGGCGCTCATCAGCGAGGTTGATAAACTCTCCGAAGGCAACCACGACGCAGTAACGCTCATGACCCTGCACCTCTGCAAAGGCCTTGAGTTCTCGTGTGTGACTGTCGCCGGCTGCGAGGAAGGATTACTCCCCCACAGCTCATCGATCCTCGACCGTCAGCAAATGGAAGAAGAGCGCCGACTCCTCTACGTCGGCATGACACGTGCCAAGCAACACCTCTCACTGCTCCATACAATGAGCCGAACGCTGTGGGGTAAGTCGCAAAGCAATCCTCGGAGCCGTTTTCTTGATGATCTGCCACAGGCGCTTCTAGAGGTGAAGAGTGAAGAGATCACGAGCAAATACGGCTGGCTCACGAGTAGTGCGCCTGAGAAAAAGTGGTGGAAACCGGCAGCACCACGCAATGAATTTTCACAGGAATCCGTATCCGACGACGTCAATCAGGACTGGCTCGATCACGTCGAGGAAGAGATCGACGAAGGAACAAAGATCGAACACCGAACACTGGGTCCCGGCACCGTACTGCACCGCAGCGGCGACATCGTGGAGGTGAGATTCGATAGCGGTTCGACAAAGCGCCTAGCTTTAGGAATTGCACCGATTAAGATCGTGACCAGTGTGTAGCGGATAGCGGGTAGAAGGTAGTAAGTAGTAAGAACCCTGACCACTACCCACTACCTACAGCCGCTACCCGCTACCTTCTACCCGCTACTTACAGCCTAGTACGCGTAGTGCGTTCCCATCGCAATCGGAGCATCGACCGGAACCCACGTGAATACGGTGGTACCGTCGGTCCAGGTCACGGCACCGTCCGAAATGGAGGAACCGGGCTCGTTGAGTGTGAGCCGAAGTGATGCATGCGCTGGGTCGCCTGGGGTGACGTCACCATAGACCACGATCGTGCGCGGGCCGTCGGTGAGTGAGCCCAAGCTTTCTGGGATATTGCCGCACGTAGCAAGTGAACCGCTGACGAGACAGTTCGTACGGTCTGGAATGCCAGGCGTACCGATCTTCACGTTAGAGAGTGTGACGTTACCGGTCTGCTCGATCTGGAAGACGAGGTCAGTAACGTTGATCTTGGCAGAACTGTCCGTCTTACGACCCACGAAAGTGAAGGAACCAATGAGCTGGTTCATACCTCCGACAAGCGAAGCATTCGTCTGTCCGGCATTCGCAACCGACGTGATCACGGACCTCGCGGTGACGAAAGCAGGAAACGGATCGCTCGACGCCGACTGCTTCAAGTACTCACGACCGCTCCAGCCGCCATTGCCTTCCACGACGACGTTACTGATCTGCACAGTCTCATTGCCGCTGCCACCGGCATCCCGAGAACTGAGTTGTGCACGCACATAGATGCTGCGCTCCTGCCTGCGATCAAGGGTGAACGTACCCCTCGGAATTTCGAGGCGGTAATTGCGGTTCGTGGATGAACTCGACGTATTGAGCGTTGCGCGTCCGAGAAGTCGTCGGTCATCATCGTAGACGAGGAGCGACTGAACGGTCGAAACGTTTGCGGTGAGATTGATCGAGATCGCAGTCATATCGAACGGCTCTTCTTCCAGATAGAACTTGGCAGAGCCCAGCATCGGACTCGTTTCACCAAGAAGAATGATCTGGGAACGAACCGCAGTGTCAGCCATCGGATCACGTGGACGATTCGAGACGCTCGACGACGAGGAGCTCGATGAAGCGGAGGAACTGACCGACGACGATGAGGAAGAACTTGAAGATGAGGTGGAATAGTCGCCGGCTTCAGCACGACGGAGCTGCTCGAGTTGTCCGCTGTCCTCAGCAAAGAATGCGCCTGCAAGCCGCGCAGCCTGCCCGCGGGTGAGTGGACGGTCGAGATCGATGGTGATCGGAAGATCCACGCCGCGATCGGCAGCAGACTCGTAATACTCCTCGGCCCAGTGGCCGGACATGGAGTGACTTTCGTAACCAAAGAGCACGACGAGTATTTTGAGGGCCTCGCCATACGTCACGGTGTATTCGGGGTGAAATTTGCCGTCCGTGTAGCCTTGCACGACACCTTGATCGCGGGCGGCACAGACGTATCGGCTGTACCAGTCAATGAAGGAGACATCCGGAAAGCACGTACGACCTGATTCGTAATAATCACGCTGTGCGGCAAGCATCGCGATTTTGAGAAACTCGGCGCGGTTGATGGTACGCGTGGGGCCAAATTGCCTAGATCCGTAGCCGCGCACGATATTTTCGCGCGTCAGCAGATTGATGGCCGCAAGTTCGCTGCTACTGGCTCGAACGTCGTTATAGAAGTCGCCAGGCGCTATGGTAAGCGCAGAAGCGAGCATCGGCACCATGGTCAGGAGCGAGACTGCGGTGAGGGAAAATCGGGTTTTCATAGATGAGGAATGTAAATGATGGGAAAGTCGTGCATACTCGCACATATGGTAGACGAAAAAATGAAGGATTTATTACGAAAACACGGCATCCGTCTGAACACTGACGCAGGTCAGCACTTTCTCGTCGACAGCGACGTGCTGGCCGAAATCGTTTGCGCCGCGGACCTACTGCCCACGGACCGGGTCTTCGAGATTGGCCCCGGCATCGGGGTGCTCACAGCCGAACTCGTGAAACGCGCAGCCAAAGTGACCTCGGTCGAGATCGATCCGAGGTTCCCACCACTCATCCGGGAATACGTCGGGCATGCGCCGAACCTTGAGATCATCGTCGGAAACGCGCTCCAGACACCTACCCCCTCCGACGGTCCTTTCAAGGTCGTCGCCAACATTCCGTACCACATCACGTCCCCTCTCCTGCATCACTTATTTCTGGAGTCGGCGGTACTCCCGACATCAGTCACGTTCCTCATTCAGCGCGAGGTGGCTGAGAATATTGCCTCCAGAGGGTCAGACAGCATTCTGACCGTCCTGACACGCATGTATGGCGAGCCGTCGCTGCTGCGTCTCGTTTCGCCGGATTCGTTTTTGCCACCACCACAGGTGGATTCGGCGGTGCTGCACATCAAGTGTTTCGATACACCGAAGGTAGATAAAGAAACGGCGCAGAAAATCCTGAACCTCGCCAAGCACGGTATGAGCAAGCGTCGCAAAATGCTGAGTAATTCGATTGGCGAACTGCCACACGGCATGGAAGCGATGGCAGCTGTGAAGATCGATGCAACACGCCGACCCCAGACTCTCAAGATCGATGAGTGGATCGCACTTGAAGCCGAGCTCAGCAAGCTTCGATGAAAACCATGAAACCGACACTCGGCTTCCTGCTATCGTTCCTCCTCGTGCTCTTTGCGCTGCGCTTCTGGCAAATGACTGATTATCCTTTGCCACTCTACGCCTTCCTGACAGGAATTTTGGCAGTTTCGTTCTTCACCGCACTGTTGCAAAAACGAACAACCGCGTGGGTCATCCTTGCCGTAACACTGGGTACCCTCGTCGCCTTCGTGTCTGCTGAACGAACGCAGCATGTGACGACAAGCACGGATATCGAATCCTTTGCCGATGGCGAGAAGCACGAGCTCCATGGATGGATTGTCGAAGACCCAGATGTACGACCGACGGAAACCCGCCTCGTCATCTCGGTTAACTCGATCGATGGATCACCCGCAAAAGGACGTGTGCTCGTCACCGAATACGGCGGCTATCCGCCCCACCGCTACGGCGATGAAGTGACTGTCACGGGAACCCTCCGGCTTCCACAAGTGATCGAAGGCTTTGATTATCCGCATTACCTAGAACTCTCCGGTATCCGAGCCCTCATAACTCGTGGCAGCTTAAAACCTGCAGAAACAGGTGCTGTGCGACCCTCAGGCACTCGTACATTTCGGGTGTTTGGTCTGCTGTACGAGCTACGAACATCCATCGAAGACCGTATCGGACTCATTCTTCCTGAGCCGCACGCTTCACTGCTCGCCGGACTCATCACCGGTTCACGTCGCGGACTCCCTGACCACCTCTCCGAAGATTTCAGGACCTCCGGCATCACCCACATCATCGCCGTCTCGGGCTACAACATCACGATTATTATGACGCTGCTCGGGAGCGCTCTGTTCTGGCTCCCAGTGAAGCGCAGGTTCTGGCCGCTCGTCATGATGGTCACGGCTTTTACCATCTTCGTCGGAGCCGGAGCACCCGTCGTACGTGCTGCAATCATGGGCATCCTCGGACTCATCGC
>JAGORY010000047.1 GCA_018062585.1 Candidatus Peribacteraceae bacterium | reverse complement strand
AAGAAGAGAGGATTGCATCGGTAGAGGCTGAAAGCCGAGGGGGAAAGTCTCTTCTTCTTCGTTCACACTACGCTCGATGAAACACGTCAAAGAAGCGTGATGTCTTTATATGGGGGAGAAAGGAACCCGGGGAATGAGAGAACAAAGTTTATTGTCGTCAAAGCAGAGCTCCCCTCTACCGAGCCTCAGCGATGGGAGAGGGGCTGGGGGTGAGGCGCGGAGTCAAGGCAGAGGACTAAACGTCTTCTGGAGCATCAGCCCAGTCATCGCCCGAAAGAGCCGGTAATGATACCGAACGTACCGCCAATGATAGGCAACAGGAATGGCGTCTTTCTGGAACAGGACCGGTAGCCTCACAAGGATCCGCAGTGTTGTGACCAGCATGATGAGCGGCTCCCGAAAGAGCATCCACCGAACGTACTGCCTCCACGTGTAACCGTCGCGTTTCATGCGCTCTACTTCCAGCGTGAGGTAGCGGTCGTCTTTGGATCGGAGTTCCGCAACCGACGGGATCGGCACGTAGAGCGGGCTCTTCAGAGGCAGCTCGGTGAACGATTCATCGTATTCATACTTCTCATGCACGGTCTTTCCTTTGCGCAGCGTCGCGCCACTCGTACGGTTATGGATGCGTGGCATGACATCCGAAGTCAGCTGTCCGCGCGTGCGTGGAATTCCCTCGATAACCTGAATCCGAGGAATTTTGATGATGGTCTTGGGATGAGCAGTCTGCAGAACCTCGCCAATTTCAGCTGCAGCTTCTGCGCTCAGCTCTTCATCAGAATCGATATACATCACCCAATCGTAGGACGCGGCAGCACGCTGCTTGAGACGCATTTCGGTGAAGTCCTTCACGCGCACGCTCTTCTCCTCAGTGTCGTACTGCTGAAAGATCTTCGCTCCGAATTTTTGCGCGATCTCGACGGTGTTGTCCTCGCTATTTGCGTCATGCACGACGATCTCGGCGAAATCGGCGAGCGGTTTCAGGCATCGTTCGAGCGACGACGCGCTGTTGCGGGTGAGGACGAGCACGGAGCAGGGAATTTTTTCAGTCATAGAATCAGAGTGTGATCTCGAAACTCTCTCTCCGCACCGGCCTGCACCCAAAACTCTCCTTAAAGAAGAAAAGCCCTTCGTTGATCTTCTTACCTCCGTCTTCGGTGGAGACTCCAAGGTGAAGCACGCGACGCTTTTCTTTTATGGCGAGACGGATGGCTTCGGTGAGCAGAAGGTGCATCGGATGCTTTTGCTGCGAAGTGTATTCCTGAGCCATGTAGAGCGTGTAGAGCGCCTGCGAGTGAATCGTCACCAGCACGATACCGCCGACCATTTTCTTGTCCTCGTAGGCCGCAAGTAGCCGGAATCCGTCCGGGAGTAATGTCTGCAGCGACTGGATTTCAGCAAGCGTGTGCGTCGGCTTGGTGCCGTGTCGTCCAGCGAGAACTCCCTCAAGTATCGGCCAGAACGTCGAAAAATCTTTCGTGAGTTTCACGGTAATGCCGGCGCGCTCGGCCTGACGCACCATGTTGCGGCACTTCCCCGTAAGCGATTCCATGATGTCCTCCTCGGCGAGACATGAAACGTCGATTGCTCCGTCCATCTCGCAGCGTGTCATAGAAAATCCGCGGTGAAAAAGCCAGTACATCTGATCTTCCGAGTATCGTGCCTGCAAACTCGCGGGGGGAAGTCGGAGCATCGAGACGGACGCGAATTTTTCTGTGCGTGCATACTCGAGAACGGCATCGATCATCGCGCCAGTCTCCTGCACTGACGCATCAGCATCGATCACGAGGCCTCCGTAGGAAGCGCCAGGATGAGCGACGAGTGCCTTTTTTCCTCCCTCCTCTTTCTTGGCGGCAGACAGCACTCCGAGGACCTTCTCGCCGTCCATGAGCAGGAGCGAATTATCCGTGAAACGACCCACCGGATGGTAGGAAAGAAACTTTCGCGTATGAAAAATCGTGCCATTCCTCGCGCTCTGCACGAAGGCATCCCACTTTTTCTCGTATGCGCCGGTGTACGGAATGACAGTGATACTCACACGCGGGCGGGTTTCATGAGACTCATGGTGACGATCGTCTTTCCCTCTTTCGTTTCTTCGGATGCTTTCGTGAACCCGGCTTTCTCATACGTACGGATGGCGCGCACATTCGTAGCGACCACCTTGAGGAGAATGTGCTTGAGGCTCATCGTCCCAAAACCATAGCCGACGAGGAGCTGCACCGCTTCCGTGCCGAGTCCTTGGCCGACGTAATCAGGGTTACCGATCGTGATCCGCAGTGTCGCCTCCTGCCGTGCGGTGTCGATGTCGACAAAACCGCAGTTCCCGATGAGAACCCCGTCCGGAACCGAGACCAGTGAGAAGAATTTTCGGTCCGGCTGCTGCACGCGTTTGAACCACTTCATCTGGTCCTCAAGACCCGGCTGACGCGGGTCATCAATGAGCGAACGGAGCTCGTCGCTCTGCAGCCAGACACAGAACTTCGTCTGATCCGCCTGGGTCATAGAACTGAGAGCCACAAGCGCGCCGCGCAGGACAATATTGCCTCTACCCATAGTGACCACAGCGTAGCGCAGAGAGCCGCTAGTCGCTATCCAACCGTCCAACTTTCCACTTTTAACTTTCAACTTTACACTTGTCTTATGCCCGTCCCCTTCCTCGACCTCAAGGCCCAGTATCGTTCGATCAAGAGTGAAGTCGATCCAGCGATCCAAGACGTCATCGAGAGCTGCGCGTTTGCCTTAGGCCCCGCAGTCGAACGCTTCGAGAAAGCCTTTGCCGAATACTGTGGCAGTAAACATTGCATCGCGGTCGGTAACGGCACGTCGGCGATCGAACTCATTCTCATGGCGCATGGCATAGGCCGCGGCGACGAAGTCATCACGGTGACAAATTCATTCTTTGCTTCGGCGGAAGCCATTTCGCTTATCGGTGCGACTCCGGTCCTCGTGGACTGCAACGAAGAGGATGCACTCATCGACACGACGAAGATCGAAGCCACGATCACGACGAAAACGAAAGCGATTCTGCCGGTCCATCTCTACGGCCAGTGCGCCGACATGGACGCCATCAAAGCGATCGCCGCCAAGCACAAGCTTCTCGTGATCGAAGATGCCTGCCAAGCCCACGGCAGCGGCTACAAAGGAAAGCGAGCGGGTGCACTCGGAGACGCCGCAGCGTTCAGCTTCTATCCCGGCAAGAACCTCGGTGCCTACGGCGAAGGCGGCGGCATCACGACCGATGATGACGCAATCGCGAAGAAAATCCGGATGCTGCGGGACCACGGCATGGCCGAGAAGTACAAACACGCAGTCGTCGGCCGGAACGAACGCTTGGACGGGATTCAGGGCGCAGTACTCGGCGTGAAGCTGGCGCACCTCGAAACGTGGAACACGGCGCGCAGACAACATGCCGCTCTGTACCGCGAACTTCTTTCAAAGAATCCGAATATCACACTGTTCAAAACCCATGACGACCGCGTTCATAACTTCCACCTGTTCGTCGTGCGCATCAAAAACCGCGATGCCGTGCAGATGAAATTCAAAGACAAAGGCATCCAGTCCGGCATTCACTACCCGATCCCGATCCACATGCAGGAGGCCTACGCAGGGATATGGAAGAAAGGCGATTTCCCAGTCGCTGAGACTATGGCGTCAGAGCTGCTGTCACTGCCGATGTATGCGGAGCTCACGGAAGCACACATTCGCGAAGTCGCAGTGGCGATCCAGGAAGCCGTTTAATCGCCTCTCCGTATGTACTCCCCCATCGCCGCCACAAGCCCTGTGAGGCTGTGCCCTTCTTCGACGATTCGGTACATCTCGGCGTCATCGATCGGCGCTTTGTCTCCGTGTTTTTTGATAAATGCAGCGATTGCTTCCGATGTGTCGTCCTCAGGAGCTACAGGAATACCGATCGCTTCGGCATTCGCGGCAGTCGTGACCGGATAGCAGCCGCAGGTCATGGCTTCGAGCATTGTTTTGTCGATGGTTTCGGATGCCATATTCATGATGAAACGATGACGCAGGTAAATGTCTGAGAGCTTCTGCATCGGCACCGTGCCATGGAACGTGACCCGCGACTGTAGCCCCAGGTCGGCGACGATATTCTTCAGTTCCGCGGCGTAGTCGGCTTCGGCTTCGATGCCGTAGACATCCAGCGTGTATGCCGGATCCAGAAGCGGAAGTGCACGGATGACGATCTCAAGGCGCTTGCTACGACTCAGGCGATGCACGGCAAGCAAACGATGCGGGTGCATGGAGAGATTGCGACGCTTCGGCCAGAACGCTAGGTCGATACCGTGACCGAGTACCACTTTTTTCGGACTCGCTTGCCCTGAGCTTGTCGAAGGGTACTGCGGCAGGCTTTGAGACGTGGCACAGAAAAATCTTTTTCCAAACAACCCAAAGAGCCTAACTCCGAGTTGCATCGTGTAATGCGTGTACCACAGATACGTCGGAACACCCCTCATGAGCCACCACCAGAACCCAAGTGCATACCAAACAGGCGCCATGTGGATGAACACACGGTCGTACTGCATCGTCGTGATCAATGTCTCGAACCGAAGAACGGACTGGAGCCGCGATGCACCATGCTCTTTCCCAAGGCTAAAAACAGGAAACTCATACCCCTTACCTTCCTTACCTACCTTACCTTCCTCACCGACCTCACCTACCTCACCTTCCAAACACACCACCGTCACCTCAAACCCCTGCCGTATAAACTCACGTACCCACAGAACGCCGAAGGCATCCTGCGCTACAAGCTTCTGGGTGATGAAGAGAAGACGCATATGTCTATTGTAGAGACGACCCGCTGGGGCGTCTCTACGTTCGGGCGAAGGATTTCAGGAAATCAGCGTAGGCACGTACGGCGGCGTGTTTCTCAAATCTCTGCGCCACTTTCTCTGCCTCCACACCCATGGCAGCGATACGCTCTGGGTTTGCCTGTAACGCAGTCACTTTCGCCGCCAGATCTTTCGCGGTCCCGTCGATATACATACCGTTCACGCCATCCACGAGTACATCCGGCATGACGCCGACGTGGGTAGCGAGGATCGGTAGCCCGAGTGCCATGGCTTCCAGCGCCGAGCGTGGTCCGCCTTCACTGAAGGAATTCATGACGAAGATTTTTCCGGACGCAACAGACTTCAAGACATCAGCCTGTGTTGGCAGCCAACCCGTGAATGTCACGCGTGAGCCGAATTGTTGCGCCCGTGCTTCCGCTTTTTTCCGGAGCGGCCCATCGCCGATGATAAGCAAACGAGATGAGGGCAAGAGCGCCATGGCATCGATGACCGGCATCAATCCTTTGTTATCCACAAGCCGCGCACAGAACACCAAGTCAAATGTCTTGGGCTGATTTTTTGAGGCGCTTATCAGTTCATGATCGAGATAAAAAGATGGTACGATGACGATCTTGTTCTCCGGAACACCGAAGCCGGACAGGAGTGACTTCACCGTACTATTCACCGTGCGAACCGCATTGAATGCCTGCGCATGCGACGGGAGAAATTTCGTCGAGAGCACTCGTCCAATGAATTCAGTGACTGATGACGCCTTGGGCCAGCCGATGATGTGATGAATTTCGAGAACCGCCGGAATGCCCGTCGCTTTCTTGAGCCAGCGCGCACCGATACCGTTATAGAATGGCGGGTACTCGTGCACCGTCATGACATCGTGATGATGAACGTTATAGAGCTCTCTGCCCTTCTGGAGGATATACGACGGCTGTGAGACGAGTCCGCCGGTCGCCGGATGCAGATACACGTTACCGTGAACAACGCGCACCTGCTGCTCAGCCTGAATACGCGGGCACAGAATGTCGATCCGCTCGAAATGTTGATGAAGCTCTTTGAGTGTTTCCGAAAACGCGCCGGATTTTCCAGCTGCAACGCTTCTGTCCCCACTAATCATTAAGAGTTTCATCGTGAAATGGGAGGAAAAAGAGCGTCAGATATCTTTTGGTACGTTCTCAGTGATTCCTCAGCCTTCGGCGACGGATAGTGTTCCATGACATCACGAATCGCAGTAGCAATCTCCTCAGGAGTCTTCAGTGTCCTGCGAATGATGTCCGGAATTTCAGGCAGTCCCGTTTCCTCGGTGAGCAGGACCGGCAGACACACGGACCTGGCTTCCAGAGCCGTATTCGGGCTGATCTCGGTGAGGGACGGCAGGACGAGGAGATCGTGCTCGTCGAACAAACGCCGCTTCTCGTCGCCTGATACGGATGGCCGGAACGAAACTCTGTCACCGACACCGGCCTGCATCACTCGGTTCTTTAGCTCCGTCTCCAAGGGGCCTTCGCCGACGATCGTGAGTGTCGTGTCCGGAAGAAGTTTCATCGCATCGATGAGAGATGCAATGTTTTTGAACCGCACGAAACGTCCCATGAAGAGCAAACGAAACGGCGAGTGTCGTTCGTGATACACCAACACTGATTCCGGCTGCGCGTTTGATTCGACGCTGCTCAGTGGCAACCTGTGATACACGGAGAGATGAATATCACGCTGAAACTCAGTCGAGTACACCAGACGATCAAATGAACGAAGCACCCGACCCATGATGAGAGCATTGACCATGCGCCAGAAACTGAATCGGGACGCGTACCACTGCCGGAGCGTCTTCGTTCCACCTGCATCGGTGTATCGTTCCCAGAAAAAATCGCCACCGAGACGTAGAACTTTTGTGGGTGTCTTGAGGCTACTCAAAAGGAGAGGCACGCCAGCGCTGATCGACGTGAACGCGCAGACGTAATCCGCATCCTTGCCGTGTGCGATAAGTTCTTTCCGATACCGCATCCAGCGAGCAAGAGGTCCGCCGTGTTTGCCGACGCTCACAACTGCGTAACCTTCCGGCTTTTCGTACCCCTGCTGTGCGCCATACGTGATGACCGTGACACTGTCGCCGCGCGCTGTGAGTTCCCGAGCAACTCCACGGACATAGGTTGCAGGTCCGCCGATGTCAGGCGGGAAAATGCCGGTAGCGAGGATGATGCGCATGAAGATGCAGTATAGCTGGCGATGTTGGAATGCAGATGCAGCGCAGAATCAGGAAAAAACTGTTCTAAACATCTATTTTATAGTATAATATAAGATGTATGGAAATAGTATATCTGCAAGACGTATTGGACGACCTTACGCTGGAGGAATTGACGCTGAAAAAGCCGGATTTATTCAGGGATATGTTTAACGATGAAACAAATTTGCAGCTTCTCTTCGCTTTTGTTACCTCACTTGAAGGAGATGAATGGACCGGATCCGAACTCCTCGCATCGTTCGAATCTTCGGAGTTCTTCGTGGCAGAAACAAGCGGCCTGACTCTCTTGGAGCGGATAACCAAAGCTGAAATTATCCGCCACTTTCTCAGAGAGTGTCTTGTGGTCGAGATGCAAAAAAAATGCGATCGACTTCTTCTACGAGAGAGTGCGAAAACGATTGAAGAAAATATTCGAGGCAGAGTATTGAGGTTAATCGATGAACAGCTTGAAGAACTGCTTGATGAAGAGGGCAGGAAGACACCCGAAAGATCACTGAAATCATGCTCAATATTTCTCCCGCGATTAAAAGCAAGAATAAACGAAAAAATGCGAAAGAGGATCAACGACCGTAAGCAATCTCTGGCGGACATACAGAGAACAACACTGCTTGGTGCGACAAGTGAGGAGTCAAAGCGGGTCCAATCAGCGGAGGAAGATTCGAGAATCCTCACCGAAATAATGCAGGAATGGCCTCCAGAAAGCCACACCGCAGAGTCTTGTATGGAGGAAATGAGTACGACTCTTCATCGTATCCACCCCGGCCACGCTTACAGACTGACAGAATATTGTGCCGCAGGAATTGGAGAAATGATTGCGGAGAATAAAGCTGCTGCGGAACCTGGGTACGCAGGACATGGGGAGCCAAGAGAAAAATATTTTCTCCTACGTGGTCTTCAGTACCGATTCACGCATGCTCTCAGGAGGGTTGCGGGGCTTGATGACGACGAAGAACTCTAATCATTGCGCCCCCGATACCATCCTACCGTCTTCCTGAGTCCTTCCTCAAAACTGATGTGAGGTTTCCATCCCAGTGTCCGCGTATGCGACGAATCGAGAGCGTAGCGCCAGTCATGACCGGGTCTGTCCTTCAC
>JAGORY010000046.1:5062-8622 GCA_018062585.1 Candidatus Peribacteraceae bacterium | reverse complement strand
GCATACGAAGAACCCCCGCCACCAATGGACAGGGGTTGATCAATTTTTTGTCGTAGAGACGCACGGCGCGTGCGTCTCGTTGCTCGGGGTCGGAGACGCACGCGCCGTGCGTCTCTACGACGTTTTTAAAACGGCAAATCCTCCGGCTTGATCTCGGATTCGTATTTGATGTCCGGAATCGCGCTTCCTGCGGCAACCGGTGTGGCTGCTTTTGCGCGAGGAGCGGAGGACTCTGCGCCTTCGGATTGGACATTGGACATCGCGTCCGAGCTCTTCATGCCAAGCAGCGTCACCTGATCTGAGATGATCTCGGTCGTGGCGCGCTTCTTACCTTCTTGGGTTTCCCAGGTGCGGGTCTGGACGCGGCCGGTGACGTACACACGCTGACCTTTCTTCACGCCGGCTTGGACGGCTTTCGCCATATCGCCCCAGACGACGACGTTGTGAAACTCGGAACGCTCTTTCATTTCGCCGGTGGCTTTCTCTTTCCACTTCTCGTTCGTGGCAACTCCGAGTGTCAGAACGGACTGTCCACTTGTCGTCGTGCGCATTTCGGGCTCACGGGTGACATTGCCGACGACCTGAGCGCGGTTCACGCAGTGTGCGAGGCTCTCCGCTCCGGAAGGGACGTCGCGCTGTCCGTCTTTCGGATCAAGCAGGATCAAATCCATCGCGACGATTTTGGTTTTATTCTTTTTTTCGCCGCTCGTCGTGTCATCCCACGAGTCGGTCTGGAGGCGTCCGGAGACGAAAAGCTGAGATCCAGCTTTGACGTACTGGCCGGCAACGTCGGCCATGGCGCCCCACACGGTGACGGTGTGGAAACTTTTTCCGGAAAGAGTTTCGCCCTTGCTCGATTGGAACGAGTACGGGACGACGATATTGAGGTCGGTCACGGAAGCTCCGCCGGGTGTTTGGCGGACGGTGACGGGCTGAGTCTGGTATCCGATGATGTCGATGCGGTTCAGAGAGAACATCGCTGAGGGGGAATGGGAGTTAAGGAGGTCTCGTGCCGGTGCAGATGTGGCGCCACAGAGCGCCAGCAGTTGACGTGAACGAACGTACACCCTCTCATTTGGATGTGCAACGAGATGAGATTGAAGGAAAAGTTTTTTGTTTTCCGGTATCCGTTTTTACGCTCATGGATTATAGGAGGAATCAATGCAAGTGACGTACACTGAAGCACGATCCTTTTTTCGGGGATTTCAGTGCATCCCTATGCGTCTTCCTCTCTCGGTGTCGGTCATCTCGATGTCACTCCTCCTCGCGGGGAGTGCTGTCGCGGCTCCGTTCGTTCCCAAGATCAACACACCAACGTCGTACAAAGATGTGAGGTTTGGCTTAAATGAACTGCGCGAAAACATTGACAGTGTGCAGTGTGGCGGCTGGGATGAGGATACGAATGCGGGAGTGACGGGTACCGGAGTCAGTGGATATGTTCCGATTCCAGAGATCAGCCCGGATCTCCCTGGGCGCATCAACACGAATGCACTCGGTAGTCCCACCGGAGGCCTTGGTACGCGTGGTGATTTTGAGTTCCCCGACAGTGCGTGGGGTTACAGTTCCGCGTGCGACATCTATCAGGACAACTATGTCGATGATGATCTCGCACGAATGAAGCTTGATATGAACATCAAAGAAGACGGATCGGTGGAAGTCGTCGCCGGTGTCGGCAAGGTCGACATCAACCCGCACGACTGGTGTCTCAGGATGGACAAAGCGACGCCCAAGTACTGCAAGCGTCTCTACGATGCCTGGGCCCAAGCTGCAGCCATGATCCCGCGTGAAGATCCTGCAGCCGTGTGTCCGTGTCCCGAGCCCAACGATGGCTGCCCGTCGCGTCCACCGAAGCGGTACTGTTTTGATCCTCCGTACACATTTGAGTGCACTGGCACGAGCACGAAACAGACAGCAGTCACGACTTTGTTCCCTGATGCTCCGCCGCAGAACACAACCTGCCGCACGACGTGGCGTCCCGCATTTTATAACAAGATGGATGAGTGTCATCCGGAGGCGTACGACGTCGTGGATGACGAGGGGAATGTCATTGAGACTCGCTTCAGAATCGTCGTCGACAAAGGTGGTGGACATGCAGCGATCGCAAGCTCGTACTACCGGCACTACGCCCAAGCGTTCATGGTTCCCGCCATCACCGTCACCGCGCCTGCTGGGGACAACACATGGCAGGTGCGCGCCGAATGTTATGAGTATTACAAAGAGCTGAACGACGACGGTACGGATTTCGATCCCAAGTTCGATGTCAGTCACGGTATCGATGAACAGTGTGAATTCGTCATCTCGACCGATGATGAGCAAAATCCCCGCAGTCCCGAGTGGAGGTCTGGAGACGGTCATGATCAAAAAGAGACCGTGAAACCGGATCCGAGCATTGTGCAGGAGAGCCCGCGTGACTCTCGGCCATCGCCTGAGCCGTGGGTGACAGACACTGAGACCAATCTCACACTGATCGACATGGAGAAACTCAAGCAACGTCAGGAAGATTTTGATGATCCGACGGATGTCACCGGCATCATGGGGACGATGCTTACGACAAAACAAAGAGGCAGCAAGACCGTGCCGAAGAATGCGCGTACGGATCAGTTCGATGACAGCGACGACCGTGATCTCAGCGCATTTTTTGAAGCGCAGCAGCGCGAGCTTCTCAAAATGACAGCCGATCCGCAGACTCGTCTCATTATGCCCGCACGCTTTCTCGTGGGGCTTGCCGAGGATGATCCTCTGTTTCAGTACGTGAGTGGCACCGTCTCGCGCTCTGACGGCACCGTGGAAATCACACTGAAAGCCGGACTCGAGGACATCGGCAATGTTCTTGTGTCGTTTCAGCGAATCTTCGTTGCCCCTATTCAGGAAGTGCGGATCCCCGTGCTCGTACCGCTCGTGTCTGTGACCGAAATTGATGCCCGCATCGCCGACTGGAGGCAGTGGAAGGTGCATGAAGAGAGCGCAGCGGCCGAGCAAGAACGAGCGTCCATGGCCAGTAGCGCTGATCCGCTGATCGACAAACTGATGTCCTATCGTGACCGCGCCGAAGAAGTTCGGCTCATGCGCGGGGCGCTGCTTACGTATCTTGAAAAACTTTTCGACTCCCAGAAACAAATCCGGGAATATTTCGCCAACTGGTATCGGGAGAATAGCGACCTACTACTTGTGTCCGCCGAGCATGCGGTGCAACGCCGAGAGCTGAAGCGAATCTGGAGACTGCTGCAGCGCTCGATGTTGCAGGCTGATGAGTGTCAGATGCTGTGGTGCAGTAATCACCGGTACTCGACGCCGGTGTACTCGCTCCTCGATAACTGGTGGGGGGAGAGTGGCCCCGGACAGAAACGCGACCGAGACTACCAGCCGGAAAGTCTCACCGATCTCGGCTACACGCAGCCGGATGATCAACTCTACGATTTTTCGGACGTGAAATTTCCGCGCGATCCGTGGCTCATTCCGACCCTGTGGCCGGTATCCGTTGCGGTCCGACTCCCACTTCCGCCGCTCGTCGGTGAGGCTCCTCCGTCTGCAGACACTTTCCCAGACCTTCCAGCGCTTCC
>JAGORY010000046.1:0-4962 GCA_018062585.1 Candidatus Peribacteraceae bacterium | reverse complement strand
TCAATGCGAGCGTTGAGACGTTGAAGCGGATCTTCCCGAAGTTTGATCTGCCGATCACGACGAAGCTCGAGATTCCCACTCTGACTCCATGAAGAAAACTCTCGTCCGTCTTTCGGCAGTGTTCACGGCAATTGTTGTGCTGTTGCCGTCTGTGACGCAGGCTCAGACCATCATCAATGAAAATAGCTGCTTTGAGCGCGTTGCATCCGAACTCGTCGATGCGCATGACGAGTGGCGGTCCCGTCTGTTTGGTAGTCGCGAAGATGCCGACGGGAAATTCATCGCACTCACGGCGGGCGAAGTGGACGCAGAACGTACCGGAATTTTTGAGACCAAAAATCGCCTGACATCCGAATTTATCGAGCCGCTTGTTGAAAGTTACCGCGTGTACCGCTGCCGATCACTCGCTGTCTGCGAGATCGCATCACGGTCGATCCAAACGAATGGTGGCGACTTTGATCTGCACCTGCTCGGGTGTGCCGAACAACTCGTGACGCGATACGGTGAATGTTATTTCGGAGGCCAGGGCGGCCAAGGAGATGAAAGCGCAAAGCTTCTCTCGGCGGCGACGAACGTCGTACGAAACTGTCAGCAGCTCGTGACCGAGACGCTCGCATCCGAGCGGGCGGTGCTCCGGCTCGCGGTCGCGTACGACAGCGGATATCGCTCTCTTCTGCAGCTTGCCGGCATGGTGGACTGGATGCTGGAGGGCTTTCCGACCGAGACTGTGAAGGCAGTATCCGACATGGTGAACATGCTTGGAAAACTCCATCAGATCCCCTGCTTCATCGGACAATGTGATCACCCGAAAACCGACGATCTCGCGCCATGACCATTCGCACATTTCTCATCACCGGCCTTCAGGACGGACGCGCGATGCTCGTCCGGCACCGGTTACTGGCACTCACACTCGTCGTTCTTTTTGCGATAGCCGGATCATCCCGTTTTCTTCGGGGTGACATCTTAGGGACTGGCGGCGTTGGAGGCGGAGGAGGTGGAGCAAGTACAGCCGCAGAAAGCCTGCGTTCATGCAATTCCAAGGGCACGATGTTTGAGCACACGCAAAACCTGCAGGAAGTTCGGCAGATGTACAGAGCGGCAATGTCCGGTGTCGTGGGTGAACGCGAGACTATCATCAAGACGCCGTCCGAATGGAAATGTGGCACTGGGGCCGACGGTGAACCGGCCATACCCAAGCTCCAGAGTCTCGCGAGTCGGCTTCCAGGATGGCAGTATTACGTGACAGCTCCACTCTTTTTCGGTTCGGTCACCGTCCCCATCTCACGGCCTGTCACCTTCGCATCGTTCGGATCCATCGTTGCCGAATTGCAACGGGAGTACGAATGCAAACTGACCGAGCTGCAGGACCGTAACATTGCGAACGTCTCACTCAATAATGACAAAGAGATACCCGCGCAGTACTGCTGTATCAATGTCGGAGACGCGATGATGGGTAGTGAGCTGGGTTGCGCCGCAGTGAGCGATCCATCGATCTGCGTCACACCCGTCACGACCCAGCCCGCGTGCGATCAGACGTGTCCGGTCCTGCTCTATATGACCGATCTCGCCGAAAGAATGCCGTCGCTTCACGGCAGCCTTGCGCAGGAACGACAGGTGTCTCGAGTTGCAGTCGAGCGCACGCTCAGCACGATGCGATCGTTCGAGATGAACTACGCCGTCGCACGTCAGCTCATCTGCTATCAGCGCGCGTCGCTCGATCTTAAAAACGAGATGAGTCTCCTTGCGGATGCAGTGAGCTGCATGCCCAAAATTTGGAACGCAGTGACATCCATTCACGATAAAAAATGAAGCGCTTTCTTGCACGTGTCGGCATCATTCTCGGGACGTGCAGTCCGGTACTGGCACATGCCCAAATAGTTTCTACTCCGACGATCTTCGATCTTTTCTATGACCAAGTGGCAGAAGCATCCCCTAGCGTGAAGCCGCCCCAGCGCATCGCACAGTTCGTCATCGACGAAATGAAGCACTGGGGAGTGAGTGGCATCAAGATTACAGCTGACGATATCGATCTTGCGATCGCAGGTTTGTATTCCCAAGATTCGAACGACGGACTCTGCCAATCTAAAGTGGACATGAACGACAATCCCTACACGTTCGAACCGGGAGGGGCATTGGTGCCGGGCTCATGTCTCGCACTCCAGACTGACATTCTCGCACTTCTCACTGCGGAACTAGAAGCCGAGCAATTGGGTGCTGATCTCATGACGCTCGCGAGTGGCTCCGAGCTTTCGATTGCTGACGAACCGCATCGTCCGCTCGATATGGCGCTCTACTCGCTCCTGCTGCGACGCGTCTGGACGGGTACGGGTGCCTCTGTCATTCCGTGGGACGGTTCGGCCGATAGCCAGGTTGCGGATCTGAACGCAACTCTGAGCGCACTCGATGAAGAAGGACTCGAGGAAGCAGTACTTCGTTTTCACCACGGCTACTTCCGCGATCAGCGTGAAAGTGACCCCCGTTTCTCGGGCGTCCAAGACGACGTCGGTACTGCCTTACAGGCGATTGCCGCCGCACTGAGTATCACGATCAACGATGCCGAATCTATCGGAATTTTCGCAACACCGAAGCTCACAGCGAGTAACGTCGCTCTGTGGGCTCGTGGGGATGATATCGGACTCATGTGGATCTACCCGACACACGCATTCCGTCTCGAACTGAAGCCTGCGGATGACTATCCCGAATTCGTCGTGGGCGGCGACAATCTTGCGTATCCATTCATGTACACCGGCGGCACACCTCCCACGGGCGCTGGCATTGTTTCACCACTGTGCAGCCGCATGGTCGGACGCCAAGGCTATCTCTGTCGTCCTCTGCCGAGTACCGCACAAAACTGCGACACGACGGGTGATGGCAGAAGCATCACACTCGTTGAGTGTTCCGTCGACGTGACAAGGACGAAAGGCGGCCCTTCTATTTGTCCCGGATTCGACAATCTCTTCACGGACACGGGCATTCCACTGGAAGATCCGGCTGATCCCGGTCATCTGAATCCCGCGCTTACGAAAGCCGACTATGCCACCATCTGTGCTCCGGAAAATAAAGTCATCTACCAAGACGACATCACATCGAATGCATGTTACGTCGCGCTGTGTCTTCTGCAGTCCATGAGCGGTCACACACTCGTACCAAACAGAAACCCCGTCGTCATCAACGAAGCGACATCGCCGTATCTCGCCTGCATCCGCCCCGATCCACAGCTTGGGCTCTACACCGAGATCGCTGAAGATTCTCCGTACCCGCTTCCCGAATATCTGGGACCGCTTCTCGTCGACGATTTTGCCCGTCAGTACTGCGCCAAGAACGGTGATGCTCCGCTGCCGCTTATGGGTTTATGCGTCTACAACGACAATACGAATGCAGCACTTCCGATTACGGATTCATTCCTCAACGTCCAAGTGACGGAGAGGCTCGGGGAAAATCTGGCACTGCGAGGAGATGATTTCAATTCCATCGCCGCATCGATCGGGCAACGCGCGTCCCTTGATCAGGCCATCGAACTTGAGCGCAAAATGTTCGGAAAACTCGCACACTTCATCCAACACATTGCTGATCTGTTCATGGAACTCCGAAGCGCGCCGCTCACCCAAAGCGCCTGCCCTTGGACTGGTATGTTCCACTCCGCCGACTCCGCGCCATGAAGCGAGCACTCATCATCATAGGCTTACTGCTCCTGCCGACGACCGTTCGCGCCGAAGCGCTGTCGCCGTGGGTACAAGGGGTACTGGACCGCGTCGATGCCGGCATCTCAATGGCGAACGGACTTCAGGGTACGTCGTGTAACGCGATCACCATCGCCTCGGAAGTCGACAATAATCAAGCGCTCATCCGCGCGCTGGTGAATCCGATACTGCAGCGCGAAGCGGAAGTCGCTTCGCTGCGGGAAACGACGGTGTGTTACCGAAGTGACAAACATCTTCTGGAGCTCAAAATTCGAGACGTGCAGGATGCGATGGCGGTCGCGGTTCAGTCGTGCAAAACCTCGACCGGAAAAGCGCTACGCGAGACCTACAAATTCCTCATAGGTGCGTATGAGTCGTATCTGCAGGGCGGTACCAATCCTGCGTATCGCGATGATCTTCTGCGGTATCGTCACCCGTTCCATGATATTGATCTCTGGAAAAGCGGTGCCGGAAAACCCGTCACCCTGACCGGTTCCACAGCGCCGCTGTGTCCGTACACCACGGACTACGGCGTGCATTCCATTGGGTACGTTCCGACCTCAGTGGGAGGGGGAGCTTCCGTCGGCGGACCCTCGGCTGATCTTCGGAGCTTCGGTTGCGACGTGACAGTGCTTGATGCAATCCCTGCTCCGTACGACCGTGAGGCGCAGACACTCAAGGATTTCATGAATGAGACGCAGGTTCTCGCTACGTCGGTGTACGACACGGTGAGCATCGCGCTCTTTAATCTTGATAACGTTATCGGCGTTCTGACCGGCACGATTCCGCCGTCCGAAATACCCGGTCCCAAACCACCTCCGCCCCACGAAGAACTCACCGGATGCTTAAAGCCGCTTCAGCCGAATTTTTCCGGCGACCCTCCGGCTGAAGTCGACGCGTTTCTCTCGCTCTATCCCGATTACTTCGAGGCGTACAACCTTCGTGATGACGGTTCCGGAGGCCTTACCTACGATCCTCTGCCCAACGAAGTATTGCCCGCAGGCCTATTGTACGTTCCTGTTATTGATTATTTCCTGAGCACGCCGAACGCAGGCATCCTGACACGTTCGTACATCGACCTCCGGGAGAATGCAGGAGCAGGCAGGCCGCTCCCTAATTACCTCGTGAGCGAAATGTTCGATTCGTTCCTCAATGCTCTGACACGCGGCGCTACTACAGCGACGAGACTCCGGCACATCTCGGGCAATATCGAACGCGAAATGGCCATCTTTGAGAGCGGTAACACCGATGCCCTCCAGCGCATGCAGGATTCCTCGGTGCC
>JAGORY010000004.1:13999-35798 GCA_018062585.1 Candidatus Peribacteraceae bacterium | reverse complement strand
AGTTTCCCCGGCAGCAACGGTGAAGTGGATAACTTGCGCGTACTGAAGCGGTGCGGCTTCGATGCGTTCGTGTTCCGCTGGAACGATTCAACCGAGAAGCTGAAAGACGTCGACGGATATTTCTTCGGTGCTGGCTTTAGCTACGAAGACCGAGGCCGCTCCGGCATGGTGGCTGCTCGCGATCCGCTCTTCAATTTCATGCGCAGTGAAGCCGCCAAGGGCAAGGTGATTGTCGGAAACTGCAACGGTGCTCAGGTCCTCGTCGAGAGTGGGCTTATCCCACTTGGGGACAAGCTTCGGATGTGTCTTGCACATAACGCCATCCGCGAATCTGATGGTAGCTGGAGGTCGCCCGGATTTCTCAATGAATGGGTCTGGATCACGCCCGCATGCAAGCCGGACCGTTGCGCGACGTCCAACTGGACCGGTGCGATGCACATCCCCATCGCACACGGAGAGGGAAGGTTTGTGACCCGTGATCGTGATCTGATTGCTGAACTTGAGAAGAACGACCAAGTCGCTTTCCGGTACTGCACCCCAGATGCAGCACCGTCGGCGCTGGCTCCATTTACTCCCAATGGCTCCACCAGTGGCATCGCCGGGATCTGTAATAAAGAAGGAAATGTCGTCGCTCTTATGCCGCATCCGGAACGCACTGAGTTGGGTGACCGGTATTTTTTATCCATACTTCAATGGGTACAGACGAGAAAAGCTGGTAGCGGGAAGCGGGTAGCGGTGAGCGACAATGTCGGAAAACTTTCTACTACCCGCTACACGCTACCCACGCGTCTCGCCATGCGTACCGAGCTCTACATCGATACGATCATCACCAATAACGAAGAGCGTACGGTGGAGCAGGCTGCCCGCAGAGTCGAACCTGCGCTTACACTAAAGCAGTACCGTTTCGTGGGGCTGAAAGATGACAGCGCCGTTGAACTGCTCTCCTCGCTGTCGTTCTTCAATCCAAATAAAGAGGTGGCATATGTCCGGACCAGAGGCACGTTTCATAAGTGGAATCCTGATGCTAAGTCGCTCGAAAAGGCAGCGCATCCGGTGCTCAAAGGTGTGCCGCTCTTGCGTCGCGATGAGCCCGATAGGGGAGCGTCGTCTCTTGGCGAAGGTGCTGAGACCGGCATTTGCTACGACTGTCGTGATATCAAAGAAGCGGCCCTACTCCGGACCGACATCTGCGAAGTCTTCTGCAACCCGCACTCGTCGACCTTAGAACGCCTCAAGGTGTGAGCAAAGATATCGTCGTCATCGCGCACAATATCCGCTCACTATGGAACATCGGAGCGGTTTTTCGGTCTGCTGATGCGTTCAATGTTTCGCACATTCACCTCACGGGCTACACCGCGACTCCACCTCGCAAAGAAATTGGTAAGACAGCATTAGGAGCGGAGGCTACCGTTCCTTGGTCTCAGGAGAATGACCCGATCAATGTCATCACGCAGCGCAAGAATGAAGGGTATACGATCGTCTCCCTTGAGCTCAAAGAGGGGAGTACCCCTCTCATGGATTTCAGACCCGAAAAGCCGGTCTGTATTATTCTGGGTCACGAAATCTTGGGTGTGCCACCGGAGCTTATGAAGCTATCAGATGCGACGGTTCAGATCCCGATGCTGGGGACCAAGAACTCACTGAATGTGTCCGTAGCCGCTGGCATTGCGTTCTACCACTTCCGGTGTTGCTGTTGAAGATACCTGTTTTTGTGCTACCATTTGCCGGTCTTTCCTCACGTCCCTATGGCTGACCAATCACAAGGAGGCAATCCTCCGCGACCAGGAGATCCGGTACCGAACGACGGACTCGATCCGACGCAGGTATTTGGCTCACCTCCACCGCCTCCAGGCGGGCAGGCAACCACGGGTGGAACGCAGCAAGACGGAGCAAATCCGCCGGTTCAGGACACCAGTCCTCCACCCCCACCAGTCGGAATCTCAGCGACGAAGGAAGCCGGCTACGACGATGAAGACATCCGCATTCTCACGGAAGTCGGCAACTATCGATTTGGTACGATTTCCGAAGTCCTGAACAACGATCACGTCGCTATTCCCGCCCACGGCGAAACTCAGTTCGACGAGGCGAAGTTCTTAGGCCTGCTTCGCGGCTCCATCTCTCTCACACGCGACGAGAAGTGGCGCATCATTCAGGCCGTTCCGAAGCTCAGCCAGTTCCAGATCGATGAACTCCAGAAGATTCTCGAAGAAGAGCGTTTCAAATTCAGTCAGCTATCACCGAAACACCTGAAGCACCTCATGCAGCTTGAGAAGAAGCACTCCGAGGACTGGAAAGATCTGCAGGCACTCTACGTGCAGCAGCAAGCCAAGCAACAGGAGCAGTCGCAGGCGGACGATATCCGTAAGCAGCTCGGTCTGTAATCAGGCCAGCATCTTTACGCCGACGAACAAACCGATTCCGAGGACGGTGAAGACGATGCCTGTCATGAGTCCTCCTTTCATGAGTTTGTGAACCGCTGACATCAAGAGAAAAATGAAGATCGCGACGATGAAACTGAAGATGAGCGGTGAAAGGTAAAAGGCCTGCACGAACGGAATGTCCCACGGCAGCACACGCTGCACGGAGTAATACCCGATGGCGACGAAGAGGCCGTACCACGCAAGCAGCCAGCCTGCGTAGAGCCGCAGTGTCGCGGTGAGAGAATGGTAGCCGCCGGACGTTTTCTTCAGGACCGGAGCTGGTGCCTCCTTTTTGGGCGTTTCCGTTACGTTCGTGAAACCGATTGTGGGCCTAGTAGCCACTTTCTGTGCTACGGGTGCTATTTTCGGCTGAGGCTGTGGCGCCGGAGTTACAGAAAAAGGCTTAGGGGCATCAGCCTTCACTCCGCGTTGCCACTGATCAAGCTCTGCATCTTTGTACTGTGGCAGCACTCCAGCTGGTGAAAGCATCGTGAGAAAAAGCTTCTGATCATCGCGCAGACGTTTGAAGGCTTCGTACTTACTCTGGGCCTGCATCGTTCCGCGTCGAACGGCACCGGTACCATCCTTGCCCTCGAAGGCAAAAGTCGGCATCACCGCATCGGGGATAGGTGACGAAGCTGCGGCCTCCGGCTTTATGCGATGAGCTTCGGAGATTTCGATGACATCAAGATTGAGATCCTCCAAAGACTTTCTCGCATTCAGTTCATCCGGAGAGTCGATGGACCCTCGGACTTCTTTATTGTCGTCGTTCGTCGCCCTGTACGTGAAGAGTGGCATACGGAGGAAAGCGAAGCTTACTGCGCGCCTGCGTACGGCGTGATGTGTGCGAGCATGTATTCGACGGCGGTCTTGAGGCGGGCATCGGCGATGAGCTCGAAGTGTGTACCGTCCTGCCAGTCCTTGAATCCGATGATGTCAGATCCCTGCGTCTTGATCTGGCCGTCCTGAGCTTGCATCGAAGCCGAGGAACCCGCAACAAGGTTCAGGATGATGGCTCCGTCACCGAGATCCTCGATGTCGGACATGCCGAGCTCCACGTGCCAGCGGTTGCTGGTCGTGGCGCCGAAAGACTTGAAGTACCAGTTCTTGTGCACTGGTACGCAGAAAGCGATGTGGCTGGTGCAGTACGTCTGCGTCCAGAGAGACGGCTGATCGTACGTCTGCTTCGCAAGCAGCGCGTTCTGCTCCTCCATGGCTGCGGAGTCAGCGGGAACCGAAGTCACGCTAGAGGAGGAGGACGAGACAGATGAAACTATAGCAACCGAGCTACTGGTCCGCGACGAAGATGTCATCGCTGCAGACGAACTCGAGCTTGAGCGTGAGGTTGAGGCAGGCGACGAAGACTCGCTGTTTTCAGAAGAGCTAGCATCACTCTTCGGGACACAAATTCCAGAACAATCGGCGCCTCCATTCATGGGGTCGCAGCTGTCACTGGTATCGTCCACACAATCTTGGTTACCCTCGCATACAATGCCAGCGATGCCGCCGCACATTTTCTCGGTTCCTTCACTAGTCTCCGAGGACGATGAACCAGTGAGATCAAGCACGATGACTTCTTCGGCCTTCAGGAGCAGTCCTCCTTCCTCAATAGTCGGCTGCAGCGAGCCATGAATCTCGACACGCTTACCGAGATACGTATCCAGATTTAGGTTTGCGTCAGTGGATTCGAGAAGCAAAAATTCGTCGTCCTCGAGCGTGAGGCGATGCGTACCCTGCTGGTACGTCGTGATGCCGATCTCTTCAATGATTCCGCTGTAACTGACGTTGTGTGTTATGAGGGCCGAATCCTCGGATGAGGAAGAGCTGGAGGAATCATCGGGGGCCGGAGTCGGCGCGCCGCCGAAATTACAGGCCGTGAGTCCGAGAGTAAGAACAAACAGGATCGGAAGAAATCGTCGCATTGCGGGTTCGGGGGAGAAGGCCGACAGTATACGTCACAGCAAGAAAGGTACAAAGTGACTCCTGCATTTTCCTACATTTTTGTGTACACTTCGGACCGTGTTTCAGCCCGATGCATCGATTCTCGGCAAGTACGCGGACCTGCTCATCAAATTCGCACTCAACGGAGGTGAGGGCGCAAGAAAAGGAGAAGTTGTTCAGATTAACATTCCCGATGTCGCGAAGCCTCTGTATCACGAGATTCTGAGGGCCGTACTTCAGAGCGGTGCGTATCCTAAGACCAACCTGCTTTCCACGGGAACTGACAAGATCTTTTTTGAGTACGCATCGGAAGATCAACTTATTTTTTTCCCGGAAGCGTATAAGCGCGCCGAAGCTGACTTGATCGATCATCAGGTTTCCATCATTGCCGATACCGATCCTACGGAACTAAAAGATGTAGATCCCCAGAGACTTTTCAGAGCGATGGATGCGCGGCGGAAATTTCGCGACTGGCTATTTGCGAAAGAACAGCAGAAAAAATTTACATGGACCCTCGCGCTCTATGGCACCGAAGCCATGGCGAAAGAAGCTGGCATGTCGATGAAAGAATATTGGGACCAGATCATTCAGGCGTGTTACCTAGACTGCGAGGATCCCATCAGTGAGTGGCGCAAGATTCAGTCTGAGCAGGAACGCGTCAAGAAGGCCCTAGACGCACTCGAGATTGAATGGTTGCATGTGCAAGGGGAAAAGATCGATCTACGCGTACAAGTCGGCAAAAACCGCTCTTGGCTTGGGGGAAGCTGTCGCAATATTCCGAGTTTCGAGCTGTTCATCTCACCAGACTGGCGAGGTACCGAAGGAACGATTTTCTTCAACCAGCCGCTCTATCGTTACGGAAATATTCTTCGCGATATCACACTCGAATTCAAAAAAGGCTTCGTCGTCCGTGCCGAGGCAAAAGAAGGGCAACATGTTCTAGATAGCATGATCAGCCGCAGGAATGCGGATAAAATCGGCGAATACTCACTGACAGACAAGCGCTTTTCCAGAATCACGAAGTTCATGGCCAACACGCTATTCGATGAAAACATCGGCGGCGAATTCGGAAACACGCACCTCGCGCTCGGCCGCGCCTATAAGGACAGTTATCCCGGCGACATGAGTAAGCCCACCGAACAAGAATGGGCGGATCTCGGATATAACGATTCACCAGAGCACACCGATATCATCTCAACAGAAGACCGAACCGTGACGGCGTCTCTACCTGGTGGTGGGAAAAAAGTGATCTTCAAGGACGGCATGTTTACGCTCTAACGAAGGCAGAAACGTGAGAAAAGGCAGGAAGGTAGTCAAACCTTTCTGCCTTTCCTTTCATTTCTGCCTTCTCCTGACTTTACTCAGCCATGACTTTGTCCGAGAACTCCCAGTAGGCATCGTTGCCGCCGAGTTCTCCGGCGCACTCCGCTCCGACTGCAAGCGGCATCGCCTCCAGGTGGAAGCTTAAGGGGAAGTGACGGTAGACCCACATAACCTTACCGTCGTAGTCCTGCATGAGCTGCTGGTACGTCGGGTGAACCGAGTGACAGAACGGACACTCGTAGTCCGAGTACTCGATGAGCGCGATCGTGGCATCAGCGTCTCCGCGGATGTACTCAGTCTCCGGATCCACAGGAGTGACGGGCCCTGCAACGGTGACTCCAGGCTGTGCAACTGCTGCGGCCGGATCTTTCAGCATGGCGTCAATCGTGGTCTTGAAGTTACCGATTGGCTGGGCGCCTGAGATGACGATGCCCTTCTTGGACTTGATGTCGTAGACGATGTTTCCAGGTGTGCCGCTGACGCCTGCAGTCTGGCCTGCAGCCATTTGCTGGTTGATCTTGGCTTCATACTTGTTGCTCGCAACACATGCACTGAAGTCATCTGCATCGAGGCCGATCTCCTTGGCGTACGCAACCATGCGTGTGCCGACGTCAGCTCTCGGCGCCGTCGGTGCCTGCGGAGGAGGAACTGCTCCAGTCGTTCCGCTGCCGGTTCCGCGGACTGTCGGCATGGCTCCGGATGCGAATGTCAAAATTGCTCCGGCGATGAGACCGATGAGGAACATGGCGACTCCAAACCAGACATTGTTCTGGCCGGAGGATTCTTTGATGGGCATACGAAACGGGAAAAGAAAGTAGAACGGAGCAAGTATACGGAACACTGATCTGAAATGTGAATGCAACTTTTGACGATCTGTGTCCAATAAGCGTGCGGACCTTTCTGTGCTAGTGTACCGGCGTAAGACTCCCCCCTCCTTTTTATGCCCGCAGGAATCGTATCGTGGTTCAATTCGCCTCTTCGCATCGCAGCGGCAGGCGCTCTTTCTGTCATCGCGATAGCTGCGGCAGCGGGCGGGTATCTGGTCTTAGGGCCGGCGGAATACGACTTCTCCCAAAACCAGAAGATATCAGCGACTGCGCCGTTTCGTCTGGCTTTTGCCGCGGATATGAATCACGAGTCGGTCGAGCAGTACCTGACGCTACCGGAGGGCGTGGAAGTTTCAAAAGAATGGAAAGACGAGGTCTTAGTACTTCAGCCGCTTGCAAAGCTCACACCTGACACAACCTACGTCGTGCGCGTGGACGGAAAGGCACTCACAAAGGAAGGCACAGCGCTTGGGACGGATCTGGAGTTCACCTTTATTGTCACCGGCGCTCCGGTCGTCGCGGCCCAGATACCACCGGCCAATTCGGCGCACGTACCTGAGGACGCAGATATCACGCTGGTGTTTGATCGACCGGTTGTTCCACTCACGCAAGTGCAGGGGGCATCCGCTGACAATCGGCTTGCCGGTTGGCCAGTAACCGTCTCACCCACACTGAAAGGTAGGTGGCGTTGGCTCGGCACAACAACCGCGTCATTCATCCCCGAAAAGCCGCTGACGATTGCGACGAAGTACACCGTGAACGTCCCAATCGGCATCACAACTGTTTCAGGTGAAACGACCGAAAAAGACTTCAGCTGGAGCTTCGAGACCGAGCGTCCTGCAGTGGGGGCTACATTTCCTCGCGCTGGGTCAGCGGATTCTGGACCAGGAACGGAGATCACACTCACGTTCAATCACGAAATGGATTTGATCAGTGCCAAAGACTTCATCGTCATTTCCGAGAAGTCCGGCGCCAATAACGTGACCGATCGCACCATCGGCATCGGTACCGTGAAGTACGGAACCACGAATGTCGGAGGCGTCGTCAAGAAGCTCGTGACCGACAAGAAGAAAATCCGCATCACGCCAGCAGAACCGCTGAAGTTCAATAAACACTACCTCGTCACCGTACGCGCAGGTATCCGCGGTCTCGTTGGCGATCTCGGCAGTGCCTCTGACTTCAACCTCAATTTTTCAAGCGTCGGACCATTCACAATCGTGAGGGGGCAGTACCGAGACGGATCCGTCTCCATTGATTTCTCAAGTCCCGTCGATGGCAAAGACATCGAGAAAGCAATTTCGATCAGTCCGAATGTTCCGTCTTTTAGTGAGATAGATTTCTCAGCGTATGGCGATCAACTCGGTGACGACGTCGGAGACCGCAGCGTGTCTCATCTGTATCTGTACCCTCAGCTCGAGCCAAGTACGACATACACCATTACACTCAAGGAAACGTTAGTCGATCACTACGGACAGAAGCTCGGAAAGCCTTACGCGCTCACCTTCACGACGCCTGAGCTTTCGCCCCGTGTCTTCATTCATCCAGAGGGAAAGAATTTCGGCATCTTTGAAAAAGGCAAGCCGCCGGTGTATTTCGTGAATGACGTCAATGTCAGCGTCCTCAATGTCGAATTCGGTTCGCTGCCATTCCAAAAGTTTACAGAGATGCGTCGTGGCATCCTGAATGGCAGTCGTCAGAGTCTCGTTGATGCCAAGAGTATTGTCGAAAATTACCAATCCATTCAGATGAAACCCAAGGCAAAGAAAAATGAATGGGAAGCATTGCCTCTTGATATCGAAAAGACGTTCGGCACCCTCAAGCCTGGTTTGTACTTCCTAGCAGTCCGCGCACCGGAGTGGTTCAACAACTATGGTCTTACCAAGGAGCCGTATCAGGAAGAACGCACGTTTGCGATCACGAACATGGCGATGACACTGAAGTACTCACGTGGCAAAGCGCTGGTGTGGGTGACGGATTTGCAGACCGGAGACCCTGTTGCGGGTGCTGCCGTTAGCTTCCGTTCGGTTGCCGGAAAAACGGAGGCTTCGGGGAAGACGGACAAAGAAGGATTCTTCGAGACAACTATTGATCTCAAGAACTTCAAGAACCGTGGCTACGACTGGCAACCCGAATTCTGGGTGACGGCAGAAAAAGACGGTGACTTTGCGTTCATCGGTAGCGACTGGAATGCCGGCGTGCAGCCGTACGACTTTGACGGCATGTACTCGGACTTCCGTTCACCAGATGCAGCTGCCTACCGCATGCAGTCGGTGCTATATACCGAGCGTCCGCTCTACGGCGCGGGTGACACAGTCTTTTTCAAGGGTGTTGCGCGCATGCTCGACGACGACGGAATACTAAGGCTTCCAGGTGCCTCCCGTTCGGCGTACGTGAGTGTGCAGGATACGAACGGTACCAAGATTTACTCGAAGACTCTGAAGCTCACCGAATACGGCTCGTTTCATGATTCGTTTGCACTGTCGGCCGAGGCGCCACTCGGAATGTATTCCATCCAAGCATCGCTTACTCCGGATGCCGACATCGAGGGATCGTCGTATGCTAGCTTCTCCGTGCTTGCCTACCGTAAGCCAGAATACAAAGTATCGGTCACATCGGAAAAAGAAGAGTACGCAAACAAAGATGCCGTGACTGTCGATGTCACCGGAGACTATTACTTCGGCGCCCCGATGTCCGGAGCGAAAGTGACGTGGAGGCTACAGTCGACAGATTATTACTTCAACAAATTCACCGACGGTTGGTACTCGTTCGCGCTCGATAACGCGTGGTGCTGGCGTAACTGTGACCGCGGATCAAACATCGTGTCTTCGGGAGAAGCGGTTCTGGATGCAGCAGGACGTCTGAAACTTCCATTCTCCGTGAATATTGACGACAAATCAGTAAGCCAAGTAATGACGATCGAAGCTGATATCACCGACCAGAACAATCAGGTTGTGAGTCAACGCGGATCGTTCGCTGTTCACAAATCGAATATCTACGTCGGCGTCCGCAGTGACGACTACGGCATTCCCGCTGGAGGTACCGCTGATATCAAAGTCGTGACTGTCGATACGGAAGGCAAGCTCGTACCGAATACGCAGGTCACGATTTCGCTGTTTTCTAGACACTGGAACGTCGTGCAGCAGAAGGGAGTCGACGGCGAGTACTACTACGATTCCGAGCCCGAGGACATTTTCATCCGTTCCGAGAACGTGGTGACGAATGATGAGGGAAAGATCACAGCGGACGTGAAACTCGATAAAGCCGGCGAGTACCGTGTCGTCGTCACTGCCGCGGACTCCACAGGCCGTGAAGCAAAGGCAGGCTGGTCTGTGTATGCGTGGGGAGACACGTACTTCAACTGGCCACGCTCAAATAACGACCGCGTCGACATCGTGCTCGACAAACCCGAATACAAAGTAGGGGACACCGCCAAACTCATCGTGAAGTCTCCGTACCAAGGTACAGGCGTGAAGGCACTCGTCACCATTGAGCGCGAAAACGTCATCAGCAAGCGCATTGTCGATGTCACGAGTAACGCACTGCCGATCGAAGTCGAGGTCACGGAAGACCTGATCCCGACGGCGTACGTCTCCGTTGTCATCATCAAGCCGAGAATCGGAGAGACGTTCAATGAAAACGGACTCGATACCGGCGCACCGGCATTCAAGGTTGGGTACGCAAAATTAATTATCGATGCGAGTTCCAAAAAACTCGATATCAAAATCACGACCGACAAAGAGCGCTACGTGCCAGGTGAAAAAGTGAATGTTGATCTTCTTGTGAAAGATGCTCAAGGCAAGCCTGTGGAAGCCGAACTTTCCGTTGGTGTCGTGGACCTGAGTCTTCTTGATCTCACCGGCTTTGAGATGCCGGACTGGGTCACGCTTTTCTACTACGAGCGCGGACTCGGCGTGCAGACCGCCAATATGCTCGCGTACCTCACGGAGAGATTTAAGCCCGGTTCCAAAGGCGGAGGAGGTGATGGTGAGGAAAAAAAGCGCGGCAACTTCCTCGACACCGCGTACTGGAACCCCAGCATCGTCACCGATAAGGAAGGAAGGGCAACAACAAGTTTTACTCTGCCCGATAACCTTACGACGTGGCAGATACTTGCGCTCGGCTCCACAAAAAACACGTTGGTTGGCGGATTTGCTAAGAACATTATCGAGACCAAGCGCGTCATTCTGCGTCCGGTTCGTCCGCGATTCGGCGTGGGTGGTGACCAAGTAATTCTCTCCGCCATCGTTCATAACTATCTGGAAGAAGAGCGAAGCTTCACGGTGAAGCTCGGAGGCACCGGCTTCACGCATTCCGGCAAAGCAGAGCAAACCGTTCGCATCGGCAAAGATTCACAAGCCAAGATCGACTTCCCCGTGAAGGTGAGTGATGTGCAGACGATGACGATGAATTTCACGGCAACGACTGACGGCGCCCGCGATGAAATCGAAGAATCGATCCCGGTGTATCGCTTCGGCGTTGAGCAGACCAACGCGACCGCGCATCAGACCGAAAACCAAGAGACCGAGAAGATTTCCGTTCCGACGAAGGCTGATGCTCCGGACGGAAAGCTCAGAGTCACGGTCGCTCCGACGCTCGCGATCTATCTACCCACTAGTCTCGAGTTCCTTGCCACCTTCCCGTACGGATGCGCCGAGCAGACAGTCTCGAGCTTCGTACCCAATATCGCACTCTCGCAACTCAAGTCCTTCGATCAGTTCAGTACGATTTCGGCCCCGAATCTTGAAAAGAACGTCCAGACCGGACTCCAGACGCTCTACAAATTCCAGCGTCCCGACGGAGGCTTTGGTTACTGGGAAGGAAGCGGCAGAAGTTACCCGTACCTCACCGCATACATTTTACACGCACTCAAGATGACGAAAGATGCCGGATACGCCGTTGATAACCACGTGATCGACAGGGCTCTTCCGTACCTCAAGTCTGCTCTCAAGAACGGTAAGGTCACCGATTTCATAGATGATCGGACCCGCGTCTATGGCTACTTCGTTCTCTCGGAATTTGGTACGAATGATATTCCAGCACTCAACTTTGCGTACAAGACACGACTCGATCTTCCGCTCTTCTCGCGCGCGTATCTTGCGATGGCCTACAAGAATGCCAAGAACGACGATCGCGCTCAGGAAATTCTTGAGGAACTTCTGGGACACGTGAAGATCGATCCGCGTGGCGCACACTTTGAAGAAGCTGATAACCGTTCGGGTTACTCGATGAATACGGATCACCGCACAACAGCAATCGTCTTACAGGCACTCGTTCGCATTGAGCCCGATCATGCACTCATGCCTCGCGTCATCCGCGGCATGCTGTCCTCCCGCGTGAACGGTCACTGGGATACGACACAGAGCACCGCAATGTCCGTGCTGTCGTTCGTCGAATATCTGAAAGTCAGTCAGGAGCTTGAGTACGACCAGCAAGTCGGTGTCGAAGTTGACGGCAAGAAGAAGCTGACCGCCGCCTTCAAGGCTCCAGCGATGGAACAGAAAGAAGTCGTCTTGGCTCTCTCAGAGCTTCCACGTGGCAAAGACATTGATGTCAGTATTGGCAAAACCGGTCCTGGAAATCTCTATTACGACGTTATTCTTTCGTACTTCTACACGCCGGACGTCATCGTACCGGCCGAAGAGGGGATCGGCATTCTTCGTGAAACCACACCGCTCACGAAGAGCGACGCAAGTATGAAAGTCGGCACCACCCAGAAAGTGACGCTCACGATCACAGTGCCGCAGACTCGGCACTTCGTAGCCGTCGAGAGCATGTTGCCTGGAGGCTACGAGCCTATCGATCTGCAGTTTGCGACAAGTCAGAAGAATCTTCTCGATGATGCAACCAACGTCATGAAGAGCTGGCGCGATTATCGGAAAAACCAGTTGTGGAGGTTCTCGCACATCGAGTACCGCGATGACCGTATCTTCATGTTCGCTGAAGAACTTCCGCCGGGTGTGTATACGTACGAATATTTGGTGCGGCTCACGACGCCGGGCAAGTTTAGGGAGCGTCCGGCCAAAGTGTGGGAAATGTACTTCCCCGAAGTCTTCGGTCAGTCCGCAGGCTCGTGGGTCCAGATCGGCCAGTAGTACGAGGCCCGGGTTTAACTCCGGGCCTTTTCTTTTTCTCTCATCAAACGCGCGCTCGTCATCGCCGGCTCTCTTGCTGCCTCGGTACTTCTGATTCTGTGGCTGCTGCCGCTGCCTGCGCGTATCAGTGGCGCGGGCATGCCAGAAAGTACACGGATACTGGACCGTAACGGCACGCTTCTCTACGAAGTGCAGGGCATGGGTCTCAGAACCGAGATTCCGTTAGAAAGCATTCCGAAGGTTTTCATCGATGCTCTTATCGCGACCGAAGACCGTACGTTTCATCGTCATCCGGGTTTGAGTGCCCGCGGTATAACACGTGCGATGATCAGAGACATTCAGGCCGGACGAATCGTAGAAGGCGGCAGTACAATAACGCAGCAGCTCATGCGTACGCTTCTTGAGCCGAAGAAGAGAGGAGTGATGTATAAAATTCGCGAGGCGTGGCTGGCGACCAAATACGACGCACGCTACTCGAAGCATGACATTCTGGAGCGCTACCTGAACGCATCGTTTTTCGGTCAGGGTGCCTACGGCATCAAGGCGGCGGCAAACGTCTATTTCGATGCCGATGTATCAGTGCTTTCTACAGGCCAGTCAGCGTTACTTGTGGGGCTTCTCAATGCGCCATCGGCTCTGAATCCTTTTAAAGACCCAGAGGGTGCGCGCGAGCGTCGGGATCTTGTGCTTCGCGCAATGCTTTCAGAGAAGGTGATCACGCAGGACGAATACGATGCATCGGTCTCTGAAAAAATTGTTCTCGCGAGCGGCAAGACGGACATCCACGCGCCACACTTTGTGCAGTGGCTGCTTGCAGTTCGACCCGAACTTCGGGGCAGGAACACGGTAAAAACGACTCTCGATCTTGATCTCCAGACAGCCGCTGAATACATTGTCGACAGGCAGGTGGAGAAACTGAAAGATAAAAATGTGTCATCCGCTGCAGTCGTTGTGCTTGATGCAAAGACAGGCGAAATCCTCACGATGGTCGGCTCACGCGATTACTTCGATACCGATAACGACGGCGCTGTGAACGTCGCGGTGTCCGCACGTCAGCCAGGTTCTGCGCTGAAGCCCTTTACGTATGCGCTCGCGTTTTCAGAGGACATGACTGCAGCAACCACGATAGCCGATATCGAGACGCAGTTCTTCACCGCCGAGGGTAATCCGTACGTGCCCAGAAACTACGACTTCGGATATCACGGACTGGTGCGACTCCGGGAGGCACTCGCCAATTCGTACAATATTTCTGCGGTCAAACTAGCAGAACGCGTGGGCACTCAGAGACTTCTGGCGTTTTTGCAGTTATCGGGACTCACAACGTTATCCCAGCCGCCGGAACACTACGGACTTTCACTCACGCTCGGGGGCGGAGAAGTAAGGCTCATCGATCTCGCCTCTGCGTATGGCATCTTCGCAAACGCCGGTACGACACTGAAGCCACGTTCACTCCTCGACGATCCCATTTCATCTTCTGCGCAAATACTGGATCCCAAAGTTGCTTGGCTCGTTGCCGATATCTTAAGCGATGACGACGCCAGAACCGCAGAGTTTGGCGAAGGAGGACCACTCGAATTTTCGTACCCTGTAGCCGCAAAGACAGGAACAACCAGAAATTCTCGGGACAACTGGACGGTCGGTTTCACGACTGATCGCATCGTAGCGGTCTGGGTCGGCAACGCTGATAATTCACCGATGCGTGGAACGTCCGGTGTCACCGGCGCCGGACCGATTTTTCATGAGGTCATGAACGAAGCCATGACGAAGATACTAAAGCAGCCATTTCCGAGACCCGACGGTATTACTGATATCGAAATCTGCAGACTTTCTGGGAAACTTCCGACGCCACTCTGCACGGATCGCTTAGTTGAACATTTCATCGCCGGAAACGAACCGCTCGAAACGGACGATATGTTCGTGAGTATCGGTATCGACAGTCGAAACGGACTCAAGGCCGGCGAGGACTGTCCGGAAGCATTTGTGAGACCCACGACGTTTGCAGTGTTTCCGCCCGAGGTACGCAAATGGGCCCGAGAAAACGGCTGGGCTGAGCCACCAAATGCGTACTCTCCCTTGTGTCCACAGAAAACACAGGCAGCAGGCTCAGGGGTATCCATTGTTCCGGTCGAATCAATCGTTATAACGCGTCCGGCTCCTGAAGCATCGTACCGACTCGATCCTCTTATCCCCGATGAGCAAGAGCTCATTATTTTTGAAGCGAGAGCCGAGGAAGGAATCAATGTTCTCTCGTGGTTCGTCGACGGCAAAAAAGTGGGGGATGGGACAGCGCCAAATTTTCGGTTCGGTTGGAAGCCGAGATTTGGCTCGCTTACGGTTGAAACGGGTACGGGAAGCCGGAGGGCGAGTGTTCGGATCGAGGTGAGAAAGTGATTTTCACTCTCGTTTGTGGTATAATGGTGAGAAGACACTTATATGCATAGCGTTCTCATCGTCGGCGGCGGTTTCGGTGGTATTAAGGCCGCGCAGGTACTGTCACGGAATCCGAAGTTCTCCGTTCGTCTTGTCGATCCGAAGACGTACATGGAGTATCACGCGGCAGTCTACAGACTGGTTACCGGTCGCTCAGCCACGGAAACGTGCATTCCGTATTCCGAACTTCTGAAGGGCAGGAACGTCGAACTTGTGAAAGATGCCATCACGGGCATCGATCTTGCGGCAAAAACCGCGACGGGTGAGTCCGGCTCTCGGTATCAGTACGATTCGCTTATTCTGGCCGTCGGCAGCGAAACATCGTACTTCGGCATCAAAGGGGTGGAGGAGCATTCGTTCGGCATCAAGACGATTGATGAAGCATTGCGACTCAAACGTCACGTGCATGAGATTTTTGAGACCGTGAAAACTGTAAAGCCAGAGGACAAGGCTCCGGCTCTTCACATCGCTGTCATCGGCGGAGGTGCGAGTGGCGTAGAACTTGCGGGTGAACTTGCGTCCTACACGCGCACACTTGCGAAGAAACATGCAGTTGATCCGTCACTCATCACGATCGATATCATCGAGGCGATGCCGAGGCTTCTGCCACAGCTTCCGGAGCGAGTCTCTGCAAAGACGCTCACGAGACTCCGTAGTCTTGGCGTCAACGTGCTTCTCAACCGTTCGGTTGTGCGTGAGGAGGCGGATCAGTTGTTTCTGAAAGACATGCAGATGACAGCCAAGACCATTGTGTGGACCGCGGGAATGAAAGCCAACCGTCTGGCCTCGATGGTGCCCGGTCTACCTATCGACAAGCGAGGACGTGCAATGGTCAATGAATGCATGTCTATTCCCGGTCTTGCCGACGTCTATGTCATCGGAGATGCAGCGGCTACCAAATACTCGGGTATGGCCCAGACCGCGCTTTCGGATGCTTCGTACGTTTCGAAGTTCATCACAGCCAAAGCGGAAGGCAAAACACTCGCACCGTACGTTCAGCCGGCGCCCGCATATTCCGTTCCGGTTGGCCCACGCTGGGCCGCGACGGTGTACCACGGCGTACAGTTCTTCGGCTTCATCGGATGGTTCATGCGTCGTGCTGCCGACTTCAGAGCGTTTGTGTCGCTCTTGCCTCTCGGCGCCGCATTTCGCGCTTATCGTGGCGGAGAGACGGTCATCGATGCCTGAGTGCCGCGTGCTGTGTATACTGCTGTATATGCACGCACACAGATTTCTCGTAGGACTGATCGGCATACTCGCCCCGATCGCCTGCTTCGCGCATGGATCCGGTCAGACCTTCGAGCAGAAAACAGATCAGCACTTCATCGATATCGGATATGACACGCCGTTTCAGGTCGGTAAGGAAACTCTGATTGATTTCGGATTATTCACCCTCAAGGACGGAGAGCCCGATGGCCTTGCTACTTTTACGAACCTTACGCTGACCATTCACTCAGGTTCGTCGGTTCTCTATGAGAGGTCAATTGATAAGCCAGAATTCGGCAAAGTATTCGCGACTGTCACTCCTAAGCGCGAGGGGAATTGGGTGCTCACCGCAGTTTTCGCGGTTCCCGAAAAGCCGATAGAAACCATGTCCGTGGATATCGTCATCCAGCCGCCTATTATTCAGGCTATGTCCGCTGTGCCTGATGCGCTTATTTTCTCGGTTATCATCGCTGCACTAGCCGTCTGTGGATTCTTCATCTTCAGGCGTCCGCGACATTCATTCCCTGAATTTCGTGCCTAAGCTACCCCCTCTCGTCGCAAGTATATGCATTGCCATTGCATTCTTCGTGGCCGGCTTTGCGGTGTACGGACCGTCGCTTGGTAATGACTTCGTTTCGTGGGACGATCTATTGCTCATCGTTGATAACCCGAACGTCCACGAAATTTCAACGACGACGGTCAAGAATGTCTTCACGTCGTACGATCCGGAGCTCTACATCCCGCTCACGTTTCTGTCGTATCAGATCGATGATGCAATCGGGGGTGGGACACCGTTCATGTTTCATCTAACGAACCTCATTCTGCATGTGTTGAACTCACTTTTAGTTGCTTGGTTCATGTATGCCGTCCTGAAGCGCGGATGGCTTGCTCTAGGGCTTGGTTTGGTCTTTCTTGTGCATCCACTGAACACGGAAGCGGTCGTGTGGGCGTCTTCAAGGAAAGACGTGCTGTCGACATTCTTTTTCTTCGCATCGCTCCTGACCTGGATGCACTACAGGGCGTCAGAAAAAAAGACAGTTCTTGTCTCGTCAGTCAGTCTGTTCGTTCTTGGTGCGCTATCCAAAGTCATGGTCGTTACTATGCCGGTCATTATGGTCATGATCGATCTCCTAGAAGGCAAACCATTCGATCGGACACTGCTGAAGGGCAAAGTTCCCTACATCGCCGTTTCTGTCATCTTCGGATGTATCGCAATTTTCGGCAAAGCCAGAAATCTTGTTATTTCAACAACGCTTCAGAAGCTCTTCATGGCATGCAAGGCGACGGTGTTTTATCTTATGAAGTTTCTTTTCCCGTGGAACCTCTCGCCGATGTATCCGTACACCAAATCGATCACGCCTCTGTCACCGGACTTTTTTATCCCAGTGATCATTATGCTTGTTCTGTTCGGTGTCGTCTGGATGCTCCGCAAGAAACGGCTCGTTGTCTTTGGTATAATCTTCTTTTTTGTAACGCTAACGCCGACATTCACGAATTTTGCGAAAGGCGGTGACATGTATTTCGCTTCAGACAGGTACGCATACATTCCGATGGCGGGCCTCCTCATCGTCATCGGTGCGATGGTCAAAAAGTGGCTTGAGGAAGCCGGAGGTGTGCGTTCCTACATTTCAAGGCGCACCACGGTGCTTGGCTTGTTGGTCATCCTCATCGCCACGTACGGTTACGGCAGCGTCGCGCAAGCCGCTCGCTGGAAAGATAATGCAACTCTCTACGCATACGTTCTTTCGTTGTATCCCAACGCTCGCGCTGCGAGAAATAACATGGGCATGGAGTACTACATGACGGGACAGTACGACGACGCCATCCGCGAGTTCGATGCTGCTTCGGCTATCCACCCAGATCCCAAGACCACGGTAAACCGTGCCGCGGCGCTCGTTGCCAAAGGATCGCTTGATGAAGCCATGTCTGAATATCGCAAGGCTTTGTCTCTGGTTCCTGATTTTCCGGACGCATTCTACGGCATCGGCAACATCCACCAGAAGAGAGGGCAGCTAGCGGAGGCGGCAGCGCAGTACCGTAAGACTCTTCAAGTCGCCCCTCATTTTACAAATGCTCTCAATAACCTCGGTGCGGTGTATATCATGATGGAAGACTGGGATCGTGCGATTGAGACACTGCAGAAGTCCATCGAAATGAAGCCGGACTTCGCCGAGTCGTACTACAACTTGGCAGGAGCCTACGAGAGAAAAGGCATGATGAGTGAAGCGAAAGCGATGTACCGAGAAGCGATTCGCATGAATCCGGGCAACGCCGACGCACTCGCGAATCTCGCATCTCTTGTCTATGACGATGAAAAGATCGACGAAGCTGCCCAGCTGCTCATGCGCTCGCTCGAGATAGATTCATCGAATCCGTCTGCGGTGGCACTGGTTCTCCGGATGAGAAAGGACGGGGTGGCGAAGTGAGGGTTTGGAAAGGTTTGACCTGGGCCCTTCGACTACGCTGAAGCTTCGCTCAGGGTCATTCGACTCGCCCAATATAAAGAATGGCCGGAGCCCCGCAGGGCGACGACCATGAGCGATCCCGCGCATGCGGGAGAGTCGAATGGTGGCCCAGGTCAGAATCGAACTGACGACGCCAAGCTCTTCAGGCTTGCGCTCTACCACTGAGCTACCGGGCCACGTGGTACACAATAAACAACGCGCGGAAAGCATATCAGATAATCGCTCACTAGGAAGACTGTGTAGTTCGATCACTTGTCGTACGATGAAGGGTTGACAGACGTAAAAATAGTGCTACCCTACATTGCCTTTTCTGAAGCCCAAAACCCCATGCCCGAACTCGTTTCCAGCAATGTTGAAGCTCCGGCCGAAACTGTGTCGCGCGTCTTATCTAGACTGAAGGAGCTTCATGCTGCGTCCGCTGAAGAGAGAACGGATGAAGAGCGTATTAGCGAAGGTATGAGTGACCAGATTATCGGGGAAACGACGAAGAGAGCCTTGCAGGCGCTCATTGTGTCGGAAACCGAAAAACTGAGAGTAACTGCTCGTGAGGAGCGCTGGGATTCCGAAACACTTGATGCACACATCGTTGCGATGAAACAAAATCTCACCGCTGAAATTTTCAGGGAGCACTGGTTCGAATCGACGTTGTCGAAGGCAGATCATCCCATCCACGCAGCGAAATATGGTACCTCTATGTTCCGTTACGACCTCAGAATGCTGATGACGGAGAATATTTCGTCGGACCGAATAGATGAGTTTGCCTGGATCATGCTCGACGGCAACGGACTTCGCTCGTTTAAGGATTGCACTTCGCACGAGGAAACAACGCACTATTTACAGGGTGTGGTTCGCATTCTCGTGAATGAAGACTCACCCGCACGGAAGTTCCTTACAGAGAACGGCATCACCGTCATACCGATGGCGACTGGAGGCGATGAATTTGAGTTCTATCTTCGCGGCAAGGGTACGATCTCCCAAAACACCATCGACGTAGCTGTCCGACTGTTCCAACAAGAGATTTCGAAAAGCGCAGAACTACGTGCAATGCTCGATTTCGATGATGAAGGCGTGCTCAAGAAGTACGGCATGCCATCGAGCGCAGAACGAAAAGAGTTTGAGAATCTCGATCCAGATGATCGTAGGGCAAGGCTCGCTCAAATTCGCGCGACGCTTCCTGATGCATTTCTCCCGGGGTTTGCTGGGGGCGGCGCACTCTTAAGCGAAGGCATTCTTCGTGCGGTGGAAAGAGATGACTTGGATCTCATGGGTGACGAGGAGACGTTTCACACACTTCGCGAAAAAATTCTGCAGGCCACCATCGAATTAGCCGAGATGCGTCAAAAGAAAAACAAAGAGGACGAGTTGAAGATTCTTGAAAAAGAAAATCCCAAACGATTTGAATTCAGACTCAGAAATAAAGAGAGTCGTGACCTACAGCGCAAAAACGACGTCCTTCAGCGTACACTCGATGAAACTCGCTCTCAGATGGAGAAACTTCTTCAGGCAAGGGGAATCGACGAACTAGAAGATGCCAGCGAAGCGCAGGAGGAGAACAATGGCAACGATGCCAATGATGATGTAGCCGATCCGCTTGAGCTGCCCGTCCATTGGGATGCAGTTGAAGATCAGCGCAACGATAAGCAGGACGATGAATGGAGTGAGAGCACCCATGAGGATGAGGGGGAAGAATTGAGGATCTATCACTAAGACGCCTGAGAAGGGGGTTTCTTACCCCTATTTCTTTTTTACACGATGGCCCCTCAGATCCTCGGGCGTGGTTCCAGGTAGATTCACCGGATGAACCTCAAGATTGTTGCGTCTCAGGATGGGGACCGCTTCTTTGAGAGTCGATTGCAGGTCCCCGCGCGATTCATGAAGGATCTGAATGAATTTGTATGTCGCTTGTGAAGGTATTAATCCGGCGGCTAGCAGGTCAGCATGAATATATTTCCAATCGACGCGGTCGCCCTCGTTTAATTGTCTTAGAATCTTCGTGCCTTTTGTTGCGACTGCTCCCGGAACTCGTTTAAAGAAATCCATCGGGTTTCCGTCCTTGGATGCGATGACCGTGCAGACTGCTTTGGCCGTAGGATGTTGTATGGTGCCGAAGTACAACAGTCCCTGCTCAAGTTGTTTCGGAAATCGCTCATACCAGTCTCGACGTACGGTTTCCGGCAGCGTCTGATCGAGGGCAGCCTTCATCATGAATTGAAGCGGGGGTAAAGCGCTCACGAAATGTCCGCTTCCCATCTGCGTGATGAGATCCGGCCGCAGCCACTGTGAATCCACGGTAGAGATATTCCGCATCGCATCCGATACAGCCTCTGCGCCGTTCATTGCTTTCGCGAGGTTTTGAGCCATTTCTCGGACGGTCGCAAAGTGCTTTAAGTATTCAGGTATTTCACCCATGGCGTCCAGTCTGTTGAGCGCTTCATTGGAGTGCTGCGCTGCCATTCTCTTGAGCACTGGAAAAACGTCCTTGAAGTCAGCGACTTTCGGACCCTTTTCGTTCCTTTCTAGACGCTGGAGATTGAGATCAATTTCGCGCACGGTCTTTTTGTCGCCGTGCTTATTCTCAGGCAGGAAATTTGTCGCGAGTTTCTTCGTGCTGGCGCCGGCGAGTTCACGCGTGATCCTCATTCGCAGACCCTCGCCGCTCTTGCGGTAGCCGTTTCTGCGGAAGTATCGCTCACGTTCCGTGAAGTACGCCGCGCGGAGCGTACCGGCGTGCTTGTCGTCGGAGGCGATGAGTTGGATGAGCGCTTCTACCGGAATCTGGCTGCTCACATGGTTGTGGTACAGTACACTCCTTACTTCAGCGTCCGGGCGGTAGCGTTGCTCACGCCCTTTCGACTCTACGCCGCGCTCTTCGGGCGCCTTCACGTCGAGAGCTCTGCCGATGTCCGGAGCAGTCAGCCCGCGGTCGCTCATGGCCACCTGACACTGTCTGCCAAATGATTCGCGCTGCAGTTCAACGACACAGGCCTTTTCCCAGCTCAGAAGAAAATCGTCCACTTCGCTTCGGTTCATCACGGTACGAGCGATCGGCGCGATGTCTGCGGTGCCGATGAGTTCGGATTGAATGAGCCGCTCCG
>JAGORY010000004.1:0-13899 GCA_018062585.1 Candidatus Peribacteraceae bacterium | reverse complement strand
TCACGATGTGCGCCGCTGGCGAGCTTCGGATCTTTTTCAAGTGGTTTGTAGCCGTTGATACTTAAGCCGATTTCATCAGAGTATTCCCTGTACGGACGTCGAAGCTTTGACCATCTGACCGACGAGATGAGTTTGGGAAGCAGAGTTCTCGTGTTCATGTAGATCTCCTCAAGCTTGGTATTTCCGCGTGCTACCGGCATCCGTTCTCGTCCGACGAAATCGTCGACATCCCAGACGTACGGCTCGCTCAAGTCTAGCTTATCGTCGATGCCGTCGGGGAAACCAGGATGTGCCATGTTTAAAAACTAGAAATGACATTGTGCTTAAAGCGCCAGAATTCATCGAAGGTGGTCTGTGCCAGAGCTTGGCCCCGTTGGCCTTTCTGATGCGCGTCTTTCACGAGTAAGGCGAATGATTCTCCGTAGGGAGCAAGCTTGTCAGCCAGCGCCTCCAAATTCATCGGGAATCCTCTCTCATTGACGATGATCGTAATTGATTCGTTGCCATCGGTAACTGTGTATTCATCATTCTTCCGTGGCTGAAACGCGTTCGCTTGGAGTGTGGTATGTGCTTCGCCAGAAAGTGCAGCTGCGCTTTTTCTGGCCTGACGCTCGGCCGCTTTGCGCTGTTGCTCAATGACTAATGGACTCGTAGCTTTCAGCGGTGTCCACTGCGTTTTGCTTGCCCGACGCTTCTTACGTCTCTGAATGATGGAACTGTCCGGAATTGGCTCCGGTTCGCTGAGCCCCCTACGTTTGCCATCACGTTCATGAGCGTCGAGATCGATCATGCATCGAAGTGCCTGCCACGTTTCGTTCTCGTCCTCGAGATCGTAGCCCATCATCTTAGCGACTTCGCGGATATACGCTTCGCCGCGTGCTCCTTCCAACCATTGCATGCGGAAATACGTCCGCGCCCGATTTCTGAGCTTGCCGTTCTCGTCGTTACGGATGTGTCCAAGTCGTCCACGCGTCTGATCGACTGGGTGTTTAGACATGTTCGCAAGGATATCGTAACACTCTGCATGAAGGTGCAGCGCCTCCGACATCTGGGACGGAGGAGCGACCAAAATCCGTTTCGGATCTCCCTCATTCTTTGGGGCGTTGAAACCGTTCACGATGATGGACCAGCGACTGTCACCCGAGGCCGGATCGAAGCACCAGATTTTTATCGGGATGCGCCTCTTATTATGCTCCATCTTGATGCGGTGCGCGTATTCACGGACGTTTCCGGTAGGTACCACGACGACCGTGTCGAGTTCGTGCGGTTGAGGAAGCCCGAGAGTCGTGGCGGTTTTCTCGTCTGTAAACATCCGTTTTCTATATTCCGACCAGGCTTCCTCCGTCCCCTGAGCGGGAGGATTTTGAGCGTCTCCGATACCTTGGAACGCAATCGGCTTCATGAGTCCGAGCTCGATCATTTTCTCCGTCGAAATCGTAGGGGAGCGCTGCCAGCCTTCGATGCCTCGGTCTCCCCCAGTGAAGCCGACCATGTAGGGCCAGTAGCCACCATTGAGTTGGCACATCGAGTCGCCAAGCGAGCCCGGCGTGAATGCTCCGGCTTCGTCGATCAAGAGAAGGATTCCCCGGCTCATGATTTCGTCACGGACATCTTTACGGATACTTTCCGGTGCGCGCGTGACCATCGTGCCGTACGCGATGAGTATCTTGCTCGGGTTCTCCGTGTTTGGCTTGGTGGTATGCGTTTTCGGATCCAGGGCCAGATGTGGGTGGGTTGTCTTGACTCGGTAGTCCTGAGTTCCGGTGAACGCGAAAGCAGAATCTCCGCGATACTGCGCGGCCTCCTCGGTGTACATCTCTTCGCGCGGAAGGGGCTTTTCGAGCTGAGGCACGTTGTAAATGTCGGGAATGAAGAGAGCCGTACCGGCAACGAGTTGCTCGAGGGTCTCCGTGATTTTTCTGCGTTTCGCCGGTTTGACCTTTCCCCATCCCTTCGATGTGATATTCGCCTTGATGTACTCAGAAACTCGTTCCTGCGGCGTATCCGTCGCCTCAACATCCTTCGAAATGTTGAAGAGCGTATACAGCGGGTGCGCGTGACCTTTGGGCTTGTCGAAACTATCGCTGAAATCCGGTCCGAAGTGAGCCGCAAGATTTTTCCAGTATACGTTTACATCGGCGCGCTCGACTGTGTATGGCGGCTGAAGCACCGCAAATTGCTTTCCGAGCGCGTTCTGCATCATGTGCTCTTTTCGTAGCCCGAGGAGCACGCCGGAAGGTACGGTAGTCGTATCTTTTCCTTGGTCCATCATTTCCTGCTGTACCTGTCGGAATGCAAGTCCCACGAGGCCGGCGACGAGGCTCTTTCCGCTTCCATACGGAGAGCGTACGAGAAGGTTCGCGATCTGGTCACGTATTCCCGTGGCCGTCGACAACGCGATCCATGCGAAAAGCGCCTTCTGGTGCTCGTAGAGCTCTTTGTCATTGGCGACAAATCCCTCGTTCTCCATTTCCTGCCAAATTCCGAACATCCGTCTGACAAGCCGCTTTGAAAATTCGTCGGAGTCTACGTAGTTGTTCTTCATCCACTGCTCGAACTTTCTCTCGGGACGCTTGATCTCATAGGTCTCGAAGCTTTCATCCGTCCATTGCCATGCTTCCGCATCGTTGTCCGGGAAAACGGCGGCAACCTGCGCGCGCATGGAGTCGAAAATCGCCTTGGCAGCTGACTTTTTTTTCTTCCCGACTTCCATGACGGGTGATGGGGCCAATGTACTCGTCTTTTCGAGAGCCATAAAGTAGGACACTTTAAACTGATTCCGTTATTGAGACAAGGATTGTTACGCAGCTGCAATTGAAGTCTTTTTACTCCACAGGCCGTACAGTGAGAAAGTACCGTTGGTAATCGATGGAGTGACTGCACCCCTTCAATGTGAGTGCGGTGCTCGCTGCTTTTACGACGTTTGGGTGACTCATCGGACCATTCGCACGGATTTCGCCGTCTGGGCGTAGTTTTGAGAGTGCCTGTTCCAAAACTATCGCTAGCGTCTCTGCCTCTTTGCTGTCCGACGGAAAAGGGGAGTCGGCGGTGCCTTCTTCTTTCTTCGAGTCACCACCTACGGCCATGCACAGACTTTCTGGGAAAATGATGAGATCGAACATGCCGATGTCCGGCCAAATGCCAGTGCAGTCGAAGAGCGCTCGGTCCATGAGTCCTTCGGCGTACCGAAATGCAGGGTCGTTATCCGTCGCCATGATGTTTTCCGCCGGAATGCCGAGAACAATGAGAAGTTGCTCAAGGTATGCAGGATGCGCCCCAACGCTCAGGAGACGTTTACCCGGTTTCGTGAGCATCGTGACATCTTCTTTTGTGATGAGCCCGGTTGCGGCGTGATGGCTAGGACGGTAGAGCCACGAGTACTTGCCGGTATTCTTCATGCGGTCGGGTTGTGCAGGGTCTAGCTGACCTAGGAATAGGCGCTCCTCAAGAGAACGGACTTCATCCGTGAATGCTTTCTGAGATTCGGTGGCTTTTGTGCGGGGCATGATAAAAAATTAGAGCAAGTACTCCTTCACCGATCTATTGCCAATGAAAATGTCTTCGCCGACTTTCATTTCCTTCTCAAGTGCCCGTATCAGACCGATGCGTTGAGCAACATCCCTAAACCGGCTGCGGCCGCTTGGGTTTTTGAAGTCGGTCATAGCCGTGAACTGCTCGAGGCGCTTGCCGCGGACGAGGAGGCCCTGCGGCACGTGCTCGATGCGGAACGCGCCCATTTTGTCGGATAAAAGATGCGGCTGGATAACCGGCAGATTCTTTTCATCGACCGGTTTCTCACTCTCCTCGGTACGCTTCTGCTTCTCCTCAAGAACGATCGGCAGAAGTTTCTTCATGAGATCGTCGGTGCCGTCTCTCGTGACTGCCGAGATTGTGGCGAAGACCTTGATCTTGGCTTTCTTGAGCGCATCCGTCCACGGCTTTGCATCGCCTTGAACGATGTCGATCTTATTAAGAACCACGAACTCCGGCTTCTTCGCGAGTTCGGGCGAAAACGATTGCAGTTCTTTACGAATCGACTTGTAGTCGGCGACGATATCATCGCGCTCGACGTCCAGCACGTGAAGCAGCACGCCGCAGCGTTCGATGTGACGAAGAAACTGATATCCAAGACCCTTGCCTTCGCTCGCACCCTCGATGAGCCCTGGCACGTCGCAGAGGATGAACTCACGGTCGAAGACTTTCACGACGCCGAGGTTCGGAACGAGCGTCGTAAACGGATAGTCCGCGATCTTTGGTCGGGCTTTCGAGACTGCGGCGATCAGCGAGGATTTGCCGACGCTCGGATATCCGATGATGCCAATATCGGCCACAAGCTTGAGCTCCAGCCGTACTTTTCGCCTTTCCCCGGGCTCACCGAGTTCCGAAAAGTCAGGCGCCTGACGAACGGATGTCTTGAAGTGGGCGTTACCAAACCCTCCTTTGCCGCCCCGTCCAGCTACCAGCTGGTCACCGTTCGTCTGCAGATCCGCAATGAGCTTAGGGTTCTTCTCGTCTGTCACGTCGTAGACCATCGTTCCGGGCGGAACCATAAGAATGACGTCCAATCCCTCGTGGCCCGCGCAATTGGCGCCACCGCCCTTCTCGCCGTCCTTCGCCTTAAATTTCTTGCGGCTTGCGAAATCGCTGAGTGTATCGGTGTTCGGATCAGCCTGAATAATGATATTGCCGCCTCTGCCGCCGTCGCCTCCCGCTGGGCCACCTTCGGGCACGTACTTCTCTCGGCGCCAGGCTACGGCTCCGTTTCCGCCGTTACCTCCGGCGACTTCGATGGTGGCGTGATCCAAAAACATGCGCTTATTCTACACGTTTTCCGGCACATTGCTGTATGGATCGCTTTTTGTTTTACCAGGTGTTGACGAAAGGGGATTGGCACTCTAAACTAGTGAGTGCTAATCCAGCATTCCCCCTGCAACTATGTCCAAAATCATTGGAATCGACCTCGGAACCACGAACTCCTGCATGGCTGTCATCGAAGGCGGTGAGCCGCAGGTGATCCCCAATAGCGAAGGTGCCAACACCACGCCGTCGATCGTCGCATTTAAGGATCCATCGACAGGCTCAGGACAAGTAGGTGAAGTTCTCGTTGGTATCGCAGCTAAGCGTCAGGCCGTCACGAATCCTAAGAACACTGTTTTCTCGGCGAAGCGTTTCATTGGACATCGTTTCGACGAAGTGAAAAAGGAGGCCGCACACTTGCCGTTTGAAGTGAAGGCAGGCAAAGAGGGGAGGGCGGTGATCTCTGTGAACGGCAAAGACATGATGCCGCAGGAAATCAGCGCCAAAGTGCTCATGAAACTGAAGAAGGATGCCGAAGCATTTCTCGGAACCACGGTCAGCAAGGCCGTCATCACTGTTCCTGCATACTTTGACGATAACCAGCGTCAGGCGACGAAAGAAGCCGGTGAGATCGCGGGACTCGAAGTCGTACGCATCATCAACGAGCCTACTGCAGCAACACTCGCGTACGGACTCGATAAGAAGAAAGAAGAGAAAGTCATCGTCTACGACCTCGGAGGCGGAACATTCGACGTGACGGTGCTCGAGCTCTCGGGTGACGGACACTTCGAGGTGCTCTCCACGAACGGTGACACACACCTCGGCGGAGACGACTTTGACCAGCTCATCGTCGAGTGGCTGATTGCTGAGTTCAAAAAAGATCAAGGCGTCGATCTGTCGAAAGACAAGATCGCGCTGCAGCGTATCCGCGAAGCAGCCGAAAAGGCCAAGATCGAACTTTCGTCCCAGATCGAGTCCGAAGTGAACCTGCCGTTCATCACTGCCGACGCGACGGGGCCGAAGCATCTTACGATCAAAATTTCGCGCGCGAAGCTTGAGTCTCTCGTCGCCGATCTCATCCAGCGCACCGTGAAACCGTGTGAAATGGCGCTCAAAGACGCCGGTATCAAGAAGTCCGACATCAGCGAGGTTGTGCTCGTGGGAGGAATGACGCGTATGCCTGCCGTCCAGATGCAGGTACGCAAACTGTTTGATAAAGAACCGCACAAAGGCGTGAATCCGGATGAAGTCGTTGCCATCGGTGCGGCCATTCAGGCAGGCCAGATTGGCGGAGACATCAACCGCGACATTACGATCGTCGACGTCATTCCGCTGTCGGTCGGCATCGAGACGCTGGGAGGAGTAGCAACCAAAGTCATCGAGAGGAACACGCGCATCCCGACCAGCAAGTCTCAGGTCTTCTCCACCGCAGCAGACAACCAAACCTCGGTTGAGATCAACGTCGTGCAGGGCGAGCGTGAAATGGCTACTGATAACAAGTCGCTCGGACGTTTTATCCTCGACGGCATTCTTGCAGCCCCTAGAGGGCTTCCGCAGGTCGAAGTTACGTTCGACATCGACACCAACGGAATTCTGCATGTGAAAGCCAAGGACAAGGGCACCGGAAAAGAGCAGCACATCACGATTCAGGGATCGACCGGACTCAGTAAAGAAGAAGTCGAGCGCATGAAGAAAGACGCCGAAGTGAACGCCGAAGCAGACAAAAAGAAGCGTGAACTGATCGATGTCCGCAATACCGCCGACTCACTCGTCTTCAATCTCGAGAAGCAGCTTCGGGAGTACGACAAACAAATCCCTGATGAGCTCAAGAAGAAAGTGAACGAGAAGATGAATGACGTCCGTGATGTCCTGAAGAAAGAAGATGCGACGACCGAGGACATCAAGAAGGCCTCCGACGCACTAGCGACCGAAGCTCAGGAGATGGGCAAACTCGTCTACGAAGCCGCGCAGAAGAAAGAGAAAGAAGGCGCTTCAACTGAGCCGAAGAAGGAGGACGTCAAAGATGCTGAAGTGGTGGATGATGAAAAAAAGAAGGAGTAAAAGCGCGCTACAGAAAAAGTCAGTGCTAAGAGCATTGACTTTTTCCTCGTGTGCGGGGATAGTGTACGCACAATTTTTATGAGTTCCGCCGAATATCTCGGGCAAGGCGATCAGTTTCTCGATCAAGAGAATGTGTCGCCACTTGATGTGCAGCTCAGACAACTGAGGCATTCAAAAGTAGGGCAACAGTACGAAGTTTCAGGCGAGATTGCCGATACACTTATCACACAAATCCTTGAGAGCGGAAAAAATGCACACGAAGTTTTCTACGAGTTCCGAAAAAAAGCCCCGACGAAACTAGAAATCATACTCGGCGACCCTACGGAGAACGAGCGCATGCAAGGCTCCAAGATGCAGCGGACACGTACTGCGACGCCACACCTCCGACTTGTCTCCACTTCGGATGCGGATGTAGTGACCGAGGACGAAAGAATTAATCGGACGGTCATCCAGTCACACGGGTTTGAGAGAATACGGCTGTATATGACGACAATAAAGAAAATGATGCAAAGAATGCTCGGCAAAGAAGATGGCTTTGTAGACTATAGAGTTTTTAGGGACACTTTTACGGAAACCATGTCTGAAAAAATGAAAGCGTACGACGAGCTCGTGAAACTATGGAAGTCGGTACTGAGCAGTCAAACCGAGGAGCGTACGTATGAAGCGATTGACGCTGAAATGAAGTCTAGAATTGGAGAAAATAAGATGCTTCTGACAATGTGGGAAGCTGAAATGGCACGTCAGGACGGCAAACCGATGCTCGGGCAATTGACACACGATGACTTCACGTACGATCTTGAAGAAAAAATTGCCCTGCTTGCGGAGGCACTAGAGGCAAAGAACGACGCGAGGCAAACTTCAGCCGAAGACGTATCGATACTTGTCTAGAGCGAATTCCCGATGAACTTCGCAAGCTCAGCAAGCCTATTGCTGTACCCCCACTCATTGTCGTACCAGCCGAAAACCTTGAGAAGATTATCGCCGATGACCTGCGTGAGTTCAGAGTCAATGATGCAGCTTCGGGGGTCGCCGACGTAGTCTTTCTGCACGAGCGGACGCGTCTCGACTCCCAGGATTCCTTTCATAGGTCCGTTTGCGGCTTTCGTTAGAGCTGCATTCACTTCCTCGGGAGTGACCTTTTTCTTCGTAACAACCGTAAGATCCGTGATGCTGCCGGTCGGTGTCGGCACGCGAAGTGAAATACCATGTAATTTGCCTTTGAGCTCCGGGATCACTTCACCGATCGCCTTAGCGGCCCCCGTACTGGACGGCACAATATTAATGGCGGCAGCACGTGCTCTGCGCAAATCTTTATGAGGAAGATCAAGAAGATTCTGGTCATTGGTGTAACTGTGAATGGTATTCATGAGTCCGTGCTCGATGCCGAATGCCTCATGGATGACGAGTGCCATCGGAGCCAAGCAGTTCGTGGTGCAGGATGCGTTACTAATGACGTGCATCGTCTTCGGGTCGTAGAGCTCATTATTGACGCCCATACAGAACGTTCCGTCAGCTTTGTCTTTGCACGGAGCCGAGATGATGACTTTCTTGGCTCCGGCCTTCAGATGCATCGCAGCATCATCGCGTTTGGTAAAGAACCCCGTGCATTCGAGGACGACATCAACTTTCAGATCCTTGTGTGGTAGTTGCAACGGATCTTTGATCGCCGTCAGTTTGGCTTTGCCATGGGCAGTGATCAGCATGTCACCTTCGAGCGCCACTTTTCCCTTGAACGGACCGTACGTAGAGTCGAATTCGAAGAGGTGAGCCAGAGTCGCGGGTTCGGTTAAGTCGTTGATGAGAACGACGTTCATGTCCGGATGTTTCTCGAGGATGATCCGAAGAACCTGACGTCCGATGCGGCCGAAGCCGTTGATGGCGATATTCATACGAAAGAATTATGAAGGAAGAATCAAGAATTAGGAATAGAACGTTTTCTGCATCAGCAGCGTATCTTTCTCCATAAGAGGGGATTCGCAGACGCACACTCCCTCAACTTTACGTTTTTTAAGAACCTTCAAGAAGTCTTCCCAACGTGCATCACTTTCCTGCAGTGGCAGGTGATGTTTCTCACCCTTCGGGCCGTAAGCGATACCCGAGAAATGCATGTGAACGTTCTTGAGTGACGCCTTACCTAAGTATTTCTCGTACATGTCGAGCATCTCGTCCCATTCTCTCGTCGTATTGATAAGTCCGTTCGTGCGGGCGTGCATATGCGCTGGGTCGACGACTGGATAGATATCAAATTCCTGACTGATCCTGAGAACCTCTTCCAATGTTCCAAATTGCGTCGGCTTTCCCATCGTCTCAAGCCCCAGGTTCACACTCGGAAACTCTTTGAATTTGTGGCTCATGATGTCATCGACGGCTCGCCTGACGTTTTCGTATACCGCATCAGGCGGCATACCTAAGTTAAATGCCGGATGAACGCAGACGGATCTCACACCCGCGATTTCGGACATCCGGAGTGCATCCAGAATGCGTTTCTTACTTGCGGCAAGTGTTGCTGGATCGGGGGAATTCAGATTGATGTAGTACGGCGCATGTACCGTGAGCGTCATGCCGAGTTCCTTCGCAGTCGTATTGATGAGAATCATACGGTCCTCGTTCGGTGGCACACGCTGAACCCACTCTAGTTCCATCGCCGTGATCCCAAGCTTTGCTGCATGCTTCAAGCCTTCCACTGTTCCTCCGGGGCTCGGGGTAGAGAGTGGGACACCAGCGACGGCAAAACGTAAGGACATAGGGGATAGGTTATAGGGAAAAGGTCTTTTTTTCTATAACCTCTCTTCTATAACCTATAACCTGCTATGCCGATTGCTCAAGAAATCATCAATAGAGTGCTTTCAAGCAAGCATGGAGAAGCTGCGTACAAGATCACCGAAAAACTCTTGGATGCCGGACACGAGGCTTGGTGGATCGGTGGGGCGGTGAGAGATATGTTTCAGGAGATGATGCCGCATGAAATCGATATGGCGACATCGGCGCTTCCTGCTGCGGTTGCCTCACTCTTCCCACAAAGCGATACGACGAACGCGGCACTCGGTGCGGTCATCGTTGCGGTCGAGGGTCACGCGTTCGAGATCACGACGTTTCGAGAAGATGACGAAGCATCCGACGGCAGACATCCGGAATCCGTACAATTCGGTAGCCGCGAGAAAGATGCACTTCGTCGTGATGCAACAGTGAATGCGATGTACTGGAACCCCGTGACCCGAGAACTGTTTGATCCCTGCAACGGCGAGCAGGATCTCAGCGAACGACTCGTACGCTTCATCGGAATCCCAGCCGAGCGCATCACGCATGATGCTCTGCGTATTCTTCGCATAATCCGTTTACGGACGACGCTTGCGGGCCAGTATCATCCTGAGACGTATGCGGCTTTGAAGAAATATGCTGAGTGTGTCGTCGGACTTTCGGGCATGCGTGTGCTCCAAGAAATCGAAAAGTTGTTGAAGACCGAAAAGCCCTCTCTTGGTCTGGAGGACTGGCAAGAATTGGGTGTACTGAAGGCTCTTTTTCCCGAACTTGAGGCGTGCAAAGGGGTAGCTCAGCCACACGAGTATCACAAAGAAGGAGACGTGTGGGACCACCTGAAGGCCTGCGCCGACTCGTGTACCGAAGAATTCGGAAAAGATGTCAGGCTCGCTGGACTGTTTCATGACGTGGGTAAGTCCGTGACATTTTCACTGAAAGAACGGATCAGATTTGATAGTCACGCAGAAGAATCGGCCAAAATGATCGGAAACGCATTTCGACGTCTTCAGATGCCGTCCGAGCGGATCCGAAAAATCCAGTGGCTTATCGAACATCATATGATGATGGGAACATTTGAAAAACTGTCAGAGGAACGCAAGGCCCACTGGTACTTTCATCCGTGGTTCAAAGAACTTCTCCAACTGTTCTGGATCGATATTCAAGGCACGAAGCCCTCAGACCCTGTCATGTATGACGCCATCATCACGGATTACAATGCTTTCCTGAACTCACACCCGCGTCCTCAGAAGCCACTTCTTTCGGGCGATGACATCATGGAGATTGCTGGGATCGAGCCAGGGGAGGAAGTTGGGAAAGCCATCAGTCTCCTCAAGGACGCACAGGTCAGGAAAGAGATCACGACGAAGGCCGAGGCCAAGGCGTTCCTCACAAAGCTTTTTCCGAACCGCTAAAAATTCACCGGGATTTTTACCTCGGCGTCGTTTTCCGGTAGTCCCGAGGGATTATCTTTCTTGATGACGAGGAAGCCAGACGTAGCAGTCGTCGTGAACCGTAATGTTGCCGTGAACTCGACGTAGTCGGTCGTCATCCATTCGCCGTTGGCGGTAGCCGGAACAGTCATGATGACATTGTTATTGGCATCCCTGAGTTGGACCGGGAGAGATGCTTCAAGGAACCAGAAGCCACGAGCTTTGCCGCGTACAAGCAGGGGACTCATCACGAGCGCGTTCACTTCGGGGGACTCGATGATGACTTCCTTGTCTGAGATTTCGACGGACGATGATGAAGACGTGGTCATGGATGACGATGAATCCTGCTCCGTTGGAGGCACGACTACTGGAGCCTGGCGGCAGGCAACGAGTGCTAGCGTACAGGCGACAGAGAAGAGAATCCGCGTGCTGAGGGTGCTTGTCGTGCAATTCATGCGCGTATCATAGCGCAAAAGAGGGGATTTTGATACCATGAAGTTCCATGGTCGAACTACTGGTTCTTAGTACAGCATTCGTGTGTATCTCCGGCGTACTTTCGATGATCGACGCCGCGATACTGAGTGTCAATCCAGCCGAAATAGAAGTCATGATCGCAAAGAAACGATGGGGTGCCCGCGAACTCAAGCAGCTTCTCCGTCACACGACGCGTGCGATCATCGTCATCGTCATTCTTACGAACGTCACCAATATCCTCGGACCCATTCTCGTCGGACGAAAAGCTGAAGCACTGTTCGGTAGTCAGGCCATCGGCATCGTGACCGCACTTCTGACCTTCGTCACGATCGTGCTCTCCGAAATCATTCCGAAGTCCATCGGTTCGCACTACGCGCCGCGCATTTCTCGCTTCGTTGCCCCCATTCTTCGCGCGCTCATCGTCGTTCTGTATCCGGTTGTCGTAGTCCTCGAGCGCATTGCCCGCATGTTTAAGTCCGGAAAACGGAAAGTAGGCACCGAAGACCAAATCAGGGCACTCGCGAATCTCGGTGGCGGAGCCGGTCACATCGACTCCGACGAACGCGAGCTGATCCATCGCGCATTCGTCCTGAACGATCGGACGACGAAAGACATCATGACACCGGCGGCATCCATCGTCTTCATCCAGAAAGGCCGGAGCATCCGTCAGGCAGCCAAGATGATCTTCGAGCACACGTACTCGCGATATCCGGTCGTTGGGCACTCTTTGGATGAGATTGTCGGCTACATCATCAGTCATGACACCTTGGAAATGATGGCAGACGGCAAGGAGGGTCATCCCATCACCGAAATTTTGCGACCGGTACCAAGCGTCGAGGGATCGCTTCGGTGTGATGATCTCCTGAATGTTCTCAGGAGCAGCCACTCGCATTTGGCGATGGTAACCGATAACGGCAAAACGATCGGCCTCGTGACATTGGAGGATGTGCTTGAGGAGTTAGTAGGGGAGATACAAGATGAGGGGGATAATGAAGGGTAAAGCCTAACTCAATACTTCCCCGCAGCCGGGACGCCGCGTCCAGGGATCGTGGGAGACCGGAATGAGGCTCATGCTCGGAATAGAAGGCAGTATTGCCTTGGTTTCATCAGTTTGCAGATCTCGTTACCAAGAGCCCTGCGCTCATAACTGCTAATAATCCAAGGATGTATGAAAGATAAAAATGCTCATGAAAAAACAGCACGATCAATACGGCTGCAATCGCAGGTGTAAGAAATTGAACGAATGCTCTAATCGTGGTGGTGGGCCGGGGTGGAGTTGAACCACCGACCCCAGGTGTATAAGTCCTGTGCTCTAACCAACTGAGCTACCGGCCCACGGAAAAAGTATACAGGATCAAAGCCCATATAAATCTAGCGAAGTTGCAAACTGTCTGCCTACAACCATCAGTGTACGTCGAAAAATCCGCAGCTCACAATCCGAAGACGTACTTAGGCGGCGAGAGCGACAACACTCACTGTCGTCTCAAGCTCACGGCGACCGTTGAACTTCTTGATCTTGGACTTGCGGAAGGCGACCACACCCTCAATTCCAGAGTGAATGGTCCAGTCTTTGCCGAGGTACGTGTTCTTGCCCGATCGGTACCAGAGGCCTTTTTGACGAACAAGAACCTCACCGGCATTCACCATCTGGCCACCGAAGCGCTTTACGCCCAAGCGCTTAGAGACTGAATCTCTGCCGTTTTGGGTTGATCCACCCGCTTTTTTTGTTGCCATAGTGGGGAGATCTTAAGGAAAGGATTGAATCTGAGCAAGGGAAAAGAGAGGCCAAATCGCAAGTTGCTTGTGGCCGCTTCACCATTCACAAAAATTGCACTGTATAATTGAGTACTAACTTTGTTGGTTGCGGGGACAGGATTTGAACCTGCGATCCCGCGGCCGCGGGATTATGAGCCTTGCGAGAAAATCCTCATCAGCACCTGGAGCCCGTCCCCGCCCTTCTGCTTCTTCATGAGCTTTTCCAGTCGCAAAGCTTCTGTGTGAGACATTACCCTGCTGGACCACAATAAAGTCCATGGTCCTCGAAAAGAAGTGTACTCGGACTTTCCTTCATTATGCTCCGCAAGTCTTTTTGAAATATCAGAAGTGATACCGATGTATTTCTTTGTTTCGGCATTCACCAGAACGTAGGCGACGAAGCTTCCTTGCATACAAATTTGGTTGCGGGGACAGGATTTGAACCTGCGACCTCAAGGTTATGAGCCTTGCGAGCTACCGGGCTGCTCCACCCCGCGTCGGACAGTTGAGTATGCAGTTAAGCAGTCTAAAAAGCAAAAAAAATAACTGATTTGAACCTGCGATCCCGCGGCCGCGGGATTATGAGCCTTGCGAGCTACCGGGCTGCTCCACCCCGCGTCGGACA